>NZ_LLXU01000057.1 GCF_001431645.1 Stenotrophomonas panacihumi | reverse complement strand
CCCCCGAGCGCGCTTCGCCCCCGCACACCCCACGGCTCTCTTCGACCGGCGAGGAAAGAAAGGCGAATCGCAGCGCAAAAAGCCGTGGCATGGCCACGGGTTTTCTTCTTTCTCTCTCTGGAGAAGAGCCCCCCTTTGTTAAGGGGGGCGCGGCGAAGCCGCGGGGGATAGGCAAGGCAGAAGCTGGGGCCCGAAGTTTGCGCAGCAAACTTTGGGGGCTAAGCCCGCAAAGCGGGATTAGCCGCGAGAGTCGAACAGGACGTTCGCCCGAGCCGTGACGCCCCTATACGGCAGGCCGGTGCCCGCACCGTAAGGCAACGCAACCTACCGCACACCCCGAACGCGCCATCAAAAAAAACCATACCGCCAACCAACAAAACTCCACACCCCAAAACGAAAGAGGCCCGAACTCTCGCTCAGGCCTCTTCCAAATCAGCAGATGCAGAAAATCACCCCTTGGCAAAAACCAACTGCCCGCCCTCTGCATCCACCTTGATCACATCTCCACCTACGTACTCGCCACCGAGAATCTTCTGCGCCAGCGGATTCTCCAACTGCGCCTGGATCGCCCGCTTCAAGGGGCGCGCGCCATACACGGGGTCGAAACCAACGTTGCCCAGAAGATCAAACGCCTTGTCGCTCACCTCGATCCGCAAGCCACGCTCGCCCAGCCGCTTCTCCAGCCCCGCCATCTGGATCTTGGCGATCTGCTTGATCTGCTGCTTGTCCAGCGGATGGAACACCACGATGTCATCCAGCCGGTTGATGAACTCCGGCCGGAAATGCGCCTGCACCACGCCCATCACCGCGGCCTTCATCTGCACGTAGGCCTCCGGCGAGTCGTCACCACTCAACTCCTGGATCTGGTGCGAGCCCAGGTTGGAGGTCATCACGATCACCGTGTTGCGGAAGTCCACCGTGCGACCCTGGCCATCCGTCAGCCGGCCATCGTCCAGCACCTGCAACAGGATGTTGAAGACGTCCGTGTGCGCCTTCTCCACCTCGTCCAGCAGGATCAGCGAATACGGCCGGCGACGCACCGCCTCGGTGAGATAGCCGCCTTCCTCATAGCCCACGTACCCCGGGGGCGCACCGATCAGCCGCGCCACCGAATGCTTCTCCATGAATTCGCTCATGTCGATGCGGATCATCGCGTCGCTGCTGTCGAACAGGAAATCGGCCAACGCCTTGCACAGCTCGGTCTTGCCCACGCCCGTCGGGCCCAGGAACAGGAACGAGCCACTCGGACGGTTCGGATCCGACAGGCCCGCGCGCGAACGCCGCACGGCATCGGATACCACGCGAATGGCTTCCTCCTGCCCCACCACGCGGTGGTGCAGCACGTCTTCCATGCGCAGCAGCTTGTCGCGCTCGCCTTCGAGCATCTTGTTGACCGGGATGCCCGTCCAGCGCGAGACCACCTCGGCGATCTCCTCGTCGGTCACGCGGTCCTGCACCAGCTTGAAGTCCTTCTGCTCGGCCTCGCCCGCCATCGCCAGCTGCTTTTCCAGCTGCGGCAGCTGGCCGTACTGGATCTCGCTCATCTTGGCGAAGTCCTGGCGGCGCTGCGCGGCCTCCAGGTCCAGCTTGGCCTGCTCGATCTGCTCCTTGATCCTGGTCGCGCCCTGCAACGCGGCCTTCTCCGACTTCCAGATTTCGTTGAGGTCGGAGAATTCGCGCTCCAGCCCGTCGATGTCGGATTCCAGGTCGGCCAGGCGCTTCTGCGAGGCTTCGTCCTTCTCCTTCTTCAGCATCTCGCGCTGGATCTTGAGCTGGATCAGCCGGCGCTCCAGGCGGTCCAGCTCCTCCGGCTTGGAGTCGATCTCCATGCGGATGCGGCTGGCGGCTTCGTCCATCAGGTCGATGGCCTTGTCCGGCAACTGGCGGTCGGTGATGTAGCGGTTGGACAGCGTGGCCGCCGCGACGATCGCCGGGTCGGTGATCTCCACACCATGGTGCACGGCGTACTTTTCCTTCAGCCCGCGCAGGATGGCGATGGTGTCCTCCACCGTCGGCTCGCCCACGAAGACCTTCTGGAAACGGCGCTCCAGCGCGGCGTCCTTCTCGATGTACTTGCGGTATTCGTCCAGCGTGGTGGCGCCGATGCAGTGCAGCTCGCCGCGCGCCAGCGCCGGCTTGAGCATGTTGCCCGCGTCCATCGCGCCATCGGCCTTGCCGGCGCCGACCATGGTGTGCAGCTCATCGATGAACAGGATGATCTGCCCTTCGTTCTTGGCCAGGTCGTTGAGCACGCCCTTCAGGCGCTCCTCGAATTCGCCGCGGAACTTGGCGCCGGCGATCAGCGCGCCCATGTCCAGCGAGAGCACGCGCTTGCCGCGCAGGCCCTCGGGCACTTCGCCGTTGATGATGCGCTGGGCCAGCCCTTCGACGATGGCGGTCTTGCCCACGCCGGGTTCGCCGATCAGCACCGGGTTGTTCTTGGTGCGGCGCTGCAGGACCTGGATGGTGCGGCGGATCTCCTCGTCGCGGCCGATCACCGGGTCGAGCTTGCCGCTCTCCGCGCGCGCGGTGAGGTCGATGGTGAACTTCTCCAGTGCCTGGCGCTGGTCTTCGGCGTTCTCGCTCTGCACGGTCTCCCCTCCCCTCACTTTCTCGATCGCCGCGTCGATGCGGCGCTTGTCCGCGCCGGCGGCGCGCATCGCCATGCCCAGCGCGCCGCCATCGTCGGCGGCGGCCAGCACGAACCACTCGCTGGCGATGAAGGCATCGCCGTGCTGCTGGGCCAGCTTGTCGGTCTGGTTGAGCAGGCGGGTCAGGTCATTGCCGATCGACAGGTTGCCTTCCTGGCCGGACACCTTGGGCAGTTTGTCGAGCGCTTCGCCGAGGCGTTCGCGCAACACGGGCACGTTGACGCCGGCCTGCGCGAGCAGCGGCCGGGTGCTGCCGCCGGACTGGTCCAGCAGCGCGGTCATCACGTGGACCGGTTCGATGATGTTGTGGTCGCGACCAACGGCCAGCGACTGCGCGTCGGCCAGCGCCTGCTGGAAACGCGAGGTGAGCTTGTCCATCCGCATGGTGGGCGTTCCTCTTGGAATAGAAGGGGCCGGCTGCGCCGGCAATGATCACCAGATGCGGTTAAGCAGACGTGTTTCAAGAGTGGGTGAGACGGGTAGTTTTTGCGTTGTGCAGTTGCGCGGCTTGCGATGATCCCATAATGGGACTAGGCTAGCTTCATGCGAGTGATTGCGGTCGGCTGCCTGAGGGATTTCTGGCGACGTCACCCGGCCGCCGAGCAAGCGCTCAAGGCCTGGCATGACGAGGCCCGGCACGGCAAATGGCTCACTCCGCAGGACATCAAGGCGCGCTACGCCAGCGCCAGCTTCGTCGGACGGAACCGCGTGGTCTTCAACCTCAAGGGCAACGACTACCGCCTGGTCGCTGCCGTGGCTTACCGGTTCGAGGCGGTGTACATCAAGTTCGTCGGCACGCATGCCGAATACGACCGGATCGACGCTGCCACCGTGGAGGTGCCATGAACATCCATCCCATCCGCAACGATGCCGACTACCGCAACGCGCTGCGCGAGGTGTCGGCGTACTTCGACCACGAGCCCGAGCCGGCATCGCCGGAAGGCGATCGCTTCGAGATCCTGGTGACGCTGGTGGAGGCCTACGAGGCCCGGCATTTCCCCATCGATGCCCCCGACCCCATCGAGGCGATCCGCTTCCGGATGGAACAAGCGGGGCTGTCGGTGAAGGACCTGGTGCCGTCGATCGGCCAACCGAATCGCGTCTACGAGGTACTCAACCGCAAGCGCGGCCTGACGCTGGAAATGATCCGCAAGCTGCACCGCAACCTCGGCATCCCGGCCGAAAGCCTGATCGGCGCGTGAGCGGAGAGACGGTCACCGGCTGGCACGTGTACCTGCTGTTGTGCCGCAACGGCAGCTATTACGCGGGCATCACCAACGACGTGGCGGCGCGTTACGCCGCCCACGCGGCCGGACGCGGCGCGCGCTATACGCGCGCCTTCCCGCCGGTGGAACTGCTCGGCAGCCGTCCCTTCCCCGACCGCGCCAGTGCCTCGCGCGCGGAGTGGGAACTCAAGCAACTGCCGAAGTCGCGCAAGCTGGCGTGGCTGGATCAAGCCACCTGATTCAAGGCCCCGCGGGCCGCGCGTCGTCCACGGACACGCCCAGCGACTGCGCATACCCGCTATCCCGCAAGACCTGGTCGGCATCGGGTAGCGCGATCATCGCGCGCAAGGCCTGCCGCGGATGGCGGTCGCGGTAGGCAGCCCATATCCGCACGCCCACCCAGTACGCCAGGTCGGGCGGGCCGCCGTCCTCGCGGCCGCTGTTCCACATCCAGCGCGTACCGGCGGCGATGGCTTCAGGGTCCGGCGAGGCGCCCTGCCAATGGGTACGCAGGGTCTGCCGGTCATCCAGGAACTGGCGCAGCAAGGCCTGCTCCCGGGCCATGGCCCACGCATTGTCGGCGCCATCCGCCGTACCGCCGGTGATGTCCGCCGCGAGATGACTGGCCGCCCCCTCGCGCAAGGCCCACGCCAGCAGGTCGCGCCGCAGGGGGCTGTCTTCGGAGAGCAGCGGCTGCAGGGTGTGCGCGGTTTCGTGCGCGACGAGGGTACGCAGGCTCACGCGCCAGTCCGGCTGTGCGCACAGCTGCTCCAGGCTGATGCCAACCGTGCGTTGCGATGTCGCCAGGCCCAGCGCGTTCCCGCTGCCGAACACGACATCCACCGCGGGCAACCGCGCTTCGGGGAAGCGCTCACGATAGGCCTCCAGCACGGCGGCCACGCCGGCTTCCTGCGATGGCATCGCCGCCAGGCATTCGTCCATCGCGTACCGGTACTTGCCGGGGTCGGCCGCTATGGCCTGCGCGAGCTGCGCGGCGCTTCCCACGCCGTCGGCGATGTAAGCCCGCAGGCCCGCGGTGCCGGGATCCAGGTAGCCACGCTGCAACTGATTGGCGTCGGGCCGGCCCTGCCCGCTTTCGAACACCCGCGCGAACCGGCGCGCGTCGTCCAGGCGAAGCACCGGGCGCATGGCCGCCGTCGCGGTCGCCGCGCAGATCACCGCGCACAGCAGCCACCCACTGCCCCTGTTTGCTTTCGAGCCCATCGCGCGACCCTCCCGCCCACTGCGACGGCGAGCAGGGTAGCCGAAGAGGCGTGAGCCTCAGGCGCCGGTGATCGCCGCGCGGAACGCCCGCAGCTGCTGCTTCACCGCCTCGGCCTGCTCCGGCGCCAGGCGCAGCACCGCCTTCTGGCCGACCGACAACGACTCCAGCGAAGGGTCGGCGAATCGCAGCTTGCCATTGGCCCCCGGTACGACCGCCAGCGGCTGCCGCGGCACGGGTGTCTGCAGCAGATGGTCGATCACCGTGACCAGGCGGTCATTGAAATAGCCCTGCGGCGGGCCGACCTCGACATACGCCTGCTGGAACAGCGGATAGAAGCGACGGTAGGCGCCGGCCAGCGCCGAGGCATCGGCCTGCACGAACGCGCGCACGAAGGGCGCGTAGCGACGGGCATTGGCGGCGGTATCGAGCACCTGCACCTGGTCGTCGCCCGTCGCGGTGGCGAGCGTGTCCTGCAGCGGTCGATACGCCAGCGCACGCGGCGCGATGCTCCGCTGCGGCAGGTTGTCCACCATCACCACGAGGCGCTGCACGAGGTGGTCGCGCAGCAGGATTGCCAGCGCGCCGTCGTCGCCCACCACGCCGGCCAGCGCCGACAACACCGCGCCGTCGCTGCTGCCGAGTGCGGGAATCGCCGCGTCGGCGGCCGCATCCGGCGCGATGGGATGCGCGATGGCCGGCGCGGCGGCCGGCGCTGGCGCGGGCGGCGTGTTCGTGAGCGTGGGCGCGGCTTCGCCCTTGGCCGCGACCGTCGCGGGCGCCTGCGCGCCCTGCGGCCGGAACAGCCAGACGCCCGCGCCGATCAGTACCACGGCGCCGAGCAACCAGGGCCAGCGGGCGTGTTCGCGTGTCTGCATGTCGGTGGCTTCCCTCTTTTGCGTATGTGACCGCCCTTAGGACAGCCACGATCCGCGAGGGTTCCCCCGCCGCGTCAGCTCAGGTTGTGCGTTTCGGCGCGCCCGGCGTGAACGACAGCAGCGCGAGCACCGCCGCCAGCACGACATACGCGCCGACGAACTGCCAGCTGATCGTGCGCGCCAATCCTTCCAGCTGCCACGGCAGGTAGATGCCGCCGCGCGGGTCCACCGAATGGATCAGCCCGAACAGCGCCAATGCGGCGGCCACCAGCAGGAACACCGATGCGCGCCGCAGCCGGCCGTCGATCATCGCCGCCACCGTCGCCGTCCACAGCATCGCGGTGATGATGAAGCCGTTGCCGAGGGTGAAGATCACCGCCAGCTCCGGCAGGCCATGCGCGTCGGCCGTGGTGGTAAGCGCGTGCAGCTGCTCCGGGGCGATCCAGCCCGGCGCCTTGATCGCCAGCAGGTAGGCCACCGAAGGCAGGAAGCCCAGCACCATCGCGCCGGCATGGCGCGGCGGCGTGGCCTGGAAGGCCTGGGTGGTGATGTCGATGGCGACGTAGACGATGATCGGCGCCAGCACCGCCAGCGGCAGCCACTGCACCAGCCCGGAGATCAGCCCGAGCATGCCGCCGATGCCGACGAACAGGCCGGTCAGCAGCGTGTAGCCGCTGCGCGCGCCCATGTGCTTGTAGGCCGGCTGGCCGATGTACGGCGTGGTCTGCGCGACACCGCCGCACACGCCGGCCACCAGCGTGGCGAAGGCTTCGACCAGCAGGATGTCGCGGGTACGGTAATCATCACCGGCCGCGCGCGCGCTTTCGCTCACGTTGATGCCGCCCACCACCATCAGCAGGCCGAACGGCAGCAGCAGCGGCAGGTAGGGCACGGTGTTCGGCAGGCCTTCGAGGAAGCCCAGGCTCGGCCACGGCAGCACCACCGACAGCGGCGTCCACGCCGGCAGCGCGAAGCCCGGCGCGCCCAGGCCGGCCAGGCCCAGCCCGTAATACAGCGCGGTGCCGACGATCAGCGCCACCAGCACGCCGGGCAACGGCAACGGCAAGCGGCCCTTGGCGATCAGCACGTACAGCAGCAAGCCTAGCGTGACGAAGCCGGCCACCGGTGCGCGCAGCGTTTCCAGCAGCGGCAGCAGGCCCATCAGCACCAGCGCGATGCCGGCGATGGAGCCCAGCAGCGAAGCACGCGGCAACGCGCGCGTCACCGCTTCGCCGAAGAACGACAGCACCAGCTTGAGCAGCCCCATCACCACCAGCGAGGCCATGCCGAGCTGCCAGGTGGCGATCGCCGCATCGGCCGGGCTCTGGCCTTGCGCCTTGAACGCGACGAACGCGGGGCCGAGCACCAGCAACGCCATGCCGATGCTGGTGGGCGCATCCAGGCCCAGCGGCATGGCGGTGACGTCCTCGCGTCCGGTACGCGCGGCCAGGCGGCGGGCCATCAGCGTGTAGAGCAGGTTGCCGACCAGCACGCCAAACGCGGTGCCGGGGAACATGCGGGTGAACACGATCTCGGCGGGGAACTGGAACAGCCCGATCAACGCCATCGAGATGAAGCCGAGGATGGTCAGGTTGTCGACCAGCAGGCCGAAGAAGCCGTTGAGGTCGCCGGCGACAAACCAGCGCGGGCGCGCGGCGGGGGCGGAAGTGTTCATGCGAAGACCGGGAGAAGGAAGGACGGGGCGATCAGAACGACACTTCGACCGGCTGGCGCGACCACAGCACCGACTGGTGGCCGGTGGCCTGCTTCCATGCCAGGCGGATCGCCTCGATGTCGGCGCGCCGCTGCGGCGTGTCCTCGTGCAGGATCACCAGCACCTTGGTGCGCAGGCGGTTGGGTTGCGGCGCGCCGCGGAACAGCCACTGGCCATAGGCGTCGAACACGGTGAGCCCATCGGGGAAGCGCGGCGTGACCTCCTTGTCGAGGAAAGCGCGCCAGCGTTCCTCGCTGATCGGCGCGTCCTGCGGACGGTCGGCCGTCCCGCTTTCCTCGCCGACGCCGAAATACAGCTCGCTGCGCACCCAGCCGCTGGCCTGCGCAGGACGCAGCGCGTCGCCGCGCAGGTCGGCGGTGGCACTGGCAGGCGGGGTGGAAACCGGCGTGGCGGCGCAACCGGCCAGCAGGAGCGAGAAGGCAAGGAACGAACTGCGCAGGACGGCGACGGGCTGGAACACGGGGGAGACTTCTCTACGGGAGGACGGGGAGATTAGCCGGCCGCGACGCGGCGACTCATAACCAGCGGCGATGACTTCATGTCGAAAACCCGACCACTGGGCGGCGACGGAAAGTTAACATATCGCTTCATCCGGATGAATGTTCATCCTTCGTCACCGTTGGAGCTCCCCCCATGCATCGCCCTCTGCCCCGCCCGCTCGCCCTGGCCAGTGCCCTGTCGCTCGCGCTCGCCGCGCCCGCCTTTGCCCAGGACGCCACCAGCGCCACCACCTTGGACACGGTGATCGTCACCGGCACCCGCGCCAGCAACCGCACCGTGCTCGAATCCACCGCGCCGGTGGACGTGCTCACCGCCGAGGACATCCGCAAGGCCGGCGTGGTCAACGGCGAGCTGGGCAGTGCGCTGCAGGCGCTGCTGCCCTCGTTCAATTTCCCGCGCCAGTCCAACTCCGGTGGCGCCGACCACATCCGCGCCGCGCAGCTGCGCGGCCTGTCGCCGGACCAGGTGCTGGTGCTGGTGAACGGCAAGCGCCGCCATGTCTCGGCGCTGGTCAACACCGACAGCAAGATCGGCAAGGGCACCACGCCGGTCGACTTCAACTCGATTCCGGTCAGCGCGATCTCGCGCATCGAAGTGCTGCGCGATGGCGCCGGCGCGCAGTACGGCTCCGATGCCATCGCCGGGGTGATCAACGTGATCCTGGACAACGACCCGGACAGCGGCGCGGTGGAAGCCAGCTTCGGCGCCCACCACACCGACCTCAAGCCGATCGACCGCACGATCACCGACGGCCAGACCACCTTCCTCAGCGCCAAGGCCGGCACGCGGCTGGGCGGCGACGGCGGTTTCATCAAGGCCGGTTTCGAACTCAAGAACCGCGAGGCCACCAACCGCGCCGGCTTCGACCTCATCCCGCCGTGGGAGCAGACCGACAACAACCTCGCCCTGCAGGGCAAGCGCAACTACGCGATGGGCGATGGCCACAGCGAGGACGTCAACGTGTGGTTCAACGGCGAGCTGCCGTTCGGCCAGGACGGCAACGGCCGCCTCTACGCCTTCGGCACCTACAACTCGCGCGACACCGAGGGCGACAACTACTTCCGCTACCCGGACGACAGCAGCAACTGGCCGGAGGTCTACCCGAACGGCTACCGGCCGGTGTCGCTGGGCGACAACCAGGACCTGCAGCTGGTGGCCGGCGCGCGTGGCCAGTGGGGCGAATGGGACTACGACGCCAGCGTCGATTACGGCCGCAACGATTTCACTTACCGCCTGAAGAATTCGCTCAATGCCTCGCTCGGCCCGACCAGCCCGACCCGCTTCCGCACCGGCAGCTATGCCTTCGCGCAGACGGTGGGCAACTTCGACCTGAGCCGGGTGTTCAACACCGACGCGGCCACCCATACGCTGGGCACCGGCGTGGAGCTGCGCCGCGAGGAATACCGCACGCACGCCGGCGACCCCGCCAGCTACGCGGCCGGCCCGTACACCGACCGCCCGACCGGCTCGCAGGCCGGCGGCGGCCTGAGCCCGCAGGACGAGGCCGACCTGTCGCGCAACGTGCTCGGCGCCTACGTGAGCCTGTCGAGCCAGTTCGGCGAGAAGTTCTCCACCGACATCGCCGGGCGCTACGAGCACTACCAGGACTTCGGCAGCCAGTGGACCGGCAAGCTCGCCGCGCGCTACGAGTTCGTGCCGGCCTTCGCGCTGCGCGCGGCGATCTCCAACAACTTCCGCGCGCCCTCGCTGAGCCAGATCGGCTACGAGGCCACCTCCACCGGCTACGACGCCGCCGGCCGCCTCACCCAGGGCCGCCTGCTCTCGGTGAACAACCCGATCGCGCAGGCACTCGGCGCGCAGCCGCTGGATCCGGAGAAGTCGCGCAACTACAGCTTCGGCTTCACCAGCCGCGTGGGCGAGCACTTCGACCTGTCGCTGGACTTCTTCCAGATCGACATCGACGACCGCGTGGCGCTCTCGGAAGACATCACCGGCGATGCGCTGACCACCTTCGTGGAGGACAACTTCGGCGTCTCCGGCGTGCAGAGCGCGAGCTTCTTCGTCAACGCCGCCGACACCCGCACGCGCGGCGCCGAGCTGGTCGCCAACTGGCGACAGGCGCTGGCCGGCGGCCAGCTGCTGCTCACCGGCACCTACAGCTATGCCAAGACCGAGCTGAAGGACATCGTCGCCACGCCGGCCGAACTGCTGGCGCTCGACCCGGACTACGTGCTGTTCGGCGTGGAGGAGCGCAACACGCTCACCGACGCCACGCCGCGCACGCGCGGGCAGTTCGCCGCCAGCTGGAACAACGACCGCTGGTCGCTGCAGTCGCGCCTGAGCCGCTATGGCAGCGCGACGCGCGTGTTCGATTTCGGCGACGGCTACGTGCCCACCCAGACGTATGGCGCGGAGTGGCAGCTGGACCTGGAGGTCGAGTACCACGTGACCCCGCAGTGGAGCGTGGCGCTGGGCGGGCAGAACGTGCTGGACAACTATTCGGACGAATCGAACGAGGACATCTACTACTTCGGCAACCTGCCCTACGACGTGCTGTCGCCGATCGGCAGCAATGGCGCGTACTGGTATGGGCGGGTGCGATACACGTTCTGACCAGGCGTGAGCGGCCCGCGCGCCGCGGCTGCTCGGGACCCGGGTGACTTTCGCCCGGGTCCCGGTCCGCGCCCCGGGTGGACGCTCACCGTTCCATAACCTGAATATCACGCCCCGTTTGGCATCATGGGGCGCATGTCTGAAATCCCCCCTTTCCGACCGCCGCCGCCGTTGCTGGATGACGGCTGCGCGTTGTTCCTCGATGTCGACGGCACGCTGATCGAGTTTTCCGAAGACCCGGCCCGGGTCCGCCTGCTGCCGCAGGTGCGCGAAGCCATCGGCGTGCTCAGCGACCGCCTCGGCGGCGCCGTGGCGCTGGTCAGCGGCCGCCCGCTCTCCCAGCTCGACGCGCTGTTCGCCCCGCTGCGGCTGCCCGCCGCCGGCCTGCATGGCCACGAGCTGCGCAGCGACCTCGCCGCACGCCGCGACATGCCCGCCGCCGACGACACCACCGACTGGCTGCATTCGCTGCACCAGCGCGCCGCGCACATGGCGCAGGCGCATCCCGGCGTGCTGGTCGAGGACAAGGGCGTGAGCATGGCCCTGCACTGGCGTGCCGCGCCGCACTCCGGCGAGGCGGTGCTGGCGTTCGCCCACGACCAGATCGCCCAGCTGCCCAGCTACCGGCTGCAGCCCGGCGACCATGTCGTCGAGTTCGTGCCGCAGGGCAGCGACAAGGGCACGGCGGTCGAACAGCTGATGCAGCGCGCGCCGTTCCGCGGCCGCGTGCCGGTGTTCGTCGGCGACGACCTCACCGACGAATACGGTTTCCTCGCCGCGCTGCGGCTGGGCGGCTGGGCGGTGCGCGTGGGCACGCGCGAACCGACCCAGGCCCGCCACGCCCTGCCCGATCCCCTCGCCGTCCACGCCTGGCTGCAGGAGAACGCCAGCGGCGGATGACCCTCCCGCTCCTCCCCCGGCAACAACCAAGGATCCTCCCCCCATGAGCGAACCGAACCTGGACCTGGGCGTCATCGGCAATTGCAGCTTCGGTGCCCTCATCGACCGCCAGGCCCGCGTGGTCTGGAGCTGCCTGCCCACCTTCGACGGTGACCCGGCCTTCTGCCACCTGCTCTCGCCGCGTATCGAAGGCGGCGATTTCTCGGTCGAACTTGAGGATTTCCAGGAGAGCGAGCAGGCCTACATCCCCAACACGGCGATCCTGCGCACGGTCCTGCGCGACAGCAAGGGCGGCGCGATCGAGGTGATCGACTTCGCGCCGCGCTGGCGTAACCACAACCGTTTCTACCGCCCGGTGAGCATCGTGCGGCAGATCCGCCCGCTCTCCGGCGCGCCGCGCATCGTCGTGCGTGCGCGCCCGCTGGCCGACTGGGGCGCGCGCGCGCCGGAATCGACCTGGGGCAGCAACCACATCCGCTGGATGCTGCCGGACTTCACCCTGCGCCTGACCACCGACGTGCCGATCCGCTTCGTGCGCGACGAATTGCCCTTCGTGCTCAACCACCCGGTGCACCTGGTGATCGGCGTGGACGAATCGCTGATGCGCTCGCTCACCGGCTACGTGCAGGAAGCCTACGAGCGCACCGAGGAATACTGGCGCGAGTGGGTGCGCTATCTCTCCGTGCCGCTGGACTGGCAGGAGGCGGTGATCCGCAGCGCGATCACCCTGAAGCTGTGCCAGTACGAGGACAGCGGCGCGATCATCGCGGCGATGACGACCTCCATCCCCGAGGCGCCGCACACGCCGCGCAACTGGGACTACCGCTATTGCTGGCTGCGTGACGCCGCGTTCGTGGTGCGCGCGCTCAACCGCCTCGGCGCGACGCGCACGATGGAGCAGTTCATCGGCTACATCTTCAACATCGCCACCACCGACGGCACGATGCAGCCGCTGTATGGCATCGGCTTCGAGTCATCGCTGGAGGAGCACGAGGTCGAATCGCTGGACGGCTACCGCGGCATGGGCCCGGTGCGGCGCGGCAACCTGGCGTGGATCCAGAAGCAACACGACGTCTACGGCAGCGTGGTGCTCGCCTCCACGCAGCTGTTCTTCGACCTGCGCCTGAAGGACCCGGGCGATGCGGCCACCTTCCGCCGCCTGGAGCCCCTGGGCGAGCGCGCCTACGCGCTCTACAACGTGCCCGATGCCGGCCTGTGGGAATTCCGCGGCCGCGCCGAAGTCCACACCTACACCGCGGCGATGTGCTGGGCCGCGTGCGACCGCCTGGCCAAGATCGCCGACCGGCTCGGCCTGGAAGACCGCCGCGCCTACTGGCGTACCCGCGCCGACGAACTGCGCGCGCACGTCCTGGGCGAAGCCTGGAGCGCGGAACGCAACCACTTCACCGACACGCTCGGCGGCCACCGGCTCGACGCCTCGCTGCTGCTGCTCGCCGACATCGGCATCGTGGAGGCCACCGACCCGCGCTTCATCGGCACGGTGGAGGCCATCGGCCGCGACCTCAAGCACGGCGATTCGCTGTACCGCTACATCGCGCCGGACGACTTCGGCGAGCCGGAAACCAGTTTCACCATCTGCACGTTCTGGTACATCGACGCGCTCGCCGCGATCGGGCGCAAGGACGAGGCACGACAGATGTTCGAACGCATCCTCGACCGTCGCAACCACCTGGGCCTGTTGTCGGAAGACCTGGCCTTCGAGGACGGCGAGGCATGGGGGAACTTCCCCCAGACGTACTCGCATGTGGGGCTGATCATCGCCGCCATGCGCTTGTCCCGGAGTTGGCAGGAGGCTTCATGAGTAGATTGGTCGTCGTATCCAACCGCGTCGCGGTGCCCGGCGAAAGCCGGGCCGGCGGGCTGGCGGTGGGCCTGCTGGCCGCGCTGCGCGAACGTGGCGGGTTGTGGTTCGGTTGGAACGGCAAGGTGGCGCGCGGCGAAAGCGGCGCGCTGCACGAACAGGACGATGGCGATATCCGCTTCGTCACGATGGATTTGAACAAGCGCGACCTGGACGCCTACTACAACGGTTTCGCCAATCGCACGTTGTGGCCGTTGCTGCACTTCCGGCTGGACCTGGTGGACTACGACCGCGCCAAGCGCGACGGCTACCGCCGGGTCAACGCGATGTTCGCCGACAAGCTCGCGCCGATGCTGCGCGAAGACGATACGGTGTGGATCCACGATTACCACCTGATTCCGCTGGCCTCGCTGCTGCGCGAGCGCGGGATCGGCTGCAAGATCGGCTTCTTCCTGCACGTGCCGATGCCCTCGGCCGACCTGGTGCAGGCGATGCCGGACCACGCGCGGCTGTTCTCCACGCTGTATGCCTATGACCTGGTCGGCTTCCAGACCCAGCGCGACGTGGACCGCTTCCTCTCCTACGTGCGGCTGTTCGGCGGCGGCCGGCTGCTGGGCGATGGCGAACTGGAAGCACCGGGCGGGCGCCGGCTCCGCGCGGCCGCCTTCCCCATCGGCATCGACACCGAACTGATCGCCAGGCAGGCCAAGGCGGCGATGAGCAAGCAGGCGGTGCGCAACCTGCGCGGCAGCCTGCGCGACCGCCAGCTGGCGATCGGCGTGGACCGGCTGGACTACTCCAAGGGGCTGCCGGAGCGCTTTCGCGGTTTCGAGCGCTACCTGGAGCGGCATCCCGACCAGCACGGCACGCTCACGTACCTACAGATCGCACCGGTCTCGCGCGGGGAAGTCTCCGAGTACCGCGACCTGCGCAGCCAGCTGGAGCAGATCGCCGGCCACATCAACGGCGGGCATGCCGAGCCGGACTGGACGCCGCTGCGCTACGTCAACCAGAACTTCACCCACGCCACGTTGACCGGCTTCTATCGCAGTGCGGCGGTGGGCCTGGTGACGCCGCTGCGCGATGGCATGAACCTGGTGGCCAAGGAGTACGTGGCCGCGCAGGATCCGGACGACCCGGGCGTGCTGGTGCTTTCGCTGCTGGCCGGCGCGGCGGACGAGTTGCGCGAGGCGCTATTGGTGAACCCGCACGATCTCGACGGCGTGGCCGACGCGATCGCCACGGCGGCGACGCTGTCGCGGCCCAAGCGCATCGAGCGCTGGCAGGCGATGATGGAGCACCTGCGGCACAACGACATCAATCATTGGCGGCAGCGGTATCTGGAAGCGCTGGACGCGGCGTAGGCCTGCGCGGGACGCAGGAGGTGCGTCCCGCCTGGTCAATCCGCGTCGTCGGCCTCAGCGCGGCTCAAGCCAGCCCTCGTATGTCATGAACGGGCCCATCAGCGGCATCGCGACATCCACCAGGAACTCGTAGCGCCCGGCATGCTCGCGTTCGCGGCACCGCACCTGCCCAAACCAGCGCACCGGCAACGGCACCACGCCGAACGCCCACACCCGGTGTACGCGCCAGTGGATCTGCCCCGCGTCTTCGCGCAGGTCGAATTCAAAGCGCAGCGCGCCGAGCCGTTCGCGCAGGAGGCCGCCTTCGTCCCACAGCCGCGAGGGCATGCGATGCGTGCCGAACTGGCGCAGCCACTGCTCGCCGCGCGCATCGACCACGAACTCGACCTGCACGGGCACGCTGTCCGCGGTCGGCGGCAGGCGCGCGAGCCATGCGCAGGGCGCCACCAGCGGATGCCGCCCGCGCGTGATGCGGGCCACGCCGGACCAGGTTTGCCGGGCCGGGATCGAATGCAGCTCGCGCACGCGTGGGGCCAGCGCCTCGAAGCGCGGCCCCAGCACGCGGGCGAACAGCGGCGTCATGGCGCGATCCAGGCCAGCGTGGCGAGGCGGCCACTGCGACGGTCGCGGCGGTGCGAGAAGAAGTGCGCCGGCTCGGAGATCGTGCAGTGGCTGCCGCCGTGGATCGATGCCGCCGGCACGCCCGCGGCCATCAACCGTTGCCGGGCCAAGGCGTAGAGATCGACGCGCCAGTGCCCCGGGCGGGTGGCGACGAAGGCGGCCTCGGCCGCAGGGTCGTGCGCCACGAAGGCCGCGTGGACGTCCTCGCCGATCTCGTAAGCCTGCGGGCCGGCCGCCGGGCCGAGCCAGGCGACCAGCCGGGACGGTGGCGTGCGCAGGGCGGCCAGGGTGCGTTCGAGCACGCCATCGGCCAACCCGCGCCAACCGGCGTGGGCGGCGCCGATCTCGCCGCCATCGTCGGCGGCGAACACCACCGGCAGGCAATCGGCGGTGAGGATCGCCAGCACCACGCCGGGGGTGGCGGTCACGGCGGCGTCGGCGGTGGGTTCGTATTCGGGGCCCTGCCCGGCGGGCGGCGCCTCGAACCGCAGCACGCCGGTGCCGTGCACCTGGCGCAGCCAGTGCGGCGCGGATGGCAGGCCGGCCAGCGCCTGCAGCTGCGCGCGGTTGGCGGCGACCGACTCCGGCGCGTCGCCTTCCGGGCTGCTGCGGTTGCCGAGGTTGAAATCATCGAACGGCGGCGCCGAGACGCCCGCACCGTGGCGCAGCGTCACCAACGCCCGCACGCCGGGGGGCGCGGGCCAGTCGGCGGGCAGCCAGGGCGTGGCCATCAGCGGCGTTCGCGCTCGGCGGCCTGCGCGGTATCGGCGCGCAGCGCGTCCATCAGCCGCTTCAGGTCGGCCGGCACCGGCGCGCTGGCGCGCACCGGTTCGCCGCTGACGGGATGGGCGAACTCCAGCGTTTCGGCGTGCAGCGCCTGGCGCTTGAAGCCACGCAGCTCGGCGGCCAGTTCCTCGGTGGCGCCCTTGGGCAGCTTCAGCGCGCCGCCGTACAGCGGGTCGCCGATGATCGGGTGCTTCAGGTGCGCCATGTGCACGCGGATCTGGTGCGTGCGGCCGGTTTCCAGGCGGCATTCCAGCGCGGTGTGGCTACGAAAGCGCTCGCGCAGGCGGAAATGGGTGACCGCGTCGCGGCCATCCTCGCGCACGGCCATCTTCAGGCGGTCGCGCGGGTGGCGGTCGATCGGCGCGTTGGCCGTGCCGCCGGACACCAGCGCCCCGACCACCACGGCCAGGTACTGGCGGTGGACTTCGCGCGCGGAGAGCTGCTCGACCAGCGCAGTCTGCGCCTCCAGCGTGCGGGCCACGACCATCACGCCGCTGGTGTCCTTGTCCAGGCGGTGGACGATGCCGGCGCGCGGCAGCGCCGACAGCGACGGGTCGCGGTGCAGCAGGGCGTTGACCAGGGTGCCGTCCGGGTTGCCGGCGCCGGGGTGGACGACCAGCCCGGCCGGCTTGTCGATCACGAAGACCTGGTCGTCCTCGTAGAGCACGTCCAGCGGGATGTCCTGCGGCACGGCGTGGGTCTGGGTCTCCAGCACGGCCTGCAGGGTGACCACCTCCCCGCCCTTGACCGGGTCGCGCGGGCGCGCCGGGTTGCCATCGAGCAGGGCGTCGCCGGATTTGATCCATTCGGCCAGGCGCGAGCGCGAGAATTCGGGGAAAAGCTCGGCCAGGACGGCGTCGAAGCGGCGGCCGGCGGCGCCATCGGGCACGACGGCCTGGCGGGGATCAGCTGGGGTCTGGGACATGGTGAAGGCACGACAAAGGGGTGGGAATCGGCATCCGGCGGGGAATTTCAGTCGCTGGACAGGCCACTAGGCTATCATCGCCCTTTCGTTTTCCAGCTGCGTCCCGCCCGACCCATGATCCGACGCTCCGCAACGATGTCCGCGACCTTCCGCCTGTTCGCCCTGCTGCTGGTCGTGGCCCTGTTCGCCACCGGCTGCCACCGCGGCGCCAAGGACAAGAACCCCGACGAGGGCGTCCCCGTCGAGCAGCTGTACAACAAGGCCCACAACCTGGCCAAGAAGGGCAACTGGGCCGGCGCCGAGGGCAGCTTCAAGCGCCTGATCGCCCAGTACCCCTACGGTCCGTACACCGAGCAGGCGATGATCGAAATCGCCTACGCGCAGTACAAGGCGGGCAAGCACGATGACGCGGTGTCGAGCATCGACCGCTTCATCCGCACCTACCCGACCCACCGCAACATCGCCTACCTGTATTACCTGCGCGGCCTGTCGAACTCCAACCGCGACACGATCTTCCTGCGCCGCGTCTGGTCGCTGGACCCGAGCCGCCGCGACCTCTCCACCCCGCTGCAGGCCTACAACGACTTCAACACCGTCGCCGACCGCTACCCGAACAGCCGCTACGCCGCCGATGCGCGCGCGCGGATGATCGTGCTGCGCGACGTGTTCGCCCAGCACGAGCTGGACAACGCGCTGTACTACATGCGCCGCGGCGCCTGGGTCTCGGCCACGGGTCGTGCCAACTACCTGCTGGAAACCTACCCGCAGAGCGCCTTCCAGTACGATGCCGTCGCCGTGCTGGCCGAGTCCTACACCCAGCTGGGCAACAAGCAGCTGGCCGACGATGCCCGCCGCGTGCTGGAACTGAACGACCCGCAGCACCCGTGGCTGTCCGGCAAGTGGCCGAAGTACCCGTGGGCGATCCGCAAGCTGAACCCCTTCGCCGGCGAGAAGTCCGCCGCGACCGGCCAGCGCAACGCGATCATGGACAAGAAGTAACAGTCCCCTGATCGAACGAAAAGCAAAGGGCCCGCAAGGGCCCTTTCTTTTTGTCCTCCACCTCCCGACCATCCATCCGAAGGTAGAGCCCCCCTTCTGTTAAGGGGGGCGCGCCGAAGGCGCGGGGGATAGGCAAGGCAAAGAGCTGGGGCCCGAAGTTTGCGCAGCAAACTTTGGGGGCTAGGCCCGCGCAGCGGGACTAGCCAGCGTAGCCGTTGGTGATCGGATAACGGCGCTCGCGACCAAACGCCCGGCGCGACACCTTCGGCCCCGGCGCGGCCTGGTGGCGCTTCCACTCGCTGATGCGTACCAGCCGCAGCACCTTGTCCACCACCTCGGCCGCATAACCGGCCGCGACGATCTCCTCGCGCGACTGCTCCTGGTCCACGTAGCGGTACAGGATGCCGTCCAGCACGTCGTAGGCCGGCAGCGAATCCTGGTCGGTCTGGTTGGCGCGCAGCTCGGCCGACGGCGGGCGGGCGATGACGGCCGGCGGAATCACCGGCGCGCCGCCCACGGTGTTGCGCCACTTCGCCAGGCCGAACACCTCCGTCTTGTAGAGGTCCTTCAACGGCGCGTAACCGCCGCACATGTCACCGTAGATGGTGGCGTAGCCCACCGCGTATTCGCTCTTGTTGCCGGTGGTCAGCAGCAGGCCGCCGAACTTGTTGGCCAGCGCCATCAGGATCACGCCGCGGCTGCGCGACTGCAGGTTCTCCTCGGTGATGTCCGGCGCGGTGCCTTCGAACATCGGGCCCAGGGCGGCGAGCAGCCCCTCGAAGGCCGGCTCGATGGCCACCGTCTCCAGCTTCACGCCGAGCGTGGCGCACTGCTCGGCGGCCAGGTCGTTGGACAGATCGGCGGTGTAGCGCGAGGGCAGGCGCACGGCGGTGACGTTCTCCGCGCCGAGCGCATCGACCGCCATCGCCAGCACGAGTGCCGAATCGATGCCGCCGGACAGGCCGAGCCAGACTTTGCGGAAACCGTTCTTGGCGCAGTAGTCGCGCACGCCGCGCACCACCGCGCGCCAGGCCAGCGCGTCCATGCTTTCGTCGCCATCGTCCATCCACACCACGGGCAGGAAGCGGCGCTCGTCGGCGGCGTATTCGACCACCAGCCACTGGTCGGTGAACGCAGCCGCGGCCGGGTGCACGGTGCCGTCGCCATCGGCGACCACCGAAGCGCCATCGAACACCAGCGCGTCCTGGCCGCCGACGACGTTGAGATAGGCGATCGCCGCCCCGCTCTCGCGGGTGCGCTCGGCCAGCAGCGCGTCGCGCTGGGCGTGCTTGCCGCGCTCGAACGGCGAGGCGTTGGGCACCAGCACCAGCTCGGCGCCGGCATCGACGGTGCCGCGCAACGGCTCGGGGAACCACAGGTCCTCGCAGATCACCAGGCCCACCGGCACGCCCTTGACCTCGAACACGCAGTTGCCGCCGTCCGGGTCCACGTCGAAATAGCGCCGCTCGTCGAACACCGCGTAGTTGGGCAGTTCGCGCTTGCGGTAGGTATGCGCCACGCGGCCTTCGCGCAGCACCGAGGCGGCGTTGTAGACCACGCTGCCCGCGCTCTGCGGCCAGCCGACCACCGCCACGATGCCCTGCGCGGCCTGCGCGATGCGCTGCACGGCCTGCTCGCAATCAGACAGGAAGCCGGGGCGCAGCAGCAGGTCTTCCGGCGGATAGCCGCTGAGCGCCAGCTCGGGGAACAGCACGAGGTCGGCGCCGAATTCGTCGCGCGCCTGGGCGATGAACTCGATGATGCGCGCGGTGTTGCCGGCCACGGCGCCGACGGGGAAGTCGAATTGGGCCAGGGCGATGCGGAGCGTCTGCGACATGCGGTGCCTCGGTGTGGCGCCGGCGGCCGGAGGGCCGCACGGGGGAAAAGGTCCGTGTGCCCGCGCGCGAGGGCGGCGCGGACAGCCACGGGCTGCGCTGCACGCCCATTATTCCAGATGCGCGGGATCGCGAACCTGGCCGCCGGACACGGCACCAAAAGAAAAGGCCGCCCGGAGGCGGCCTTTCCCATCAACGCCGAGGCGTCGAATTACTTCTTCAGGCGCGCGGCGATCGCGGCACCCAGGTCGCCCGGCGAACGGACGGTGGTGACGCCTGCGGCTTCCATCGCGGCGAACTTGCCTTCCGCGGTGCCCTTGCCGCCCGAGGCGATCGCACCGGCGTGGCCCATGCGCTTGCCGGCCGGGGCCGAGGCGCCGGCGATGAAGCCGACGACCGGCTTCTTCACGTACTTGGCGATGTACTCGGCGCCGGCTTCCTCGGCGTCGCCGCCGATTTCGCCAACCATGATGATGCCTTCGGTCTGCGGGTCTTCGTTGAACAGCTTGAGGCAGTCGACGAAGTTCAGGCCGTTGATCGGGTCGCCGCCGATGCCGATGCAGGTCGACTGGCCCAGGCCCACTTCGGTGGTCTGCTTGACCGCTTCATAGGTCAGGGTGCCCGAACGCGACACGATGCCGATCTTGCCCGGCATGTGGATGTGGCCCGGCATGATGCCGATCTTGCACTCGCCCGGGGTGATCACGCCGGGGCAGTTCGGCCCGATCAGCACGGTCTCCGGGAACGAGCGGGTCAGCACGTTCTTGACGCGCAACATGTCCAGCACCGGGATGCCCTCGGTGATGCACACGATGACCTTGATGCCGGCCGCGGCCGCTTCGAGGATCGCGTCGGCCGCGAACGGCGGCGGGACGTAGATGACCGAGGCGTCGGCGCCGGTGCTGGCCACGGCGTCGGCGACGGTGTTGAACACCGGCAGGTCGATGTGGGTGGTGCCGCCCTTGCCCGGGGTGACGCCGCCGACGACCTGGGTGCCGTACTCGATCATCTGGGTGGCGTGGAAGGTGCCCTGCTGGCCGGTGAAGCCCTGCACGATCACCTTGGTGTTCTTATTGATCAAAACAGACATTGGATTTCCTTCGGTGTCGGATCAGGCGGCGTTCTTGACGGCTTCAACGACCTTCTTGGCGCCGTCGTTGATGTTGTCAGCCGGGATGATGGCCATGCCGCTGTCGCGCAGCAGCTGCTTGCCTTCTTCCACGTTGGTGCCTTCCAGGCGCACCACGACCGGAACCTTGACGCCCACTTCCTTCACCGCGGCGATGATGCCCTCGGCGATCATGTCGCAGCGGACGATGCCGCCGAAGATGTTGACGAAGATGCCCTCGACCTTGTCCGAGGACAGGATCAGCTTGAACGCCTCGATCACGCGCTGCTTGTTCGCGCCGCCGCCCACGTCCAGGAAGTTCGCCGGCTCGCCGCCGTTGAGCTTGATGACGTCCATGGTGGCCATCGCCAGGCCGGCGCCGTTCACCATGCAGCCGATGTTGCCGTCCATGGTGACGTAGTTGATGTCCAGCTCCGAAGCGGTGACTTCGGTTTCGTCTTCCTGGGACTTGTCGCGCATGGCGACCAGTTCCTTGTGGCGGAAGTTGGCGTTGTCGTCGCTGTTGAACTTGCCGTCCAGCGCGTACAGGTTGCCGTCGTCCAGGATGGCCAGCGGATTGATCTCCACCAGGGCCAGGTCCTTCTCGTTGAAGATGCGGTACAGGTTCACCATGATGTTGGCGAACTGGCCGGCCTGCTTGGCGGTCAGGCCCATCTTGAAGCCGATGTCACGGCCGTGGTAACCCTGCACGCCCTCGACGAAATCGACGTTGAGGGTGTGGATCTTGTCCGGGGTTTCGGCGGCGACCTGTTCGATCTCCATGCCGCCCTCGGACGAGGCGATGTAGCTGATGGTGCGGGTGCCACGATCGACCAGCACCGACAGGTACAGCTCCTTGACGATCTCGCCGGCGGTGGTCACCAGCACCAGGTTGATCGGCAGCTCGACGCCGGCGGTCTGGTAGGTGGCCATCTTGGTGCCGAGCATCTTGCCGGCAGCGGCCTTCACGTCATCGACGGTCTTGCAGAACTTGACGCCGCCGGCCTTGCCGCGGCCGCCCGCATGGATCTGCGCCTTGACCATCCAGGGGCCGTTGCCGAGGGACTTGGCCACTTCGACCGCTTCATCGGCCGTCGCAGCAACCTTGCCGGCCGGAACCGGGATGCCGTATTCGGCAAGCAGTTGTTTTGCCTGGTATTCGTGGAAATTCATGCGTCACCGTGGGAAAAGGAATTCGACCGCCGGAAACGTGCGCCGGCGGCCGAAAACCACGGCCAAGGCGCACAAGCGGGCCGCCTATTGTCGCCCACCGCGCCCCGTGGCGCAAAATCGAGAAGGACTATCGTGGCGGGGACGGGCCCGGCCGCGTGAAGGGGCGGAGGCGGCGCCTGCTGGCTGGCCAGTGCGGCGGCCTATACTCGGCCCCTGACCAAACCGAAGGGGAGTTCGGCTTGTCGCCCAGCGCTTCACTCATCGACCGCATCGAGTCCGTCCCCCGGCGCGAGCTGTATTTCTTCGCCCTGTACCGGGTGCTGGTTGCCGGTCTGATTGCCGCGCTGGTATTCAGCCCGCTCTCGGCGCTGGTGGGCGAGGCGCGCCTGCCGCAACTGGCGCAGGCGCTGGCGGTGGCCTACCTGCTGCTGGCGCTAGGCCTGCTGGCGTGGGGCCGCAAGGAGCAGTGGCTCAACACCATCGTGTTCTGCTCGGTGACGGTGGACATCGTCGCCGCGGCGCTGATGACCCACGCCCTGCCCACGGCCAGCGCCGGCATCTCGATGATGCTGCTGTTCAACATCGCCGCCGCGGGCATGCTGCTGCCGCTGCGCCTGGCGATGGGCGTGGCGGTGGTCGCCTGCACCGCCACGGTGATGGAGTACCTGTGGAGCGTGCTGGAGGGCAGCCAGAGCAACCGCACCTTGGCCGAACTGGCCATGTTCGCCGCCAGCTACCTGGCCATCGCCTACATCTGCTACCAGATTGGCCAGCGCGCGCGCAGCAACCAGCAACTGGCCGAGCGCCGCGGCGCCGAGGTGGCCAACCTGTTCGAGGTCAACGAGCTGATCATCCGGCGCATGCGCACCGGCGTGCTCGTGGTGGATGCGGGCAATCGCATCACGCTGGCCAACGAGGCGGCCATGACGCTGATCGGCGATGCGGAAGGCAATACGGTCAGCGGGCTGTTGGAACTGTCCAGCGCCGCGCCGGAACTGGCGCGCCGCCTGCAGCGCTGGCGCAACGGCTGGCAGCAGGATGACGCCCCACTCCAGCTGTCCCCCGACCAGCCCGAGGTGCAGCCGCGCTTCGCCCGCCTGCTCGCCGACAGCGACCTCACCCTGGTTTTCCTCGATGACGCCACGGTGGTCTCGCGCCGGGCCGAATCGCTGACGCTTTCCGCACTGGGCCGGTTCTCGGCCAGCCTCGCGCACGAGATCCGCAACCCGCTGGCGGCGATCAACTACGCCGCGCAGCTGCTGGAAGAATCCCCGGCCATCGGCGAGGCCGACCGCCGCCTGCTGCAGATCATCAACCAGCAGTGCCAGCGCACCAACGGCATCGTCGAAAGCGTGCTCGGCCTGGCGCGGCGCGAGCGCGCCAACCCGGAGAACCTGGACCTGGCCGCGTTCGTGCGCCGCTTCGTGCTGGAGTACCGGCAGACCTTGTCGGTGGAGAACGACAGTCTCGAGGCGGTGATCGGGCAGACCTCGGTGCAGGCGCTGGTCGACCCCAAGCACCTGCACCAGATCCTCACCGCGCTGGTCCACAACGCGCTCAAGTACGGGCGTTCGATGGACGAACCGGCGCGGGTGCGGTTGCGCGTGGCCGCGCAGGAGCGCACCGCGGTCATCGACGTGATGGACCGCGGACCGGGCATCCCCGAAGCCGTGGCCGCGCAGTTGTTCCGGCCCTTCTTCACCACGTCCGAGCACGGCACCGGCCTGGGCCTGTACATCGCCCGGGAGCTGTGCCGGGCCAACCAGGCGCGGCTGGAGTACGTGGCCGTGCCCGCCGGCGGCGCCTGTTTCCGCATCACCCTGCCCGGCCCGCACACGATCCTGCCCGCCTGAATGCCTGACACGCGCATTCAACCCAGGCCGACTGCCGCCAGAAGTCGCAAACCCGCAATATTTGTCGCATCTGGCCCCTTCGGCTATCTTCCACATTCATGAACGACAGCCGAAGCGCCCTCGTCGTAGACGACGAACGCGACATCCGTGAACTGCTGGTTCTGACCCTGGGCCGCATGGGCCTGCGCATCAGCACCGCCGCCAACCTCGCCGAAGCCCGCGAGCTGCTGGCGAACAACCCTTACGACCTGTGCATCACCGACATGCGGTTGCCGGACGGCAATGGCATCGAGCTGGTGACCGAGATCGCCCGCCATTACCCGCGCACGCCGGTGGCCATGATCACCGCCTTCGGCAGCATGGACCTGGCCGTGGAAGCGCTGAAGGCCGGGGCATTCGACTTCGTCAGCAAGCCGGTGGACATCTCGGTGCTGCGCGGGCTGGTGCGCCACGCGCTGGAGCTCAACAACGCCGAGCGACCGGTGCCCCCGCCTCCGCCGCCGGAACAGGCCAGCCGCCTGCTTGGCGACTCGGTGGCGATGGAATCGCTGCGCGCCACCATCACCAAGGTCGCCCGCAGCCAGGCGCCGGTGTACATCCTGGGCGAATCGGGCGTGGGCAAGGAGCTGGTGGCCCGCACGATCCACGAACAGGGCGCGCGCAGCGGCGGCGCATTCGTGCCGGTGAACTGCGGCGCGATCCCGGCCGAGCTGATGGAAAGCGAGTTCTTCGGCCACAAGAAGGGCAGCTTCACCGGCGCCCATACCGACAAGCCGGGCCTGTTCCAGGCCGCCAACGGCGGCACGCTGTTCCTGGACGAGATCGCCGAGCTGCCGCTGCAGATGCAGGTCAAGCTGCTGCGCGCGATCCAGGAGAAGTCGGTGCGCCCGGTCGGCGCCGCCAATGAGGTGCCGGTGGACGTGCGCATTCTCTCGGCCACGCACAAGGACCTGGCCGACCTCGTCGCCGAGGGCCGCTTCCGCCACGACCTGTACTACCGCATCAACGTGATCGAACTGCGCGTGCCGCCGCTGCGCGAGCGCGGCGGTGACCTGCCGCAGCTGGCCGCGGCGATCCTGGCCCGGCTGGCGCGCAGCCACGGGCGGCCGATCCCGCTGCTGTCGCCTTCCGCGCTGGAGGCACTGGATCACTACCGATTCCCGGGCAACGTGCGCGAACTGGAGAACATCCTCGAACGCGCGCTGGCCCTGGCCGAGGACGACCAGATCAGCGCCAGCGACCTGCGGCTGCCGCAGCACAATGGTGCGCGGGTGGCCGGCACGCCGATCGAGCAGCTGGAAGCGGTGGTGGACGTGGAGCCGGGTGCGGCCGCGCTGCCCTCGTATATCGAGCAGCTGGAACGCGCGGCGATCCAGAAGGCGCTGGAAGAGAATCGCTGGAACAAGACGCGCACGGCGGCGCAGCTGGGCATCACGTTCAGGGCGCTGCGGTACAAGCTGAAGAAGCTTGGGATGGAGTGAGGGCGAGGCATCATCGCCCCAAAGCAAAAGGCCGCCCGAGGGCGGCCTTTGCATTTCCACGATGCGAGGACGTCAGTCCTTGGTGACGCGATTGATCTCCGCCAGGCCGGTGATGCCCTGCGAAGCCTTCAGCAGCGCGGACTGGCGCAAGTCATTCACGCCGATCGTCTGCGCGGCTTCGGCGATCTGCAGCGCATTGCCACCAGCCAGGATGATGGTCGAAATCTCGTCCGTCATCGGCATGACCTGGTAGATGCCGGTACGGCCCTTGTAGCCCTCGGTGCACTCATCGCAGCCCACCGGCTCGTACAGCTCGATACCCGCGGCGATCTGCGCCGGCGTGAAGCCTTCGGCCAGCAGCGCATTCTCCGGCAGCTGCACCGGGCGCTTGCAGTTCGAGCACAGGCGGCGCGCCAGGCGCTGGGCGATCACCAGCGTGACCGAGCTGGTGATGTTGTACGGGGCGATGCCCATGTTCATCAGGCGCGCGATGGTCTGCGGCGCGTCGTTGGTGTGCAGCGTGGAGAGCACCATGTGGCCGGTCTGCGCCGCCTTGATGGCGATCTCGGCGGTTTCCAGGTCGCGGATTTCGCCGACCATGATGATGTCCGGATCCTGTCGCAGGAACGAGCGCAGCGCGGCGGCGAAGGTCATGCCGCGCTTGTTGTTCTGCTGCACCTGGTTCACGCCGGGCAGTCGGATTTCGACCGGGTCCTCGGCGGTGGAGATGTTGCGCGTCTCGTCGTTGAGGATGCCCAGCGCGGTGTACAACGACACCGTCTTGCCCGAGCCGGTCGGGCCGGTGACCAGCACCATGCCGTAGGGCTTGTGGATGGCTTCCAGGAACAGCTTCTGCTGCACTGGCTCGTAGCCGAGCTTGTCGATGCCGAGCTTGGCGGCGCTGCCGTCGAGGATACGTAGCACGATCTTCTCGCCGAACAGCGTGGGCAGCGTGCTGACGCGGAAGTCGATCTGCTTGGACTTGGAGAGGTTGAGCTTGATGCGGCCGTCCTGTGGCACGCGCTTTTCGGCGATGTCCAGCTGCGACATGACCTTCAGGCGCGCGGCAATGCGCTGGCTGAGCTTCACCGGCGCCTTGGCGACGTTCTTCAGCAGGCCGTCGATGCGGAAGCGGACGCGGTAGTCCTCTTCGTAAGGCTCGAAGTGGATGTCCGATGCGCCCTTGCGAATCGCATCGACCAGCACCTTGTTGACGAACTTCACGACCGGGGTGTCGTCGCCCTTGGCGTCGACGCCGGCTTCCGTGCTGCCCATGTCTTCGTCGCCGCCACTGTCGACGTCGAGATTGGCGATGCCATCATCATCGCCGCCGCCCAGGGCGTCGCCGATGTTGCTGTGGTTGGCCTGCCAGGACTCCAGCGTGCGGCGGATCTGGTCTTCGTCGACCAGGATCGGCTCCACCACCATGTTGGTGTGGAACTTGATGTCATCCAGCGCGCGGGTCTGGGTGGGATTACTGACACCGACGAACAGCCTGTTGCCACGCTTGAACAGCGGCAGCACCTGGTGCTTCTGCAGCAGCTCTTCGCTGACCAGCTTGATGGCGTTCTGACTGCTGTCGAAGGACGAGACGTCCATCAGCGGCATGCCGAACTCAACCGCATTCGCGGCGGCGAGCTGGGCGGCGGAGACCAGCTTCTTCTCGGCGAACCACTGCGGGAGGGGGACCTTGGCGGCGGCCGCCTGGTCCATGGCCACGCGCGCGGCGGCCTCGTCCATGGCGCCGTCCTGCACGAGGCGGCGAGCGATGCCGGTGATGCCGACCAGGTTGGCGGTGGCTACTGCGTTCATTGAAGTTCCCCGATATCCGATGTGTTAGCCGCGCCCTGGCGCCGCCGAATGATCAGCGTCCCCGCGCCAGTCCGCAAGACAGCGCCAAGCCTTTCGCGAGAAGGCTTTGCCGGTTTCATTGTAGTCCAGTGGGTCGCCCCGGAAATGCGCAACCAGCAGATGTGACCGCCCATCCGTCAGTGCGACCGAGAACGTACCCGGCAAACGACCAAAGTGTGTCCAGGGTGGCATGTCGGCGCCTTCCGGCCACCGCCGCCAGGCAAACCCGTAGTAGGAGCCGTCCGGCAACTTCGCCTCCGGCGGCAGGTCAGGTACGGGCAAGGTCTTCGATAGCGCTTCATAAAGCTGATCAAGCGGGCTATGCCACCCGCCTGCTGCGCCAAAGCGCGCTCCCAGTGCCTGTCGCAGGCCAGGCGTCAGCCCGGGATCGTGACGCTTGATGACCTCGCCGAGCAGGCAATAACCCGCGTTGCTATAGACAACTCTCGCTCCCGGCGCGAAATCGAGGGGACGAGCCAGGACTGCGCGGGCGGCCGCAGGGCAGCGCTCCGCTCCGCTGACCTGAAGCAATGGCTCCCCGCTTACCCCCTGATCGAAGCCGGCCGTATGCTGCAAAAGTCGGCGTATCGTGACACGCCCAAACACCTTGTCATCCATCTCCACGTCAGGCAATGCCGCCGAGATGGGCTGATCCAGGGCGACATCCCCTCTTGCCACCATGCGCGCGATTTCCGCGGCCACGAGTGGCTTGGTGAGACTGGCGGCGGCCTGAGACCGGCCTCGCCGGGCTTTCGCAGCGTCATCCGCGTATATCCACGTGGCACTCGACCCCGTGCCCACGATCATGAGACCACCAAACAGTTCCGGAGTGGCCATGGCATCCTGGAGGCACTGATCAGGTGTCTGCTTTGCGCATCCCGCCAGCGCGGCAGCGAGCAGACAAGCCCCCCAGCGCACGCTGCGGCGATCAGGCCATCTCACGACCACGCCTCCCCATCAGCGAGGCCCACACACCGTTGCGCCGAATCCAGTCGACGTAGGCCCGATATTCGGGATAGCGCAACAAGTGTCTCTCCTCGGTCCGCGCCCGCAGCCAGTAGATGCCATTGATCGCCAGCAGGGCCAGAGAATGCGTCACGGCAACTCTCCACCCCTGAGATGACAGGAAGGGAGTGAAGATCAGCCACCAGGAAAGGTTCTTGCTCAGATACGCCGGATGACGAACAAACCTGTAGGGGCCGGCGGTAATCAGCCCTCGATAGGTCAGATTGGAGAATCGAGGACCAAACACCACCGTCGCCCAGACGTATATCCCGGTCGTCAGCACGACCAGGAAGCCCCAGAAGGTTCCGAAGGTCGGGAACCGTGCAAACCAATGCAACCAGTCCTCGGAAGTCTTGTAGACCAGCCAAGTGTCCAGCACGAGGACACTCAAAGGCGGGTAGCAAACCAGCGCGGATAACCAGCCCAACCAGGTTTGATCAACGGACCGAATCTGCGCGGCAATCCGGGCACTGGTGTTGACGTAGCCGATTACCGCAAAGCAGGTGTCGATGGCATAGAGGAATGCCACGACAACCATGAATCCGCCAAGCACGGTCGGCACGATGGACGCTTGCACGGCAAGCGCGAGCCAGACATGGCACCAAACCAGCATCAAGGGAACGAAGACCGCCTTGACGCACCAGCCCAGCAAGACAGTCAGCGCACCCTCCGATGCCACGCTCCGCTTGCGAAGGATCGTCCCCAGCGAAGACACCGCCTCAGGCAAGCCCGCTCGCCAGTCTCGCCAGGAAATCACCAACATGAGGACGACCGCGCCCGCGATGGCGGGGAGGACGTCAAGCATCATGCGGGTCTTTGCACCACCCCAATTGAGTTGGGCTGCCGTGCTGGCGGCGACGAGCGTGACCACAGCCAGCGCACCCAGAACCCAGTCGCGAAACGCCGCCCGTTCGGTTCGCCCTTCGGCCTGTGTGCAGTCGCGCCGACCTTCCAGCCACCACATAGGCGCCGCACCGCATACGAGCAGCATCGGCAATGACATGGCCGGAGGCAGCTGGAGGCTCCAGCAGAGCGCGAATGCCGCGCCCGCGCCCAGGGTTCCCATGAAACAGGTACGGCCGGGAACACTACTTCGGAGCAAGGATTCCACGCTACCTATCAGACCATGAACTAGCGGCAGATAGTGGGAAGGTACTTCGCGTCGAGCGTCGTGCCAGTGCCGTCACACGTCCACACCGTGGAGCCCTCGCCGCTCCAATCAGGCACCAGCTGCAGCTCGGCATCCGCAATCTTGCTGTTTGCCGCCGGGCTTGCGAACGCCACGGTGATTCCGCCGCCATCACCCACGGTGACCGACGAGACGTATTTCCCCGAGATTTTCGCTGCTTCTTCCAATCCCGCCTCTTCGTTGCTCACCGGCGCCACGCCCGTCGCCCAGTGATACTCCTCGACGGCCACCTTTGCGCCGGAGGTAAGGCTGAAGCCTTCCGACACCTGGGCTCGAATCAGGTAATCCTGGTACGCAGGCAACGCAATGGCCGCCAGGATGGCAATGATCGCGACCACGATCATCAATTCGATTAGCGTGAAGCCTCTTTGAAGTCTCATGTCGTTCCCCTGTACGTCCAACATGGCAAGCAGACTTCGTGCCAAAAAAAACCCCGGCCTAGGCCGGGGTCTTTTTTGGCACGAAGTCTGC
>NZ_LLXU01000056.1 GCF_001431645.1 Stenotrophomonas panacihumi | reverse complement strand
GCCGGCGCGGTGCTGGGCGGCATCGTCGGCGCGGTGGCCGGCCGCACCATCTCCCACGAGACCGGCGGCAGCAAGGGCAACGAGAACGTCTCCACCGTGCTCGGCGCCGGTGCCGGCGCGGTGGCCGGCAACGCCATCCAGAAGAACGTGACCAGCGATACCTACGACATCCAGGTCAAGATGGATGACGGCCGGGTCATCGTGGTCAACCAGCGCGACCTCGGCGGCATCCGCGAGAACACCTACGTGCGCGTGGTCAACGGCAAGGTCGTGCTGCGCTGAGGCAGCCTCCTTCCCCGGAAATGCAAAAAGGCCCGCAAGCGGGCCTTTTTGCTGGGCTCGGGACCGCGCCGTCAGACCGGCTGGACCGCATCCGCCTGCAGGCCCTTCTGGCCCTGCACCACGGTGAAGCTGACCTTCTGCCCTTCCTTTAGGCTCTTGAACCCCTGGATCTGGATCGCGCGGAAATGGACGAACACGTCCTCCCCGTTTTCGCGACTGATGAAGCCGAAGCCCTTGGCATCATTGAACCACTTGACGGTACCGGTCTCACGCTCTGACATCTCGACTACTCCCTGACGACGCTTTTATCGGATTGGTTAGACGGCAATGGGTGGCTGGTTGCAAGGAGAGAAGCGAGGTACAGGGCCCTACTGTTGGCGGATCGCCCCATCAGGCCACGATTCACGGTGACCTTGCCAAGCGCAGCGGCTGCAACTTAACCCGACCAAAACATCGTGTCAATCACCCCAAACCAATAATGTCAACCCCCATTCGCCCCTAATTTCCGGATTCCCCTACACGCCATGGACCCTTCATTCATCTATTACCTGATCGGTGCGGTGCTGGTGCTGGTCGGCTTTGCCGGCGTGCTGCTGCCTGCCCTGCCCGGCCTGCCGCTGGTATTCCTGGGCCTGCTGGTGGCCGCCTGGGGTGATGGCTTCGAGCGGGTGGGATGGATTCCGCTGGTATTGATCGGCCTGCTCACCGCGCTCTCCTTCCTGATCGACTTCCTGGCCACGGTCTATGGCGCGCAGCGATTGGGCGCCAGCGGCTGGGCGCTGTGGGGTTCGGCGATCGGGACGATCGTGGGCCTGTTCTTCCTGCCGATCGGGCTGTTCGTCGGGCCCTTCGCCGGCGCCTGGGTCGGCGAGTACTGGCACAGCCGGCGCCTGGGCCATGCCACGCGCGTGGGGCTGGGGACGTGGCTGGGCATCCTGCTCGGCACCGCGTCCAAGTTCGCGCTGGGCTTCTGCATGCTCGGCCTCTTCGTGCTCGCATGGTTCCTGTGAGCGGGCCGGCAGCGCGGCATGCCCGCGATCGGGTATTTTCTGCGCAGCCGGCCCCCATCCCCCGCACGGAGCACGTTGTCCCCATGAGCCGACCTCATTCCTGCCTGCTGCTCGCCCTGGCCGCCGCCCCGCTGGCCGCGCAGGCGCAGGAGACCACCGCCAGCCCGGCCTCGCCGTCGGCGTGCACCTCCATCTCCAGCGACGCGATGCGCCTGGCCTGCTACGACCGCGCGCTCGGCTACACCGCGGCCGACACCGCCCAGGCCGACGCCGCCGCCGAGGCCGCGCGCGAAGCCCAGCGCCAGACCCTGGCCGGCGCGCAGACCCGCGAGGAGCGCAAGCAGGCCAAGGAAATCTTCAAGGCCGACGACCCGAACGTGGCCAATGCCGGCCGCGGCTCGCTGCTCGACAGCCGCTGGGAACTGGCCAAGGACTCCAAGCTCGGCACCTTCCAGCTGCGCGCCTACAAGCCGGTGTACCTGCTGCCCGCGTTCTGGACCAGCAAGGTCAACGAGACGCCGAGCTCGCCGAACCCGAACAACACGGTGACCGACCCGCAGCCGCTGGACAGCACCGAGCTGAAGTTCCAGCTCAGCTTCAAGACCAAGGTGGTGGAAGACGTCTTCCACGACAACGGCGACATCTGGGTGGGCTACACCCAGAGCTCGCGCTGGCAGTCGTACAACGCCGAGGAATCGCGCCCGTTCCGCGAGACCAACTACGAGCCGGAAGCGATGCTGGTGTTCCGCAACAACTACGGCCTGTTCGGCTGGCGCGGTCGCATGACCGGCATCGCGCTGACCCACCAGTCCAACGGCCGCAGCGACCCGCTCTCGCGCAGCTGGAACCGGGTGATCCTCAACTTCGGCCTGGACCGCGAGAACTGGGCGCTGATGCTGCGCCCGTGGTTCCGCATCAAGGAAGACCGCAGCGACGACAACAACCCGGACATCGAGGATTACATGGGCCGCGGCGACGCCACGCTCGTGTACAACCGCAACGGCCACGAAGTCTCGCTGATGGCGCGGCACTCGCTGCGCGGCGGCGATCGCTCGCACGGCGCGCTGCAGCTGGACTACGGCTTCCCGATCACCAACCTGCTGCGCGGCCACGTGCAGGTGTTCGACGGCTATGGCGAGAGCCTGATCGACTACAACCACAAGGCGACCTACATCGGCGTGGGCGTCTCGCTGCTGGAGTGGTACTGAGGCTCAGGTCCAGTCGGTGATGCCTTCGCGCCGGTAGGTCTCCACGAAGGCCGGCCGGTCCTTCATCCGCCGCGCGTAGGCGCGCAGCGCCGGCCAGTCGTCGCTCGGCCGCGGCATGTTGCGCGACCAGCGCAGCAGCATGGTCATCATGAAATCCGCCGCGCTCGGCTGCGCGCCGAGCAGGTACGGACCGTGCGCGGCCAGGTGCGCCTCCAGCCGGTCCCACGCGCGCTCGATCACCGCACGCGCTTGCGTGCGCACCGCCTGCTCGTGGCCCGCCCCGGCCGGCTCGTCCGGGTAGAACCACGCGCGATACGCCGGCTGCAGCGTGTTCGCGCACCAGAACATCCAGCGGTAGTAGTCCGCCCGCGCCGCGCTGCCGGGCGCCGGGGCCAGGCCGGCGGCGGGGTGCTGGTCGGCCAGGTGCATCACGATCGCCGCCGCCTCGGTGAGCACCTGCCCCTCCAGCACCAGCGTGGGCACCACGCCGGCGGGATTGAGCGCCAGATAGTCGGCCGATTTCTGCTCGCGCCGTTCGAAATCCAGCGCGCGCAACTCGTGCGGGATGTCCAGTTCGATGAGCAGCCAATGGACCACCAGCGCGGCGGTGCTGGGCGAGTAGTACAGGACGGCACTCATCGACGACTCCGGCGGGAAGGGCCCGCCGATTGTACGCGGCGCGTCAGTTGCCGCAGCCCTGCAGGCACTGCGCGCGACGCTCCGAGCAGGTATCCACCGGCCCGCGCACGCTGCAGTCCAGCGCCTGCGCCAGGCAGTTGTTGCGCTTGGCCGGGTCGCTGATCTGGTCGCAGCGGTCGTGTTTGCCCGAAGTGGCCTGGCTGGTGCAGGTGGGCAGGTCGTGCGGGGTGGCCTGGCACTGGTCGAAGCCGGTGGCGCAGCGCTGGAAGCATTGGTCGGCCGACTGGTATTGCCGGTATTCGGGCGAACGCAGGAAGGCCGGTTCGCCGTTGTCGGTTCGCGATGCGCAGCCCGCCAGCAGTAGCACCCCGAGCCACGCGCATCCCTGTATCCAGCGCATCCGCATTCCGTGCTCCCTGAAACGAAGAAAGCCGGAGTATGCCCCGGCTTTCCCTTCGCTTCGACGACAAAACGGCTTACGCCGGCTCGACCACCACCGGAATCTTGCCGATCTTCGCCTGCCATTCGCGCGGACCGGTCTTGTGCACCGACTCGCCGCTCGAATCCACCGCGACCGTCACCGGCATGTCCTTGACCTCGAATTCGTAGATCGCCTCCATGCCCAGGTCTTCGAACGCCAGCACGCGGCTGGCCTTGATCGCCTTGGACACCAGGTAGGCCGAACCGCCCACCGCCATCAGGTAGACCGCCTTGTTGTCGCGGATCGCCTCGATCGCCGCATCGCCGCGCTCGGACTTGCCGACCATGCCCAGCAGGCCGGTCTGCTCCAGCATCTGGCGGGTGAACTTGTCCATGCGCGTGGCGGTGGTCGGGCCGGCCGGGCCGACGACCTCGTCGCGCACCGGGTCCACCGGGCCGACGTAGTAGATGAAGCGGTTGGTGAAATCCACCGGCAGCTTCTCGCCCTTGTTGAGCATGTCGACCATGCGCTTGTGCGCGGCGTCGCGGCCGGTGAGCAGCTTGCCGTTGAGCAGCAGCACTTCGCCGGGCTTGAACTGCGCCACTTCCTCGCGGGTGATCGTGTCCAGGTTCACCCGGCGCGCGTTCTGCGGGTTGTAGGTGAGCTTGGGCCAGTCTTCCAGCGACGGCGGGTCCAGCGCGACCGCGCCGCTGCCGTCCAGGGTGAAATGCGCATGGCGGGTGGCCGCGCAGTTCGGGATCATCGCCACCGGCAGGTTGGCCGCGTGGGTCGGGTAATCCTTGACCTTGATGTCGAGCACGGTGGTCAGACCGCCCAGGCCCTGCGCGCCGATGCCCAGCGCGTTGACCTTCTCGTACAGCTCCAGGCGCAGTTCCTCGGCGCGGTTGGACGCGCCGCGCTGCTGCAGCTCGGTGATGTCGATCGGCTCCATCAGCGCCTCCTTGGCCAGCAGCATCGCCTTCTCGGCGGTGCCGCCGATGCCGATGCCCAGCATGCCCGGCGGGCACCAGCCGGCGCCCATCGTCGGCACGGTCTTGAGCACCCAGTCGACGATCGAATCGGACGGGTTGAGCATGGCGAACTTGCTCTTGGCTTCCGAACCGCCGCCCTTGGCCGCCACGATCACGTCCACCGTATCGCCCGGCACGACCTTCACGTTGACCACCGCCGGGGTGTTGTCCTTCGTGTTCTGGCGCTTGCCGGCCGGGTCGGCCAGCACCGAGGCGCGCAGCTTGTTGTCCGGGTGGTTGTAGGCACGGCGCACGCCTTCGTTGACCATGTCCTCCACGCCCATCGTGGCGTCGTCCCAGCGCACGTTCATGCCGATCTCGAGGAACACGGTGACGATGCCGGTGTCCTGGCAGATCGGGCGGTGGCCCTCGGCGCACATGCGCGAGTTGATCAGGATCTGCGCGATCGCGTCCTTGGCCGCGGGCGACTGTTCGCGCTCGTAGGCGGCGGACAGGTTCTTGATGTAGTCGACCGGGTGGTAGTAGCTGATGTACTGCAACGCGTCGGCGACGCTCTGGATGAGGTCTTCCTGCTTGATCGAGGTCACGGCTGGCTCTGAAGGCTTGCGGGGAAACCCGACTATTTTAGGGCAAAGTGGCCCCGCGGCCGCCCCTGTCACGCCGGCACACCCTGTTCCGTCCTGGTGAGCATGAACACCGATCCCCTTTTCGAGCAGCACCGCCCCCGTCTGTTCAGCCTGGCCTACCGCCTGCTCGGCGCCCGCGCCGAGGCCGAGGACGTCGTGCAGGACGCCTGGCTGCGCTGGCACGGCAGCGACCGGGCGGCGATCCAGGACCCGGAAGCGTGGCTGGTCACCGCCACCACCCGGCTGGGGCTGGACCGCCTGCGCGCCGCGCGTACCGCCCGCCGCCACTACATCGGCCCGTGGCTGCCCGAGCCGCTGGAGATCAGCGAGGAGCCCGGCCCCGAACAGCGCCGCGAGCAGGCCGAACAGGTCTCGCTGGCGCTGCTGGCGGTGCTGGAGCGGCTCGGCCCGGAAGAACGCGCCGCGTTCCTGCTCAAGGATGCCTTCGACTACGACTACGCCCGCATCGGCGAACTGCTCGGCCACAGCGAGGCCAACTGCCGGCAGCTGGTACACCGTGCGCGCACCCGGCTGCAGGCCGAGCGGCCGCGCTTCGAAGTGCCGCGCGCCCGTCATCGCGAACTGCTGGCGCGCTTCATGGACGCCTCGCAGTCCGGCGATACCGGCGCGATTACCGCGCTGCTGGACAGCAACGCGCGGCTGGTCTCCGACGGCGGCGGCAAGGTCACCGCCACGCTGCGCCCGTTGCTCGGCGCCGAACGCATCGCCCGCCTGTACTGGGCGGTGGCGCGGCGCGGGCTGGGGCTGCAGGCGCGCCTGGGCATGGTCAACGGCGAGCCGGCGATCCTGCGCCACCACCCGGACGGCCGGCTGCATTCGGCCACGCTGGCGGTGATCGACGGCGATCGCATCGTCGAACTGCTGACGCTGATGAACCCGGACAAACTCCCGCCGGCCTGATCGCACGCATCTGTCACGCGCCTTCGCGCTGGCGCGTCCTGGATATCGAAAGCGGCCACCGTGGCCGCTGCCAAGGAGATATCCATGAACTTCCATCGCGTCGACTACACCCAGCACCTGCCTACCGCCTTCAAGGGCCTGTCCACCGCCAGCATGCAGGTGCATGCCGGCAGCATCGGCGCCGAACTGGCCGAGCTGCTGTTCCTGCGCGTCTCGCAGATCAACGGCTGCGCCTACTGCATGGACATGCACTCCACCGCGCTGCGCAAGGCCGGGGTGGAGCAGCGCAAGCTGGACACCGTCGCCGGCTGGCATGACAGCCGCTTCTTCGACGCGCGCGAACGCGCCGCGCTGGCCTGGGCCGAAGCGCTCACCCGCCTGCCCGACGGCGCGCCGGCCGATGCGACCTACGAGGCGCTCAAGGCGCACTTCGACGACAAGGAAATCGCCGAGGTGACCATGGCCGTCGCGCTGATCAACGCCTGGAACCGCCTGGGCGTGGGCCTGCAGCCCGAGCTGCCGTAAGCGGCCCGCCGGCCGGCCGTGCCGGACACCTGCGTGCAACACGCCACCGCTACGGTCTGCGTTCCCTGCCCCCCGCGGAGTTGCACGATGGACGACAAGCACGGCCTGCCGGTGTTCGCCGGCGAAGTCACCCTGCCCCTGGCCGCCAACGACGACAGCCCCGCGGTGCGCCACCGCCTGCTGCTCTGCGCGCCGGAATACTTCGCGGTGGATTACGTCATCAACCCGTGGATGGCCGGCCACGTCCACGACACCGACCCCGCGCGCGCGACCAGCCAGTGGCAGGCATTGCAGGCCCAGCTGGCCGCGCACGCCGAGGTGGACCTGCTCGCCCCGGCCCCCGGCTTGCCGGACCTGGTGTTCACCGCCAACGCCGGCCTGGTGCAAGGCAACACCTTCGTGCCCAGCCGCTTCCGCCACGCCGAACGCCGCGGCGAGGAGCCGCTGTGCATCGACTGGTTCCGCCGCGCCGGCTACCGCATCCGTCCGCTGCCCGAGCCGCTGCACTTCGAGGGCGCCGGCGATGCGCTGTTCGACCGTGGCCAGCGCCGGCTGCTGTGGATGGGCCACGGCCACCGCTCCGACGCCGCCGTCGCGCCGGAACTGGAGCGCATGCTCGACGTGGACGTGGTGCCGCTGCGGCTGGTCGATGCGCGCTTCTACCACCTGGACACCTGCTTCTGCCCGCTGCGCGATGGCCGCCTGCTGTACTACCCGGCCGCCTTCGACGAGATCGCCCAGTCGCGCATCGCCTCGCGGATCCCGGCGCACATGCGCATCGCCGTCGAGGAAGCCGACGCGCTGGCCTTCGCCTGCAACGCGGTGGACCTGGACGATGCCATCGTGCTCAACCGCGCCAGCCCGGCGCTGCGCCAGGCGCTGGCCGCCTGGGGCTACCGCACCGTCGAGACCCCGCTGGACGAATTCCTCAAGTCCGGCGGCGCGGCCAAGTGCCTGACCCTGCGCCTGGACGAGTAAGCGCTTCCTTGCCGCCGTCGTCACGACGGCGGGCACAGCATGGCGGTCTTCACCTCGAGCAGGGATGGCCATGTCCGTTTCAAACGCCCCGATTCCCGACCAGCGGCTGGTCGACGACGTCATCCGCGCGCTGGCCGACGAGGCCGACATCGACGCCGGCGAAATCCTCATCCAGGTGCAGGATGGCCACGTCCTGCTCAGCGGCGACGTCCCCGAGCGCGCGATGAAGCAGCGCGCCGAGCGGCTGGTGGCCACGCTGCCGGGCGTGGCCGGCGTGCGCAACCTGCTCAACGTGGACGACGGCAGCGCCTCCTTCGGCCCGCCGGGCCAGGCCGTGCGCGGCGCCGACCACCAGGGCGGCCCGGGCTCGACGGCCGAATTCGACCTGGAAGAAGACGGCTGATCGTCGCGCCCCGGTTCCGCTCGCCCCGCCGCGGGGCGAGAATTCCCGCATGAGTCCTCCCGCCGCACCGGCGCGCCAGCCCAGCCTGCGCGAACGCTTCCATGCCCTGCGCAACCTGCCGCCGTTCCTGCGCCAGATCTGGCAGACCAGCCCCGGGCTGACCCTGTCCAGCCTCGGCCTGCGCCTGGTGCGCGCGCTGATGCCGGTGGCCACGCTGTACATCGGCAAGCTGATCATCGACGAGGCGATCCGCCTGGCCGGCGGCACGCCGGGCCTGCACGACCTCGGCACGGCGCTGGCCAGCGGCCAGCTCGACCACCTGCTCACCCTGCTGGCGCTGGAACTGGGGCTGGCGATCGGCTCGGACCTGCTCGGCCGGCTGGTGGCCTACGCCGACAACCTGCTCTCGGAGCTGTTCAACAACGCCACCAGCGTGCGCCTGATGGAGCACGCCGCGCTGCTGGACCTGGAGGACTTCGAAGACCCCGAACTGCAGGACCGCCTGGACCGCGCGCGGCGCCAGAGCATGGGCCGCATGAACCTGATGAGCCAGCTGTTCGGCCAGGTGCAGGACGCCATCACCGTGGCCAGCTTCGCCATCGGCCTGCTGGTGTACGCGCCCTGGCTGATCGCGCTGCTCGCGGTGGCGCTGGTGCCGGCGTTCGTGGGCGAATCGCACTTCAACGCGCTGGGCTATTCGCTCAACTACCAGTGGACGCCGGAGCGGCGCCAGCTCGATTACCTGCGCCAGGTCGGCGCCAGCGTCGAGACCGCCAAGGAAGTGAAGATCTTCAACCTCCACCGTTTCCTGGTGGAGCGCTACCGGCAACTGGCCGAACGCTACTACTTCGCCAACCGCGCATTGGCACGCCGCCGCGCACTGTGGGGCACGCTGCTCGCGGCGCTGGGCACGCTCGGCTACTACGTCGCCTATGCGTACATCGCCTGGCGCACCATCCGCGGCGATTTCAGCATCGGCGATTTGACCTTCCTCGCCGGCAGCTTCCTGCGCCTGCGCCAATTGCTGGAGGGCTTGCTGATCGGCTTTTCGCAGGTGGCCGGGCAGGCCCTGTACCTGGACGACCTGTTCTCGTTCTTCGCCATCGAACCGGAAATCGCCTCGCGCCCGGACGCGGTGCCGGTACCCCGGCCGATCACCCGCGGCTTCGTGTTCGAGAACGTCGGCTTCCGCTACCCGGACGCCGGGCAATGGGCGGTGCGGCACCTGGACTTCGAGCTGCGTGCCGGCGAGGTACTGGCGCTGGTGGGCGAAAACGGCGCCGGCAAGACCACACTGGTGAAGCTGCTCGCGCGGCTCTACGACCCGGACGAAGGCCGCATCCTGCTCGACGGCCGCGACCTGCGCGACTACGACCTGGACGACCTGCGCGCCAACATGGGCGTGATCTTCCAGGACTTCGTGCGCTACCACCTGAGCGCGGGCGAGAACATCGGCGTGGGCCGGGTCGAGGCGATGGACGACCAGCCGCGCATCGAGGCCGCCGCGCGCCGCGCGCTGGCCGACGAGGTGATCGACGCGTTGCCGCATGGCTATGAACAGTTGATCGGCCGCCGCTTCAAGAGCGGCGTGGACCTCTCCGGCGGACAGTGGCAGAAGATCGCCATCGCACGCGCCTACCTGCGCGATGCACAGGTGATGATCCTCGACGAACCCACCGCCGCGCTCGACGCGCGCGCCGAGTACGAGGTGTTCCAGCGTTTCAAGGACCTGTCCTCGCAACGCACCGCCGTACTGATCTCGCACCGCTTCTCCAGCGTGCGCATGGCCGACCGCATCCTGGTGCTGGCCAACGGCCGCCTCGAAGCGGCCGGCACCCACGAACAGCTGATGGCCGAGGGCGGCCGTTACGCGGAGCTGTTCGAACTGCAGGCCGCTGGCTATCGTTGAGCCTTCCCGACGACCCGAGGTTTACCGCATGACCCAGGCCGCCCGCCCCCTGCTCCTCCCGCTCGCCCTCGGCCTGGCCCTGCTCGCCGGCTGCGGCAAGCACGACGCCGACACCGCCGCCACGCCCAGCGCCCGCAGCGCCGAGGCCGCCACCCCGCGCCCATTGCCGAGCCAGGCCGGGCAGATCCAGGTCCGCGAACTCGCCACCGGCCTGGACCATCCGTGGGGTTTGGCCCTGATGCCCGACGGCGGCTTCCTGGTCACCGAACGCAGCGGCGCGCTGCGCCGCATCGGCGCAGACGGCAGCGTCTCGGCGCCACTGGCCGGCGTGCCGGCGGTGTATGCGCGCGGCCAGGGTGGCCTGCTTGATATCGCCCTCGCCCCGGACTTCGCCCAGAGCCGCCATGTCTACCTGAGCTACGCCGAACCGGGCGAAGGCGTGCTGGCCGGCACCGCGGTGGCGCGCGGCGTGCTCGGCGACGCCGGCCTCGAACAGGTGCAGGTGATCTACCGCCAGCTGCCGAAGGTGGACGCCGAAAACCACTTCGGCTCGCGCCTGGCGTTCGATGGCCAGGGCCATGTCTTCATCAGCCAGGGCGAGCGCACGATGCGGATGATGTCCCAGCAGCTGGACAAGCTGCAGGGCAAGCTGGTGCGCCTGAACCTCGACGGCAGCGTCCCGGCGGACAACCCGTTCGTGTCCCAGGACGGCGCGCGCCCGGAGATCTGGAGCTACGGCCACCGCAACTCGCAGGGCCTGGCGTTCGACCCGCGCAGCGGCAAGCTGTGGGAGAGCGAGCACGGCCCGCGGGGTGGCGACGAGATCAACCTGCCCGAGCCGGGCAAGAATTACGGCTGGCCCCTGATCACCTACGGCATCGACTACTCCGGCCAACCGATTTCCGAATCCGTCGGCCAATCCCGCGAAGGCCTGGAACAGCCCTACCACTACTGGCCCAAATCCCCGGGCGTGAGCGGCATGGCGTTCTACACCGGCCATGCGGGCAGCGCCTGGAACGACAGCCTCTTCCTCGGCTCGCTGGCCGAGCGCAACCTCATCCGCCTGACCCTGGACGGCGAGCGCATCACCGGCGAAGAGCGCCTGCTGGGCGAACTGGAACAACGCATCCGCGACGTGCGCGTGGGCGCGGACGGCAAGGTCTACGTCCTGACGGACGAAGAGCAGGGCCAACTCCTGCAGATCGAGCCGCCAAAGGCATGAAGGCACGCGCCTTGGCTTGTGTCATCCGGTCGAGCTGATGCGAGGGGTCCGCAGGGGCGAAGCGCTTTCGGGACCGTTGGCGACATGGATGTCGCCGACGAGCCCCCATGGATGGGTACACGGCGTGTCCCGAAAGCGCTTCGCCCCCGCGGGCCGTGCAGCCCAGCCGGCCAGCCGACCAATGCCCCGAAAAACCCACCCCAATGAGAGCCGCTCGCATTTGGGGTAGAATTGGTACGGATTCCCCCATAAGAACTCCCCGGCATGTCTTCCGCTTTCGGCGCCGAAACGGTGCTCGAGGTCCGGCACTGGACCGACGACTACTTCAGCTTCACCACCACCCGTGACAGCGGCTTCCGCTTCGAGAACGGCCAGTTCGTCATGATCGGCCTGGAGACGGAAACCCGCCCGCTGCTGCGCGCCTATTCCATCGCCAGCGCCAACTGGGAAGAACAGCTCGAATTCTTCAGCATCAAGGTGCCCAACGGCCCGCTGACCTCGCGCCTGCAGCACATCAAGCCCGGCGACCAGGTCCTGGTCGGCAAGAAGCCCACCGGCACCCTGCTCATCTCCGACCTGCACCCCGGCCGCCACCTCTACCTGCTCGGCACCGGCACCGGCCTGGCCCCGTGGCTGTCGGTCATCAAGGACCCGGAAACCTACGAACGCTTCGACAAGGTGATCCTCACCCACGGCGTGCGCTTCGTGAAGGACCTTGCTTACCGCGGCTACTTCGAAAAGGACCTGCCCGAGCACGAGTTCCTCGGCGACACCCTGCGCGACAAGCTGCTCTACTACCCGGCGGTGACCCGCGAGGACTTCCCCAACCGCGGCCGCCTCACCGAGCTGATGGAAAACGGCGAAATGCAGCGCACCCTCGGCCTGCCGCCGCTGGATGTCGCCAACGATCGCTTCATGATCTGCGGCAGCCCGCAGATGCTCGCCGACCTGCGCACCGTGCTCGACGCGCGGGGCTTCCAGGCCTCGCCGCGCATCGGCCAGCCCGGCCACTACGTGTTCGAACGCGCCTTCGTCGAGAAGTGATCGCCCGGGGGCCACGCGCCCCCGTGCTCGCCATAGCGCAACCAGCGTTCGGCGGCGGCCTCGTCGTCGAACACCTGCGCCCGGAACCCGCGCTCGATCAGCGAGAGGTTCAACACCTCCAGCTCCGTATAGCGCGGCCAGCGCCCCACGAACGCCAGCGGCATCGTGCGCAGCGCATCGATGTCCAGCGACGCCAGCACGTCGTGCCACTGCCCCGGCGAGGCCAGCGTGCCCTCGCGCGCATCCACCGCCAGCACGCCGCTGGCCTGGCAGCGTGCCGCTTCCTCGGTCAGCCGCGTCCAGCAGGCCAGCCGCGATTGATGGGTGTCGGTGACCCCGCTGATCTCCACGCGCAACGCGCTGCCCATCGCCCGGAACGCCAGGCGACACTCGCCCGCCGCCCACGTCGACTCAACGCAGCACATGCTCGATCCGCGTGGCGAGCGCCTGGGGCCTGGTGGTCGGTGAGAACCGCGCGCGCACCGCGCCCTCGCGATCGACGAGGAACTTGGTGAAGTTCCACTTCACCCGCGTGGTGCCCAACAGTCCACGACGTTCGCGCCGCAGCCATTGCCACAGCGGGTCGGCGCCGTCGCCGTTGACCTCGATCTTGCGCGAGAGCGGGAAATCCACGTCGTATTCGAGCGCGCAGAACATGCGGATCGCCTCGTCGCTGGCCGGCTCCTGCGCCCCGAACTGGTTGCACGGAAAGCCGATCACCACCAGGCCGCGCTCGCGGTACTCGCGCCACAGCGCCTGCAGCCCGGTGTACTGCGGCGTGAAGCCGCAACGCGAGGCCACGTTCACCAGCAGCAACGCCTGGCCGCGATACGCGGACAGCGGATGGCGCACGCCCGCGCTGTCGTGGTAGCTGAAATCGTAGACGGTGGTCACTGCATCCCCCTGCATCTGCACGGCCAGCATAATCCAGGCCGCCGCCGCGTGCGCGCCGGCTTGAATTGCCGCCCGGCCCGGCACACCATCGGCACGGGTCCTTCGTGGAAACCGGGCATGGCCACGTCCGTCGATGCGCTGTCGCAGGGCTTCATCCACATGCGCATCGTGCTGGGCATGGTGGTCGGCCTGGGCCTGACCCACCTGCTGCGCCAGCTCGCGCGCATCATCGAACACCCCGGCCGCAAGCGCGTGTACTGGGTGCACCTGGTCTGGGCCGGGTCGATGTTCCTGTACCTGCTCTCGTTCTGGTGGTGGGAATACCGGCTCAGCCTGGTGACCCAGTGGACGTTCAACCTCTACCTGTTCGTCACCCTCTACGCCCTGCTGCTGTACCTGCTGTGCACGCTGGTGCTGCCGGAAAACATCGACGAATACGCCGACTGGCGCGATTACTTCTACCAGCGCCGGGCCTGGTTCTTCGGCCTGCTCGCGCTGGCCTACGTGATCGACCTGGCCGACACCCGCATCAAGGGCGCCACCTATTTCGCCGCGCTGGCCCCGGAAATGCTCGCGCGCGACCTGGCCTTCGACGCATTCAGCCTGATCGCCCTCGCCACCCGCAACGCCACCTACCACGCGGTATTCGCCCTGGCCGGGCTGGCCTACCAGCTGCTCTTCATCGTCCGCCAGTTCGAAGTGCTGTAGAACCGGTATGTCGCATGTCTTTCGTCACGGGCGGCCGGCCCGGGGCATCGGGTAGCCTCGGGGATTCCGTATTCTGTGAGGAGTCCTCCTTGACCACCCGCCTTGCCCTGGCCCTGGCCGTCGCCCTCGGCGCGACCACTCCCGCCTTCGCCAACGCCCTCGATGCCATGAGCGCTACCGCCGCCACTGCCGCCACCCCGGCCTCGGCCAACCCGTTCTTCAGCGAAAGCCCGCTGCCGCTGCACTACCCGCAGTTCGACAAGATCCAGGACAGCGACTTCGCCCCCGCCTTCGATGCCGGCATGGCGCAGCAGCTCAAGGAAGTGGAGGCCATCGCCAACAACAAGGCCAAGCCGACCTTCGACAACACGATCATCGCGCTGGAGAAGAGCGGCCAGGTGCTGGACCGCGCCACCACGGTGTTCTTCAACCTGGTAGGCACCGACACCAACGACACCCGCAAGCAGCTGCAGGCCGACTACTCGGCGAAGTTCGCCGCGCACCGCGATGCGATCTCGCTCAACGGCAAGCTGTTCGCGCGTATCCAGGCGCTGTACGACAAGCGCGATACGCTGGACCTGGACGCCGAAGGCGTGCGCCTGGTCGAGAAGTACTACACCGATTTCGTGCGCGATGGCGCCAAGCTCTCCGACGCCGACAAGGCGACGCTGAAGTCGATGAACGCCGAGATGGCGCGCCTGGGCACGCAGTTCAGCCAGAACGTGCTGGCCGAGGTGAACGCCGCCGCCGTCGTGGTGGATGACGTCAAGCAGCTCGACGGCCTGTCCGAGGAGCAGATCTCCGCCGCCGCCGAAGCGGCCAAGGCGCGCAAGCTCGACGGCAAGTACGTCATCGCCCTGCTCAACACCACCGGCCAGCCGCCGCTGGCGCAGCTGAAGAACCGCGAACTGCGCCAGCGCATCTTCGAGGCCTCGGTGAACCGCGGCAGCCACGGCGGCGAGTTCGACAACACCGCGCTGGTCGCGCGCATCATGAAGCTGCGCGCCGACAAGGCGAAGCTGCTGGGCTTCCCGACCTACGCGGCGTATTCGCTGGAAAACCAGACCGCCAAGACGCCCGAAGCGGTCAACGCGATGCTGGGCCAGCTGGCCCCGCCGGCGGTGGCCAACGCCAAGCGCGAGGCGGCCGACCTGCAGAAGATGATCGACGCCGAGCAGAAGGCCGCGCGCAAGCCGACCTTCAAGCTGGAGCCGTGGGACTGGGCGTTCTACAGCGAGAAGGTGCGCCAGGCGAAGTACAACTTCGACGAATCGCAGCTCAAGCCGTACTTCGAGTTCAAGAACGTGCTGGAGAACGGCGTTTTCTATGCCGCCAACCAGGAATACGGCCTGACCTTCAAGGAGCGCCACGACCTGCCGAAGTACCGCGACGACATCTACATCTATGACGTGTTCGACGCGGACGGCAAGCAGCTGGCGATCTTCATCCACGATCCGTACGCGCGTGCTTCCAAGCGCGGTGGCGCCTGGATGAACTCGTACGTGTCGCAGTCGGCGCTGACCGGTGACCGGCCGGTGGTGGCCAACCACCTCAACATCCCCAAGCCGCCGGCCGGCCAGCCGACGCTGCTGACGTGGGATGAAGTGACGACGATGTTCCATGAGTTCGGCCATGCGCTGCACGGCATGTTCTCGGACGTGAAGTACCCGTACTTCTCGGGCACGAGCGTGCCGCGCGATTTCGTGGAGTTCCCGTCGCAGGTGAACGAGATGTGGGCCGACTATCCGTCGATCCTGCAGCACTACGCCAAGCACTACCAGACCGGTGCGGCGATGCCGCAGGCGCTGCTGGACAAGGTGGTGGCGGCGTCGAAGTTCAACCAGGGCTTCGCAACGACCGAGTACCTGGGCGCGGCGATGCTGGACCAGAACTGGCACCAGCTGTCGGCCGACAAGGTGCCGGACGCGGCCGGCGTGATGCCGTTCGAGGTGCAGTCGCTGGCCGCCGATGGCATCGCCTATGCGCCGGTGCCGCCGCGTTACCGCACGCCGTACTTCAGCCACATCATGGGCGGGTATGCGGCGGGCTATTACGCGTACATCTGGTCCGAGGTGCTGGACGCGAACACGCAGCAGTGGTTCCGCGAGCACGGTGGCCTGAGCCGCGAGAACGGCGACCACTTCCGCAAGACGCTGCTGTCCAAGGGCGGCAGCGTGGATGCGATGCAGCTGTTCCAGAACTTCGCCGGCCATGCGCCGCAGATCGAGCCGCTGCTCGAGAAGCGCGGGCTGACCAGCGGGGGCGAGGCGGCTGCGCCGGCTGGGAAGTAAGGTCCTGCTGCTTTGCTTGAAGAAAAGGCCGCCCTTCGGGGCGGCCTTTTTTGTTTGCGGGGTTGCTGTTGGGTGGGGCGCGCGAAGGGTCGCGAAAGCGCCGCGGAAGGTTCGGCGCGCGACGACCGGAGGCCAGGCCGCTCGACAGTGCACCGGCGCGGCACGATGGATCTTGCGTCGCCGGCGCTACACGGCTGCTTCAACCTCCGGCGCGTCCTCTGCCGGCTGGGTCGTGACGCTTGCCCGCTTCAACTCAATCACCCGCGAAGCAGCGGCGATCGTCTCCTGCCGGTGCGCGATGATGATGCGGGTCAGCCGCAGGCCACTCACCACATCATTGACCTTCCGCTCGTTGGCGCCGTCGAGGTGGCTGGTCGCTTCATCCAGGATCAGCAGCTGCGGCTTGCGGTAGAGCGCGCGCGCCAGCAGCACGCGCTGGCGCTGGCCGCCGGACAGCGCCGCGCCCATATCGCCGATCGGGGTGTCGTAGCCCATCGGCATCGCCATGATCTCGTCGTGGATCTGCGCCATGCGCGCGGCCGCTTCGACGTCTTCGCGCTTGCCGTCGGCGGCGAAGAAGCTGATGTTGGCGGCGATCGAGCCGGCGAACAGGCTGTCGTCCTGCAGTACCGCGGCGGCGGCGTCGCGGAAGCGGGCCTTGCCAAGCTGGCGGATGTCCACGCCGCCCCAGCGTATCTCGCCGGCGTCGGGTTCCAGCAGGCCCAAGATCAGCTTGGCCAGCGTCGATTTGCCGTTGCCCGAGGCCCCGACAATGGCCACGCATTCGCCTTCGGCGATGTCCATGTCCAGCCCGTCCAGCACCCAGGGCTCGTTGCTGCCATAACGAAAGCGCAGTCCTCGCACCTGCAATGCGCCGCCGCGTGCGGCCAGTGCGCCCTCGCCTGCCAGCGCGGCTTCCGGGCGCGCGGTGGCGATCTCGGCGATGCGCTCGGCATGCATGCCGAGCATGCGGATTTCGTAAAGCTGGTTGACGAAGTTCGCGCTGCGGGTGGAGAAGAGGTCGGCATAGGCGATGAAAGCGACCAGCATGCCGGCGGTCATCTCGCCCGCCATCACCAAGGTGGCGGCATACCAGATGACGCCGACGCGAAACACGCCGAACAGCAGGCCGTTGGCCAGTTCGAACCCCAACTGCCAGCGCTGCACCACCACGTCGCGGTTGATCGTTTCGGCCAGCGCATTGCCGTAGCCACCCAACCGGCTGGCCTGTTGGTTGGCCAGTTGCAGCGAGCGGATGCCGCGGATGGCCTCGAGCAGGTTGGACTGCTGGCGCGCGGCCTGGGCGATCTTCTCCTCGCTCGCGCGCCGCAACGGGGCGAAAAAATACGTGCGCAGGCCCAGGTAGGCCGCGAACGCCACCACCACCCACACCGCCAGCTTGGCGCTGTAGAGGAACATCAGCACCAGCGTGAACACGCACATCACGCCGTCGAGCACGGTGGCGACAAACTGGCTGGAAAGCACGTTCTGGATCGACTTCACCGAGGTGAAGCGCGAGACCACGTCGCCGACATGACGGCGTTCGAAGAAGGTCGCCGGCAGGTGCAGCAGGTGCCGGAACAGGTTGGACTCCCACTGGTGGTTGAGGTTGGCGCCCAGCCAGGTGATGTTCCAGGCGCGCAAGGCGGTCACCACCGGGCGGAAGATCGCCAACAGGCCGAAGCCCAGGCCGATCAGCACCAGCAGGCTCTCGTCGCGTGCCACCACCACCTGGTCCAGCACCCATTGCATGTAGAACGGCGCCACCAGGGTGAAGCCCTCGATCACCAGCGATAGCGCCAGCACGTGCAGCAACGCGCGCTTGAGCCCGCTCACCTGCCCCAGCACCGTGCCCAGCGAGGCCTTGCGCCGACGCCGCACGCGCTGGAAGTCCAGGCTGGGTTCCAGCTCCAGCGCCACGCCGGTGAAGTGCCGGCCCACTTCGGTCATCGGCATCGTCACCACGCCGCGCGCCGGGTCGTGGATCACCACGATGTCGCGCCGTACTTCCTTGAGCACCACGAAATGGTCCAGGTCCCAGTGCAATACACAGGGTGCCTGCAGCTGCGCCAGCTCCTCCAGTTCCAGGCGCAGCGCGCGCGGGGTGAGCTTGAGCGCGATGGCGTCGCGCATCAGGCTCAGCAGCGTCACGCCTTTCATCGATACCGGGTCGCGCTGGCGCAGTTCACCCAGCGAGATGCCGTTGCCGTGGTAGTTGGCCACCATCACCAGGCAGCACAGCCCACACTCGGCGAACTCGCTCTGCTGCACCATCGGCAGCCGGTCCAGGCCACGCGGCTTGATGGCCGGGCGGATCACGTCATCCATGGCGATTCCTCAGTCCATCACTCTGCGGCCGAAGCCCAACGCCGGGCCCAGCACCCATTCGATCAGCCGCCGCCGCTCCAGCATCACGTCGGCCTGGCAGGTCATGCCGGGCAACAGTCCGTAGCGGCGCCCCTCGCCTTCCATCGCCTGCGTATCCAGCGCGACGGTGGCGGTGTAGTAGCTGGCGCTCGCGCCGGCTGAGGCGATGCCTTGCAGGTCCGCGCCGCGGGTGGGGTTGCGATCCACCGCGACGACGCGCCCGGCCAGGTGGCCGTACTTCTGGTACGGAAACGCATCCAGGCGCATCAACACGCGCTGCGCCGGCTCGACGAAGCCAGCCGCCTCGCCATTGATGAGCAGCGTGGCTTCCATGCGGCCGTTCGCCGGAAGCACCGACACCATCACCTGCCCCGCCTGCACCACGATGCCGGCCTTTACCGGCAACGCGGTGATGACGCCGTCCACCGGCGAGAGCGTGCGCCAGGTGCGCCGGGCCTCCTGTTCGATGACCGCCTGCTGCAGGCGGCTGATGTCGCCGTGGATCGCATTGCCGCGGCTGCGGCGCTCGATCGGCAGGCGCGCCAGGTCGCTATGCGCCACCGCCAACTGCTCTTCGAGCTGGCTGATCTGCACGCGCATCGACTTCTCCTGCACCTGCACGGAAATCAGTTCCTTGCGGGTGGATTCGAATTCGGCCTGCGAAAGGTATTGCTGCGCGCGCAGGCGCTCGTAACGCTGCTGGCGGCTGCGCAGCACGCCGATCTGCTCGTCGAGCAGGCCACGCTGGTCGAGCAGCGCGGTGCGCTGCACCTGCAGGCCGGCGATGCGCTGCCGCAGGTCGGCGGCCTTGAGGTCGAAGCCGCGCATGCTGCCGTCCAGCTCGTCGGCCGCCAGGTCACGCTGGGTGCGCAGTTCGCCGGCGATGGCACGGTTGACGTCGCTGGAATCCTCGCCGCCCTGCTGCACGGCGTATTCCACCAGCGGCTGGCCCTTCTTCACCACCTGCCCGCGCTGCACCAGCAGGCGCGACACCACCGAGGCACGGTCGGCATGCACCTGCACCAGGCCCACGGTGGAGGTGACCTCGCCGGTCACCGTCACCCGGCGCGTGTAGCGCCCCATGCACACGAACACCAGCGCCGCCACGAACAGCGCGGTGAACACGCCGGTATAGATCGTGGTGGCGACCGGCGTGGCCAGGCGTATCCGGCCCAGCGGCGAGGATTGCGCCGCCGCCACCGCCTCATCACGGAACAGTCGCGACATCGGGCGTCCTGATCGAATCGAGCAGGGCCAGCAGGCCCAGGATGCTGGCGTTGCCCGAAGACGGCGGCGCCAGCAGTTCGAAACCGTCGTTGACGGCGAAGCCCATCGGCAGCTTCTCTGCGAGCAGGTGGCGGGCGATGGCCACCTGCGGATCAACCAGCGTGACCAGCCCCTGCACGTCGCGCGCGAACATGCGCGCGTGGTCGCTGACCACGGCGATCGGCAGCGGGTCGTGCGAGGTCGTGGCGTGTTCGGACAACCGGGCCAGCAGCGTGTGGCAGCTCACGCACGAGGACGACAACGCCACCACCACCAGCCCCGGCGCATGGCCGACGAGTTCGGCCACCGTGCGTGCCTGTCCCTGCGAGGTATGGCCGAGGACGCGATCACCTTCGAGCCGTTCCGGTAGTTGGCCCTCCAGTTTCTCGGGCCGGTAGAACGCGGTCTGGTAGCGGCGCAGGCGCAGCCAGAGGTAGAAGCCCGCGGCAAGCACGGCACCGGCCACGGGGGTGAGCCAGCGCGCGAGGCCGGTATCGAGCAGGCCGTGCTGGCGCCAGATCACGAAGTCGAACAGCAGCGCGAGCACCAGCAGCACGAGGTGCAACGCGGGGCCGCGCGGTGTCAGCGCGCCGAAGCAATCGCAAGGCGCCTGCCGTCCGCGCAACAGCGAGAGCACCGCGCCGCCCGCCACCACGGCGGTGATGAAAGCAGCGCCCGCGCCTTTCGCCACCGCACCCAGCGGCAGCCACAGCAGCGCGACGGACAGCAGCAACAGGCCCTGCAGCGCGGGATGGCTGTCCCAGCGGCGGCTGCCCGAAGGAAACACGCGTTTGGCCATCACCGAGGACAGCCCCAGCAGCGCGAGCAACGCGCAGGCCATGACGAGCAACCCCACTCCGGGGGTCGATGGCATCGACATTCCCTATCTCCGTTTGTTGCGGTCGAGGAGCCATGCCCGGGAAAACCCGGGCATGGCCGTGGCGTCAGCCAGCCTGCATCAGCAGACCTGGGTGCCGCCGTCGCACAGGATGCAGTCGGTCATCAGGTACCACAGGAAGCCGCCCAGCGACGGGCCGCAACCGGCGGCGCGGCCGCCGCTGACTTCGACGATTTCCTTGGCAGTGAGCTTGCGCATGTAAAACTCCTTTTCTAGCAATGGAACCAGGCTCGAACGCCTGGCTATCGGGCACGTCATGTGCCCAATGCGGTGTCACGCGCAGGGAAGCCCCGCCAGCGGAAAGCCGGCCCTGCGCGGAAGCAACACGGGCGCGGATGCACTGCATCCGCGCGGAAAGATCAGTGCACCTGCATCCGTCGCAGGACCTGCGCGCCCAGCGCGGTGACCAGTACCGCGGCGAGCACCGCGCCGGCCATCCATGCAGGGGAAACCGGCTGCAAGGCATGGATCGGCATCGACCAGGGAAAGTACCCCGCCGCCTGGCCCATCGTGCCGGCGCCAAGCAGCGCGACCAGCGTGGCCACCAACCCCACGCCGATGGCGCCGACAAAACTTTCCAGCCGAATGGAGACCAGCAATTGCACCGCCGCCAACGCCAGCGCGGCGGCGAACGTGGCGCCGAGCTGGCGGCTGAGGAAAACAGCTGCCTCGCCGAGCGCGCCGGGTGCCAGGCCAAAGGCCGCGCAGGCCACCAGCGCCAATACCCACAGCACGACATGCGCGAGCAGCAGCAGCCCGAACAGGTTCACGCTCTTGGCCATGTACAGCGAGGTGCGCGATACCGGCAGCGCGAGCAGGTACTTCCACTGCCGGTTGGCATGTTCGAGCTGGGCGATCAGCACCGCCTGCAGCGTGGCCATGATCGGCAGCAGGAAACTGGCCCAGATGCGCAGCAGCGTGTCCAGGTAGGCCTGCCAGCGCGGCATGCCCTTGGAGGCGGCGAGTGTGTCGAGGTTGGCGAGCACGAACAGGCTCAACAGCACCGCGCATACCGGCGCGGCGATGGCCAGCCCGCGGGCCAGCGTGCGTTTCAGTTTGGCGTGCTCGGCGAGCACGCAGGCCATCCATGTGCTCATGCGGCCTGCCCCTCGCCGGTGGCCAGCGCGAAGAACCGCTCCAGGCTGTCATGCCGCGCGCCCAGCGCGTGCACGTCGATACCGGCCAACACCAGTTCGCGGTTGATCGCGGCGGCTTCCTCGGCGGGCGCATCCACCAGCAGCACGCCATCGGCCTGCTTCACCGCGCGCCCGGCCTGCGCCAGCAGCGCGGTGGCGCGCGCCAGGTCGCCGCATTCCACGCGCAACTGCCGCGCGCGCAGTGTCTCCAGCTCGCCCTGCGCCAGCAAGCGGCCCTGGTGCAGCAGGCCCACGTGCGTGGCGACCTTCTCGACATCGTCGAGCAAGTGGCTGGAAAGAAAGATCGTCATGCCCTGCTCACGCACCAGCGTGCGCATCAGCGAACGCATGTCCGCCATGCCTGGCGGATCAAGGCCGTTGCTCGGTTCATCGAGCACGAGCAGGCGCGGACGACCGAGCAGCGCCAGCGCCAGCCCGAGCCGCTGGCGCATGCCCAGCGAATAGTGTTTGACCAGGCGTTCGGCCGCATCGAGCAGGCCTACCGTGCGCAGCGCGTCGTCGATCTGCGACCGCGCGCAGCCCAGCAGCAGCGCGGTGATCCGCAGGTTCTCGCGACCGCTGAGGTGCGGATACAACGAAGGCCCCTCGACCATCGAACCGATATGCGGCACCGCGCGCGGATCTTCCGAACGCGGCGCGCCATCGATGAGCACCTGGCCGCGCGTGGCGCGCAAAAGGCCGAGCAGCAGTCGGATCGTGGTGGTCTTGCCCGCGCCGTTCGGGCCGAGAAAAGCGTAGATGGCCCCCGACGGCACGGCCAGGTCGAGGTCCCACACACCGGCATTTTCACTGTAGGCGTGACTCAAGCCCACGGTCTGAATCATGGCCGCGGTCATCGCCGCGCCCCCATCCTTGAGGTTTGCATGTCCTTGTTCCCCATTGCGAGCCATCCACCATCACTGCACGAGGCTCCCCAGCATCGCGGCCCTTGCGGGCAAACAGTGACTTCGCGGGCACCTTACCGGCCCGCGCGGAAAACTGTCAACGCCATGCGTCGGCGTGGCGTTGACAGCCCGCGCGTGAAGACCGCGCTTGCGTGATGCGGTTCACGCACTGGCCCCACGCTTATCCGCGCGGATGCACCACCACGGTCGCGGTCATGCCCGCCGCCAGTACCGTGCCCTGCGGCAAGTGGTCGGCATCGATGTGCACGCGCACCGGGATGCGCTGCGCCAGGCGCACCCAGTTGAAGGTCGGGTCGACGTTGGCGAGCAGATCGCCACCGGCCGGGTTGTCGGCGTCGGTGATGCCGTGCGCGACGCTTTCGATCGTGCCCGGCAGTTGCGCGCCGCCACTCATCAGCCGCACTTCGACCGGGTCGCCGACATGCAGCGCAGGCAGCTTGGTTTCCTCGAAGTAGCCGTAGATCCAGAACGAATGCTGGTCGATCACCGCCACGCGCGCGGCGCCCGCATTGGCGTAATCGCCGGTGCGCACGTCGAGGTTGGTGACGTAGCCATCCACCGGCGCGCGCACTTCGGTGCGTTCGAGATTCAGTGCAGCGGCGGCGAGCGCCACCTGCGCCTGCGCGACGGCGGCCACGGCTTCCTGCTGCGCGGCGGTGGCCTGGCGCTGGCTGGCGTTGGCCTGCGCCACGCCGGCACGCGCGGCATTGGCCGCGGCCAGCGCGTCGCTGCGCGATTCATCGGAAATCAGGCTGCCCTGGATGCGCTGGCGGCGCTCGTACTGGGTCTGGTACTTCACCAGGTTGGCGGCCTGTTCGGCGGCACTGGCACCAGCGGCCTGGATGCTGGCACCCGCCGCGCGCGCGGCGGCCTGCGCGGCGGCGAGGTTGGCCTGCGCCTTGTCCAGCTCGAAGCGGTAGCGCGCCTGGTCGATGACGAACAGCAGCTCGCCCTTGCGCACCTGCTGGTTGTCCTTTACCGCGACTTCGGTCACCAGCCCGGCGACATCCGGCGCCACGCGCACCACTTCGGCGCGCACGCGGCCGTCGCGCGTCCAGGGCGAATACATGTAGTGCTTCCACAGCGCCATGGCCACCGCCACGGCAATCAGGACGACCACGGCGGTCAGGCAGAAACGCATCAGCGACAACAGGCGGGGATTCATGGGGAGGCTCACAGCAGGAGCAGCGCGACGCTGCTGAACAGGACGAGGAAAACGGCGATGCGGAACAACGACGGATGCCAGACATGCCGGTAGAGGTGATAGCGGCCGGCGACCCAGTCCAGCCCCCAGAACACCGCCAGCATGGCGACGAACAGCAGCAGCAGGCTCGGCACGAGGGTGCCGCCGAGGGCGATCTCACGAGGCATGGGGAACGGTCTCCGTGGCCGCCACCGGGGCGGGCATGTAGCGGGCCATGACCGACTGGTCGTCGACCAGGGCCAGGCGGATCAGGTGCAGGTGTTCGCGCACGAACGGCAACGCGACGCTTTCGCCCGGCGCGGTGCGCGCGCAGGCCAGCGCGGCATCGACCGCGGCGAGCGCGGCTGCGTACGCCGGCGACGAGGGTTGCTGGAAGAAGCGCCCCAGCGCGGTGACCGCGGCGTCGGCGGCGGCTTCGAGCTTCGGCGGCAGCGGCTGGTCGCGATGGTCGTGGCGCAGCTCGATGATCGCCCGCCCCGTCTCGTGAACCGCCAGCGCCCACGACAGCAGCTGGCGCGATTCGTCGCTGCCGGCCACGGTCTGGGTGACGATCTGCTGGAACAAATCGCGATTGACGCTCTCGAAGCGGTAGCGCAGGCCCGGCAGTGGCGCCGCGGCGGCCAGCGCCACCTGCCCGCGCAACGCAGCCATCTGCCGACGGCGCAGCCACGCGCTGCCGATGGCCGGCGGTACCAGTCCGAACATCAGCACGACCGCGCCCAGGCCGAGGATCTGCGCGATGCCGTCGTTGATGAAGTGCACTGGGTTGAACACCATCGGGTTGGTGATCGCCAGGATGTAGGCCAGGCCCATGCAGCAGCCCAGCCCGAACAGCGACAGTGCCGGCCGCGTGAACAAATAGGCGCCGACCATGAAGAACGGCAGCAGGCTGGCCACCAGCAGCGGGAAGCCGTCGATGCGGGTCAGCACGAAGAACACGCACAGGAAACCGGCGACCATGCCGCCGAGGTAGCCGAAGGCGACCTTGAGGGTGACGCGCACCGGGCCCGGCGAGGTGGCGAACAGGCCGGAGAAGATGGTCGCCAGCAGCATCGCATTGGCGCCCATCGGCCACGCCGTGCCGATCCAGAACACCGCCAGCAGCGCCATCGTCGCCACGGTGCGCACGGTGGCCAGCGCGGCGCCGGCGAAATCGTTGCCGCGCAAGAAACGCGCGCGCTCGACCAGGTCGCCGGCAATGCGCTCGCCGCCGAGGTCCAGCTGCGAGATCACGTACAGCTCCAGCTCGCGGGCGAAACGCTGCACCAGGCCGGCGCCGACTTCGAAATCCTCCGCGCGCGCCGCATCCAGCGTGGCCACCGCCGCGGCGGCCTGCGCCGGCATCTCGTGGCGCGCGGTGCGCAGGCGGCGCAGCAGCGCGCGCGAAGGCACCGCGTCGCCCAGCGCCTCGCCGAGCGGGCGGTACAGCGCGATGACCGCAGCCGCCGCCGCTTGCCCGCCATTGCGCTGCAGGCGGTTGAGCAGGTGGTGCAGCGACTGGAAGCTGGTGGACACCGCCATGAAGCGCTGGTTGGCCAGCTCCATGTGTGCGCTGCGCGAGCGCGCCTGCGGGTCTTCGAAGATCACCGAACTGCGCAGGTCTTCCAGCGTCACCGCATCGCGCACGAAACGCAGGTGCGCCTTCTCCATGTCCGCGCGCGCGATCGCCCCGCCGGTGCTGCCGCGCATGAAACCGATGAAATGGCGGTACTGCTGGCGCGCGGTCTGGCGCAGGGTGTCGCGCACGCGCACCGGGAACACCACGTCGTTGACCACCGCGCTCACCAGCAGGCCGAGCATCAGCTCGGTGATGCGGTACATCGCCGATTCGAACACCCCGCCCGGCGCATCGATCACCGGCAGCGCGATGATCGCCGCGGTGTAACCGGCCAGCACGAACGCATAGGACTTGAAGTTGCGATACAGCGTGGCGCCACCGGCGCACAGGCCGATCCACAGCGCCATCGCGCCGAGGAACAGCTCGCGCTGCTGCGGGAACGCACCGACGATGACCAGCGCGGCGGCCGCGCCGGCCAGCGTGCCGAACACGCGGTAGAAACTCTTGGCCAGCACCATGCCGGACTGGCGGTGCATGACGATGATGGTGGTCATCGCCGCGGTGTTGGGCGAAGGCAGCTGCAGCCGCATCGCCAGCCACAGCGCGATGAAATACGACAGCACCGTGCGCGCGATGAACAGCCAGGCGTCGCCCTCCTCGCGGAGGAATTGCCAAAGCGCCTCGCGCCGCGGGGCGGCGGATGGAAGGGGAACGGTGGACATCGTGTCTTGCCTGGGAAAGGGGTGTTACAGGCCTTCCATGCCTTCGAGCATCTTCTTGAGCAGCTTCTCCAGCCGCAGCTGTTCGGCCTCGCCCAGCGCGCCGACTTCGGTATCGAGCAGCACGCAGATGTCGGGGAGCATGCGTTCGATCAGCGCCACGCCGGCCGGCTCCAGGGTGAGGGTGACCTTGCGGCGGTCCTCCTCGTGCATGGCGCGGCTGATCAGCCCCTTCTCGCAGAGCTGGTCGGTCAGGCGGGTGACGTTGGCGGACTTCTCGCCCGCGGCCTCGGCCACCTGGGTGGGGGTCAGCGACTGGTCCGGCGTGCCGTACATCATCATCAGCACGTCGTACTCGGGATGGGTGATCCCGTAGGGCTTGAGCAGGCCGTTGGCGTTGGCGTGGATGCGCTTGTAGAGGTGCTTGATCAGGCGCACGAGCACCGCCGGCTCGCGCGGGAACGCGGGGTAGCGCTCGCAGGTGACGGCCAGGCGTCGTTCGACGGGTTCGAAGCTGCTCATGGGGGCTGGGGGGGGTTTAGGCCAGACCCGTATATTACACTTCTGAACTATATTCTTGTGAACGAAGTCGTTCCGGCGGTGGAACGGTGTCGGCCGCTATCGCGGCGCCCGGTACCCGCCCGGCACGCCCTCCGGCGAGAGCACCAGCTGCCACAGCTGCGCATGCCGGCAGCGGAAGCTCGCCATCGAGGCCGAGAGGTAGAAGCGCCACATGCGGCGGAAGCGCTCGTCGTAGCGCTGCGCGTCGAGCCGGGGCCAGGCGGCCTCCACGTTGTCGCGCCAGGCCTGCAGGGTGCGGTCGTAGTCGGCGCCGAAGCTGTGCCAGTCCTCCAGCACGAACAGGCCTTCGCTGGCCTCGGTGACCTGCCGCGCCGAGGGCAGCATGGAATTGGGGAAGATGTAGCGCGCGATCCACGCGTCGGTGCGGTGCCGGCTGATATTGGTGCCGATGGTGTGCAGCAGGAACAGGCCTTCCGGGTGCAGGCAGCGCCGGGCCATCTCGAAGTAGGCCGCGTAGTTCTTGTCGCCCACGTGCTCGAACATGCCCACCGAGAACACCGCGTCGAAACGCTCGTCCACCTCTCGGTAATCCTGCAGGCGGATCTCGATCGGCAGCCCGGCGCACAGCTCGCGCGCGAACTGCGCCTGCTCGGCCGAAATGGTGATGCCCACGCCGCTCACGCCATAGCGTTCGGCGGCGAACTTCAGCGCCTCGCCCCAGCCGCAGCCGATGTCCAGCACGCGCTGGCCGGCGCGCAGGCCGAGCTTGCGGCAGATCAGGTCGAGCTTGGCCTCCTGCGCGGCATCCAGGTCGCGCGCCTGCGCCCAGTAACCGCAGCTGTAGACCAACCGCTGGCCGAGCATCGCCTGGTACAGGTCGTTGCCGAGGTCGTAATGCCGGCGGCCGACCTCGTAGCTGCCGCCGCCGGCCTGCAGGTTGAACAGCCGCGCGCGCAGGGCGTCGCCGATCTCGCCCCAGCCGTGCACGCGCTCGTCCAGGCGCGCGCGCATCAGGTGCAGCAGGAACACGTCGAGCGCGTTGGCGTCCCACCACCCGTCCATGTAGCTCTCGCCCAGGCCGAGCGAGCCCTGCGCCAGCACGCGCGCATACCAGTGCGGGTCGTGGACCTGGATGTCCTGCGGCCGCTGCCCGCCCACCTCCACCCCCGCCTCGGCGAGCAGGCTCTCGACTCGGTTGCGCAGGCGCTCGGGCATGGCGGGCTTCCGGCTAGGGGGCGAACAGCTCGGTGTATTCGGGGGCGACCAGCGGGCGCAGCACCGCGGCAGGGACGTCGGCGGTCTGCGTGCCGTCCGAGTACGGCCCCACCTGGTACGGCGGGAACACGAAGCGCAGCGCGGCAATCTTGCCGGCGCCGTCGAGCACCGGCACGAACTGCGCGAAGTTGTCGGCTTCGGCGGCGGTGCCCTCGGCAATCGACTTGTCGGCGTTCTTGAGCAGCGCTTCGGCGTCGGACGGCTCCAGCTTGTCGGCGACGGTGCGCTGCGCGGCGGCGTCATGCAACTGCGTGGCCACGTACTGGCCTACCGTGCCCCAGCCCGCGGCGTTCGGGATCAGCTTGTCGGCGGTCAGCAGCTCGTTGCGGCCCGGCAGCCAGACAAAGCGCGCCACCAGCGGCTCGCCGTGCGCCCCGCCGGTGTAGCGGCTGCCGTCGGCGGCAATGGCGACCACCGCCGGGGTGTCGAGCACCTGCTGGAAGGCCAGCGAGAGTTCATAAGGCGCGGTCGGCTTGTCGTTGCCCAGCCCTTCCACCGCCTGCATCAGTTCCGCGCGCGCCGCATCGCCGTACTGGCGCACCGCGGTGGCCAGGCCCGGGTAGCGCTCCAGCCCCGGCGGATAGCTGATGCCCACCACATAGCGCGGGTCGTGCTCGATCACGTCCTTCAGCGGGCCGGCGGTGTCCGCGGCCGCCGGCGCGCTCGCCGCGGGGGTGTTGTCCATCGCCGGGGCGGCCTTGTCCGCCTGCGCCGGTTCGGCCGGCTCGCGCTGGCAGGCCGCCAGGGCCACCGCCAACACCGCCATGCCGATCCACGCCGCTGCCCCGCCCTTCGCACGCCACTGCTTCATTCTCGACTCCTCGATTCCGTGTCTGCCGCCCGGCTCAGCCGAGCAGGTCCTGCTGTTCCGGATGCCGCTGCATCCAGGCCGCTGCATACGAACACTCCGCGCGCACCTTGTAGCCCCGGGCACGGGCGAAATCCAGCGCATTCCGGACCAGATTCGCGGCCACGCCGCGCCCGCCGATCTGCGCCGGCACGCCGGTGTGCACCAGGCGCATCACGCCCCCTTCCAGTTCGTAATCCAGTTCACCCCGGTGGCCGTCGAGATCGACCACGAATTGCCGTGCCGCCTCGTCATGGCGGACCACCGGCCCGGCTGTGTCGTTCATGCGCGTTGACCCCCTGTCATCGGCGGGGATTGTCGGCACCGGCCCGCGACCCCGGCGTGAAGCCGCGGGCGCGAAGCCGACGCATCGCGTCACTTTCAGCCCTCAAGTCACCGCCCGGGCGGCCGATAAGGCCTGCGGAAGCCCCGAAAGGGTTGGCACGGGAATTGCGGCTTCCATCACAGATACCGACGGAGAGGTAGCGCATGAGCATCGACACCACCCCCTCGCAGCGCGATCCGGACAGCTCCCTGCTGGAAGGCCTGTTCCAGCTGGTGGTCAGCGGCCACACCGGCGGCCGCGAGTTCGACCAGCTGACCCATGAAGTCTACGAGCGCCTGCTGGGCGCCTACGCCGTCACCGAAGGCAAGGCCGGCACGGTGTTCAACCGCACCGCCGCCTGAGTTCGCTCAAGGGGGGGGGCCGTCCGCCCGTCGTGGCGGGCGGTTCCCCCGCTGTTTCAGTTGCCCGCGCCGCGCGAAAGCTGCGCCAGGAACGCCGGCACCACGCCCGGCGCCATCGCCACCATGAACAGCACGCCGAAGGCGGCGCCGGCCAGGTGCGCGCTGTGGTTGATGCGGTCCCCGCCACGGCGGTCCATCCAGATGCTGTAGCCGACATAGAACACGGCGTAGAAGATCGCCGGGATCGGGATCGGGATGAAGAACAGGTACAGCCGCGTCCACGGGTCGAGCAGGATGTAGGCGAACAGCACCGCCGACACCGCGCCGGAAGCGCCCAGGCTGATGTAGTTCGGGTTCTTCTGGTTCTTCAGGTAGCTGGGCAGGATCGAGACCACCAGCGCGGCCAGGTAGAACAGCGGATACGTCAGCCAGGTGCCGGTGATCTGCACCATGGCGTATTCGATCGAGCGCCCGAAGAAATACAGCGTGACCATGTTGAAGATCAGGTGCATCCAGTCGGCATGCACGAAGCCGTAGGTGACCAGGCGGTCGTATTCGCGGCGGCGATCGATGGCCGGCGGCCACAGCACCAGCCGGTCGGCCAGCTTGCGGTTGGAAAACGCCATCCACGAAACGATGGCGGTGATGGCGATCAGGATCAGGGTGATCATCGACGGGCTCGGGGATCAGGCAAGGCGGTAGTGGTCGACCACGCGGTAGCGGCGCGCGTACAGGCCGAAGGCCAGCGCGGCCAGGAACGCGAAGCCGGCGAAGAAGAACATCAGGAAGGCCGGCTCGCTCAGGCCGGTGCCGGCGATGTGCCCGGTCACGGCGTCGTTGCGCACCGCCACGTTGGACAGCAGCACCCACAGGTTGCCGACGGTGGTGGTGAGGTACCAGAAGCTCATCACCACGCCCTTCATCGAAGCCGGCGCCTGGCTGTAGGCGAACTCGATGCCGGTGGCCGACACCAGCACTTCGCCCAGGGTCAGCAGCGCGTACGGCAGGATCTGCCAGGCGATGTGCATCGGGTCGCCGCCGTCCATTTCCACCTGGATCAGCCCCACCACGATCCACGCCAGTCCGCTGAAGGCGATGCCGGCGGTCATGCGGCGCAGCGCGGTGGGCTCATAGCCGAACTTGCGCAGCAGCGGGTACAGCACCAGGTTGTTGAACGGGATCAGCAGCATCACCAGCAGCGGGTTGAGCGCCTGCATCTGCGAAGCGGTGAACCACGACGGCATCACCATCTCGCGGCCCTGCAGCACCCAGGTCGAGGCCTTCTGGTCGAACAGCGAGAAGAACGGCGTCACCAGCGCGAAGACCACCAGCACGCGCAACAGCGACCGCACGCCGTCCACCGCCGCATCCGGGTGCACGCCGCGCGCGCGATCCAGCTGCCACCACGTGCCGCAGCCGATGCCCGCCAGCAACAACACCAGCGCCAGGCACAGGCAGATCACGATGCCCAGCGAACCGACCAGGCTGAAGCCGGCCAGCGCCAGCAGCACCGATACGGCCGCCAGCACCAGCCCCGGACGGCCCTTGCCCGGCGCATGGGCGAACAGCGCGGTGCGCACCACCTTGGCGAAGCTGTGCGGGTCTTCCGGCGGCGGCGCCACATGCACGTAGCGGCGGCGGCCCAGCCAGAACACGAAGGTGGCCACGAACATCAGCAGGCCCGGGATGCCGAACGCCCACGCCGGGCCAAGGTTCTTCAACGCCAGCGGGATCAGCAGCGAGGCGAACAGCGAGCCGAAGTTGATGATCCAGTAGAAAGCGTCGAAGGCGACCTTGGCCAGCTGCTTGTTGCTCTGGTCGAACTGGTCGCCCATGAAGGAGGCCACCAGCGGCTTGATGCCGCCCGCGCCGAAGGCGATCAGGCCCAGGCCGAGGAAGAAGCCGTTGCGGTCGCCCTCGAACATCGCCAGGCACGCATGGCCGGCGCAGTAGACCAGGCTGAACCACAGGATGGTGTTGTACTTGCCGAAGAAGCGGTCGGCCAGCCAGCCGCCGAGCAGCGGGAAGAAATACACGCCGATCATGAAGCTGTGCATGATGTGCTTGGCCTCGGCCTCGCGGCCGGGCGCGGTCACCTCCTGCAGCAGCAGCGAGGTGATCAGGAACTGCACCAGGATGTTGCGCATCCCGTAGAAGCTGAAGCGCTCGCAGGCTTCGTTGCCGATGATGAAGGGAATCTGGCGCGGCATGCGCGCCGTCGCGGTGGCGGCCGGGGAAGAGGTCGTCATCGGGAAGTTCTGCAGGACAAACCCCAAGCCTAACCGATCGGGCCGGCCGATGGACGCGCGCCGGCGCCTCCTCGCCGCAGTGCAGCTTGGCCCCTGGCGCCGCGTCACGTAGGCTCGCGTGTTCATCCCCCCCATGGACCTTAGTGGATGCGCTTGTCCGCCCTGCTGCTGTGCGCCCTCGCCTGCCCGGCCATGGCCGCGCCGACCGCCCTGACCACCGTGTCCGAGCGCAGCGGGTTCCAGGACACCGGCCGCTATGACGAGGTGATCGCCCTGTGCGATGCCTTCGCCGCGCGCTACCCCGCCGCGGTGCGCTGCCTGCAGTTCGGCACCACGCCCGAGGGCCGGCCGATGAAGGCGCTGGCCGTCTCCACCACCGGCGCGCTCGACCCGGCCGCCATCGCCGCCCGGCACTTGCCGGTGGTGCTGGTCCAGGGCGGCATCCACGCAGGCGAGATCGACGGCAAGGACGCCGGCTTCCTGGCCCTGCGCGAACTGCTCGACGGCAAAGTCGCCAAGGGCACGCTGGACAAGGTCGCGTGGCTGTTCGTGCCGGTGTTCAACGTCGATGGCCACGAACGCTTCGGCGCCTGGAACCGCCCCAACCAGCGCGGGCCGCGCGAGATGGGCTGGCGCGTGACCGCGCAGAACCTCAACCTCAACCGCGACTACGTCAAGGCCGACGCGCCGGAAATGCAGGCGATGCTGCGCCTCGTGCAGCAGTGGGACCCGCTGCTGTACGTGGACCTGCACGCCACCGACGGCGCGCAGTTCGAGCACGATGTCTCGGTGCAGGTCGAACCGCTGCATGCCGGCGATGCGCGCCTGGCCGGCGACGGCAAGGCGCTGCGCGACGCGGTGCTGGCCGACCTCAAGCGCCAGGGTTCGCTGCCGCTGCCGTACTACCCCTCGTTCGTGGTCGACGACGACCCGGCCTCCGGCTTCGAGGACGCCGTGTCGCCGCCGCGTTTCTCCAACGGCTATTTCCAGCTGCGCAACCGCTTCGGCATGCTGGTCGAAACGCATTCGTGGAAGCCGTATCCGCAGCGCGTGCGCATCATGCGCAACACCATCGTCTCGGTGCTGCAGCAGGCCGCGCGCCATGGCGCGCAGTGGCGCGCCGATGCCGATGCCGCCGACCACGCGGATCTCGCCGGCCAGCCGGTCGCACTCGACTACAAGGCCAGCGACAAGGCGCGCATCGTGGACTTCCGCGGCTACGCCTACACCCGCACGCCCTCGCCGATCTCCGGCGCGCTGATGACGCGCTACGACGAGCGCACCCCGCAGGTCTGGCACGTGCCGCTGCGCGACGACGTCCGCCCGAGCGTGGTGGTGGACGCGCCGCGCGGGGGCTACGTGGTGCCCGCCGCGCACGCGGCATGGGTGGGCGAGAAGCTGCGCGCGCAAGGCATCGCGTTCGCGGTGCTCGGCGACCAGGGCACGGCCCCCGTGCAGACCTTCCGCGCCGATACGGCCGACTTCTCCGCGCAATCGGTGGAAGGCCACCAGCGCCTGAGCGTGCAAGGCCAGTGGCACGACGACTCGCGCGCCATCGGCGCCGGTGCGCTGTTCGTGCCCATCGCCCAGCCGCAGGCGCGGCTGGTGATGGCGATGCTCGAACCGCAGGCGCCCGATTCGCTGCTGCAATGGGGCGAGTTCAACAACGCCTTCGAGCGCAAGGAATACATGGAGGCCTACGTGGCCGAGGAAGTCGCCGAGAAGATGCTGGCCGACGACCCCGCGCTGAAGGCCGAGTTCGAGCGCCGCCTGCAAGAGGATGCGGCCTTCGCCGCCGACCCGCGCGCGCGCCTGGATTTCTTCTACCGCCGGCACCCCAGCTGGGACGAGCGCTACCGCCTCTACCCGGTGATGCGCAGCGAGCAGACGCTGCACTGATTCCCCCTTGATCCGCCCTTCCCTTCCCAACGCAATCGCACGCCTGCCGATGAAAACGTTTTCACATTTCCTTGGATGCCTGCTGGCCCTCTCTCCCCTGATCGCCTCGGCCGCGGACGCCCCCGCGCCCGCCACCCAGGCCGCGGCCACGCAGCCGCTCACCGTGGTCTCGCTCAACCTCTACCACGACCGCGAGGACTGGCCGCGTCGCCGCGTGCAGATCCTGGAGACGTTCAAGCGCCTGCGCCCGGACGTGATCGCGCTGCAGGAAGTGATCCAGCGCGAAGGCCAGCAGAACCAGGCGCAATGGCTGGCCGACGCGCTCGGCTACCAATGGCGCTTCGTCAGCACCGACCCGGCCGGCAGCCCGATGCGCTACGGCAACGCGCTGCTCACCCGGCACCGCGTGCTCGGCGACGGCGAACTGCGCCTGCGCCCGCTCGATGACCACCGCACCGCCGCGCGCCTGCGGCTGGATATCGACGGGCAAGCGCTGGACGTCTACGTCACCCACCTGTTCTGGGAGCACACCGCGCCGGGCGCGGCGATGCGCCAGCAGCAGCTGGCCGACCTGCTCGACTGGGTGGGCCGCGATTCGGCCGGCGTGCCGGTGCTGCTCGCCGGTGATTTCAACGCCAGCAGCGAAGCGCCCGAACTGGCGGCGTTGAACCCCGATTTCGAGGATGGCTACCGCGCCGTGCACCCCGGCCGCGACCGCGCCAGCGACACCACGCTCGACCCGGCCAGCGCGCCGCCGATGCGCATCGACCACCTGTTCGCGCAACGCGGCCGCTTCCAGGTGCTGGGCAGCGAGCGCCTGTTCCAGCAGCCCGATGCCGATGGCGTGCGCGCCTCCGACCACTACGGCGTGCTGACCACGCTGCGCCCGTTGCCGCCGCAGGCGAGCGCCCAGCCATGGCGCGACCGCGCCCTGGCGCCGGATCGCCGCGCCGCATTGCTGGTCCGCGCGATGACGCAGGACGAGAAGTTCGTGCTGATCCGCAGCTACTTCGGCATCGGCGACAAGCGCCCGCCGCTGTCGCTGGGCTCGGCCGGCTACGTGCCGGCGATCGAACGCCTGGGCATCCCGGCCCAGCAGCTGGCCGATGCCGGCCTGGGCGTCACCAACCCCGGCGGCATGCGCGCCGGCGATGTGGCCACCGCGATGCCGTCCAACCTCGCGCTGGCTTCTTCCTGGAACCGCGAACTCGCCTTCGAGGGCGGCCGCACGATGGGCCGCGAAAGCTGGCAGCAGGGCTTCAACGTGCTGCTGGCCGGCAGCGTCAACCTGCAGCGCGACCCGCGCAACGGCCGCAACTTCGAATATGCCGGCGAAGACCCGCTGCTGGCCGGGCGCATCGTCGGCGAATCGATCCGCGGCGTGCAGTCCGCGCACGTCGTCTCGACGATGAAGCACTACGCGATGAACGACCTGGAGACCGCGCGCAACTTCCACAGCGCGAAGATCGGCGAGCAGGCGATGCGCGAATCGGACCTGCTGGCGTTCGAGATCGCGCTGGGCATCGGCGAGCCGGGTTCGGTGATGTGTTCCTACAACCGCATCAACGGCACCTACGGCTGCGAGCATGACGAGCTGCTCAACCGCATCCTCAAGCAGCAGTGGCGCTGGCCGGGCTACGTGATGTCCGACTGGGGCGGCGTGCACAGCGGCTCGAAGGCGGCGTTGGCCGGGCTGGACCAGCAGTCCGCCGGCGAAGTGTTCGACAAGGCGGTGTTCTTCGACCAGCCGCTGCGCATGGCGGTGTCCGCCGGCGTGGTGCCGCAGGCGCGGCTGGACGACATGGTCCAGCGCATCATGCGGGCGTTCTTCGCCATCGGCGCGTTCGACCAGCCGCCGCAGCGCGGCCCGATCGACGCGCAGGCCGGCCTCGATGCCGCGCGCCGGGTCGCCACCGAAGGCAGCGTGCTGCTGCGCAACGAAGGCGGCGTACTGCCGATTGCCGGCGACGTGCAGCGCATCGCGGTGATCGGGGGGCATGCCGACAAGGGCGTGATCGGCGGCGGCGGCTCCTCGATGGTCGGCTGGACCGCGCTGGGCACCAACGCGGTGCCGGGCCTGGCGCCGACCGGCTGGCCGGGCCCGGTGATGTTCCATCCCTCCTCGCCGCTGCAGGCCCTGCGCGAGCGCTTCCCGAACGCGCGCATCGATTACGTGGACGGCAACGACCGTGCCGTCGCGGCGCGTGCGGCGCGCGACGCGCAGGTCGCCGTGGTGTTCGCCACGCAGTGGGCGGCCGAGTCGGTGGACCTGCCGGACATGCGCCTGCCCGAGGGCCAGGACGCGCTGATCGACGCCGTCGCCAGCGCCAACCCGCGCACCATCGTCGTGCTGGAGACCAACGGCCCGGTGCGCCTGCCGTGGCTGTCGAAAGTGCCGGCGCTGCTGCAGGCCTGGTTCCCCGGCATCGGCGGCGGCCCGGCCATCGCCGACCTGCTCTCCGGCCAGGCCAATCCTTCCGGCCACCTGCCGGTGAGCTGGCCGGTGGACGAAAGCCAGCTGCCACGCCCGCACATCAACGGCCTCGGCTTCAAGCCGGCGAACAAGCCCGACGACGAAATCGACTACGACATCGAAGGCGCGCAAGTCGGCTACAAGTGGTTCGATGCGCGCGGCCTGCGCCCGCGGTTCGCGTTCGGCCATGGCCTGTCGTACACCACCTTCGCGTTCGGCCAGCTGACCTTGGCCCGGCAGGGAGCGCGCGTGTTCGCCAGCTTCGATGTCCACAATACCGGCGCGCATGCCGGCGCCGCGGTGCCGCAGCTGTACGTGCGCCTGCCCGGCGAGGCGCCGAACCGGCTGCGGCTGGCCGGCTGGCGGCGGGTGGAACTGCAGCCGGGCGAGAGCCGCCGGCTGGAGGTGGAACTGGAACCGCGCACGCTGGCGCGCTTCGATGTCGGCGCGCAGCAGTGGCACGTCGATGCCGGTGCCTACCAGGTGACCCTGGCGCAGGCGGCCGACGCGCCCGCCGCGCAGGCCACGCTCGAATTGCCCGCCGGCATCGTGGCCATCGACTGCCCCGACGCACGCGCGTGCACGGCGCCTGCACCGTGACCCGTTAGCATCGCCGCATGCCCCCGCTGCCCACCCTGCACCGCATCGCCCGCTGGACCTGGCTGCCGACCCTGCTGGTCGGCGGCTGGGCGCAGGCGCATTCGCCCGGTTTGCCGCTGGCGCTGCCGCCCGGCGCGGGCGATGGCGTGCTGACGGTGGCCACCTTCAGCCTCGCGCCCGACCAGGGGCGCTGGCTCGATCATCGCGACGGCATCGTGGAAGCGCTGCGCGCGCTCAAGCCCGACGTCGTCGCGCTGCAGGACGTGCAGCAGAGCCCGGAGATGCCGAACCAGGCCTGCTGGCTGGCCGCGCAGCTCGACTACGGCTGCAGCTTCATCAGCGCCGACCCGCCCAGCCGCGCCACGCGCCAGGGCAACGCGCTGCTGACCCGGCGCCCGGTGAGCGCCGACGCGGTGACGTTGCTGCATCCGTTCGAGATGGCCAGCACCGCCGGCATGGTGCGGCTGGAAATCGGCGGGGTGCCGGTCAACGCCTATGTCACCCAGCTGCATGGCGGCGAGGCGCGCAGCGACGACGGACTGATCCGCGCGCGCCAGGTGGTCAACCTGCTGCGCTGGATGGAAGTGACCGACGACGGCCTGCCGACCGTGCTGCTCGGCGATTTCGCCTGCGGGGAAAACGCCGCCGAACTGGCGGCGCTGCAGGCGCAGTACCAGGAGGCACGCCCGCCGGCCTCGCGCGAACAGGAAGGCCTGCTGCCGGACATGGCCGACGCCGGCGCGGCGCGCCACGACCACATCCTGCTGCGGCGCGACAGCTTCCGCGTGCTGCGGCTGGCCGCCCTGCGCCTGCCCGGCGCCGAGGGGCCGGGTGCGCGCGGCCTGGTAGCCACCGTGCAGCTGCTGCGGCCAGTCGCGGCGCCGTAGAAAAACGAAAGGCCGGGCAAGCCCGGCCTTCGCTCATGCCGATGTGGCGACGATCAGGCGATCGCGGCCTGGTAACGACGCTCGACCTCGTTCCAGTCGACCACGTTGTAGAACGCGCCGATGTATTCCGGGCGACGGTTCTGGTACTTCAGGTAGTAGGCGTGCTCCCACACGTCCAGGCCCAGGATCGGCGTGTTGCCTTCCATCAGCGGGCTGTCCTGGTTGGCGGTGCTCTCGACCACGACCTTCTTGTCCGGGGTGACGCTCAGCCAGGCCCAGCCCGAGCCGAAGCGGCTGATGGCGGCCTTGGTGAAGGCTTCCTTGAACTTCTCGAAGCCGCCAACGTCGCGATCAATGGCCTTGGCCACTTCGCCGACCGGCTCGCCGCCGCCCTTGGGCGACATCACCGTCCAGAACAGCGAGTGGTTGGCATGGCCGCCACCGTTGTTGCGCACCGGGCCCTGCAGGTTCTCCGGCAGCGACTTCAGGCGCGAGACCAGCTCCTCGACCGGCAGGTCGGCGTACTCGGTGCCTTCCAGCGCGGCGTTGACGTTGTTGATGTAGGTCTGGTGGTGCTTGGTGTGATGGATTTCCATCGTCTGCGCGTCGATGTTCGGCTCGAGCGCGTCGTAGGCGTAGGACAGCTTGGGGAGGGTATAGGCCATGTGTGGATCTCCTTGACTCATTCGTCCGCGGCATCGCGGGCGTTGCGTTGACAATGTTAAGGATGCGGCGCGCGCTTACCAAGTGCGGGCACTGGGAGGGATCGTCCCACCGGCCCGCGACCGCCGCCGCAAGGGACGCCACCATGCCGCAATCCCCGGTTACCCCGGCGTGAATCGCGCGTGGCGACGGTGTCCACCCGGCGCCCGCATGCGCATACTCTTGACGCCCCGAATGCAGGAAGCCGTTGGAGATGATGCGCAAACCCGCCCTGCTGGTCGTCGCCCTGCTCGTGCTGATCGGCGGGCTGTGGTGGCTGCGCCAGGCGCAGCAGCCACACCCGCAGTTCGCCCCGTCGATCACCGGCCAGGCCGCCCCGGCGCCGGTACCGCCGCCGCACGCCGCGCGCGCCATCGAAGGCCTGCCGCCATTCCTGCCGGACGAAGCGCGCCAGACCATCGCCTTGATCCAGCATGGCGGCCCGTATCCGTACAACCAGGACGGCAGCGTGTTCGGCAACCGCGAGGGCCGGCTGCCGCAGCGCCCGCGTGGCTATTACCACGAGTACACCGTCGATACGCCCGGGCTGTCGCACCGTGGCACGCGGCGCATCGTCACCGGCGGCGAACCGGTGGAGATCTGGTACTACAGCGACGACCACTACGAGACGTTCCGCAGTTTCAGCGTCCCGGCCCGGAGCGAATGATGGGCGCGCACTTCGACCTCGACCTCGGCGACCCGGGGCAATCCGGCGTCTACCGCATCGCCCCCGAAGCACTGGACACCATGGCCGCGCTGGCGCGCGACGCCGGCCTGCGCGTGCTGCGCGTGGACCTGGCCGGCTGCGCGAGCAAGCGCACGCTGCTGGCGCGGCTGGGCACGCAGCTGGATTTCCCGCATGGCAGCGGGATGAACTGGGACGCGCTGTCGGACAACCTGCGCGACCTCTCGTGGCTGCCGGCGCAGGGCTATGCGGTGCTGCTGGAAGCGGTGGACGCGCTGCGCGCCGGCGCCGGGGAAGACTTCCACTTCCTGCTGGACATCCTCGACGAAGCCGCCGTGGCCTGGGCGAACGAAGGCGTGCCGTTCGTGGCGTTCGTGAGCCTGCAGGAAGAGGAAGACGCCGGCTGAGCAGCCGGCATCGCCGTCACTTGCCCTGCTGCTGCGCGCGCTCCTCCACCTTGGCCTCGCGCAGCTGCTGCTCGGACACCTTCAGCGCCTTGACGTCCAGCGGCCGGATCGTCTGGATCCGGCACGGCAGGCGAATCGAGTTCGCCCCGCCGATCACGATCACGTCATCGAACTTCGCCGACACGCGGCCCATCATGTTGGTGATCGAGATGGCCGGCGCGTAGTCCAGGTCGTTGCACGGCCCGGCGAACTCCAGCAGGTAGGCCGTGCCCGGCTTGGTCCACACCGCCAGCGCGTCGTCGCCGAGGTTGGTCCAGCCGTTGAGGCTGTTGAAATACTGGAAATCCCGCACCGGCGCGCCGGCATGCGCGCGGTACAGCGCCAGGCGCTCGTCGTCGCTGATGCGGCCGGTGGCGCATCCGGCCAGCCCGCCGGCGAAGGTGGCGGCCAGCACCGCCAGGGTCAGCACTCGCTTCATCGTCGCCACCTCCAGGGAACTGGCGTCATCTTGCCGCGTTGGCCGCGCGGCGGCGCGTGCCCGGCCGCCGCCCGTTCAGCGCCGGCAAGGGCTGGCCGGCGGCGCGGTCATTTCGCCGGCGCCGGTTCCGCCAGCGGACGCACGTAGGTCAGCAGGCTCACCAGCAGCTTGCCTGGCTCTTCCCACGGCATCATGTGCGCGGAGTGCTCGAACCACACGCCCTGCTTCATCGGCGCGCGCACCTTGGCCAGCCACTGCGCGGTGGGCTCGGAGGGCGTGGTGTAGTCCTGGCGGCCCATGAACATCAGCACCGGGATCGGAAACTCGCGCACGCCGGTGAAATCGACGCCGAGGAACTCCGGCAGCACGCGGCCCAGGGTGAAGACGTTGCCGGCGTCGATCGCGCAGCGCGCCGCGTCGTCGTATTCGGGCGACAGCCGCGGGCCGTTGAAGAAGTAGTCCGAGGTATCCCGGTAAGCAGTCATGCCACCGTAGTACTGCGCCCACTTGCGGGCGCTGACGATGCGATCGCGGGTGATCGGCGTGTTGCCCGGATACGGGGCGATGGAAGCCAGTTCCTTCTCCGCCTCGGCATTGTGGTGCGCCCTGGCCTGCGCCACCGCATAGTCGTAGCTGATGCGCTCGTTCTCGCGCACGTTGATCACCTGGCCGACGCCCACGTACGCATAGAACAGGTCAGGCCGCTTGAGCGCGGCGCGCATCGAGACGATGGTGCCCCAGCTGTGGCCCATCAGGATCACCTTGGGCTTGTGGTAGCGCTGGCGCACCGCTTCGGCGATGGCGATGGCGTCGTCGGCGTAGCGCTCGATCTGCAGCGTGTCGGCGATGGCCTCGGGCGGGTTGTCGGAGAAGGTCTTGCCCGAACCGCGCTGGTCGTAGGTGACCATCGTGAAGTATTCCTCCAGCGGGCGCTGGAACTGCCACAGCGTCGGGGTCAGCGGCGAGGCCGGGCCGCCGTGGACGAACAGCACCACCGGGTTGTCGCGGTCCTGCCCGCGCGCGGTGACCCACTGGGCGATGCCGCCGGCCGGCTGCGCCCAGGATTCCTGCACGCCATTGGGCGTGGAGATGCGCTCCAGGTCGGCCACCACCGCGCGTGCCTTGGCGTACTGCGCGGTGGTATCCGGGCACGACTCGGCCGCCTGCAGCGGGCCGCACAGCAGCGCCATCAAACCGATCACCCAATGCTTGCCCATGTCCCCTTCCCTCGCTGGCTGGCGTGTGGGAGACAGGCTATCGGGCGCGGGCAACGGCCGGAATAGGCAGGAGGTCGTGTCCGCGCGGCGGACAGCGCGGACAGCAGGCGGACGCGTGGGCTGGTGCGTGGGGTTCGCATCCCGTAACGTTCGGCAGTCCCGTTCCGGTAGCCCGCATGCCAGACCATCTCCAGCGCAGCCTCGCCAACCGCCACCTCCAGCTGATCGCCATCGGCGGCGCCATCGGCACCGGCTTGTTCATGGGCTCGGGCAAGACCATCAGCCTGGCCGGCCCGTCCATCCTGTTCGTCTACCTCATCATCGGCGCGATGCTGTTCTTCGTGATGCGCGCCATGGGCGAGCTGCTGCTGTCGAACCTGGAGTACAAGTCGTTCATCGACTTCTCCACCGACCTGCTCGGCCCGTGGGCCGGCTTCTTCTGCGGCTGGACCTACTGGTTCTGCTGGATCATCACCGCCATCGCCGATGTCATCGCCATCGCCGCCTACGCGCAGTTCTGGTTCCCCGGGCTGGCGCCGTGGATACCGGCGGTGCTGTGCGTGCTGTTGCTGCTCGCGCTCAACCTGGCCACGGTGAAACTGTTCGGCGAGATGGAATTCTGGTTCGCGCTGATCAAGATCGTTGCCATCGTGGCGCTGATCGTCACCGGCGTCGGGCTGGTGGCCTGGGGCTTCCAGTCGCCGAACGGCAGCGTCGCCTCGGTGGCCAACCTGTGGAACGACGGCGGCTGGTTCCCGATGGGCATCGGCGGGTTCTTCGCCGGCTTCCAGATCGCGGTATTCGCCTTCGTCGGCATCGAACTGGTCGGCACCACCGCCGCCGAGACCGCCGACCCGGAGCGCAACCTGCCCAAGGCGATCAACTCGATCCCGGTGCGCATCATCATCTTCTACGTGCTGGCGCTGGCCGCGATCATGTGCGTCACCCCGTGGCGCGAGGTGGTGCCGGACAAGAGCCCGTTCGTGCAGCTGTTCGTGCTGGCCGGCGTGCCGGCGGCGGCGAGCCTGATCAACTTCGTGGTGCTGACCTCGGCCACCTCCTCGGCCAACAGCGGCATCTTCTCCACCAGCCGCATGCTCTACGGCCTGGCCGAGGAAGACCACGCGCCCAAGGCGTTCTCCAAGCTCTCGCGCGCGGCGGTGCCGGCACGCGGGCTGCTGTTCTCCTGCGCGTGCCTGCTGCTCGGCGCGATGCTGGTGTACGTCATCCCGAACCTGGTGACCGCCTTCACCCTGGTCACCACGCTGTCGGCGGTGCTCTTCATGTTCGTGTGGTCGCTGATCCTGTGCGCCTACCTCGCCTACCGGCGCAAGCGCCCGGAGCGCCACGCGGCTTCGAAGTTCAAGCTGCCTGGCGGCGAGGTGATGTGCTACGTGGTGCTGGCGTTCTTCGCCTTCGTGATCGTGCTGCTGACCCTGCAGCCGGACACCCGGCAGGCGCTGCTGGCCAGCCCGGCGTGGTTCCTGATCCTGGGCATCGGTTACCTGTTCAAGCGCAAGCGGGCGGCCGGGGCATCCTGAATGCCCCGCCGTGCGCGGCAAGCAGCGATGACCAGTAGTTTTTCTGAGGAATCCGCGTAATTTCACAGATGCGAGCGCCGCACGAAGGATGATGTGATGCGACCGGTTTCCACCGGTGCCCCTCCATGCGTACGCCCGCGATCCTCCTTGCCTTGGCCATGCCTGCCCTGCTGATCGGCTGCAACCGGCAGGCCGATACCGCCGCCCCCGCCCCGGGGGCCGCATCCACGCCACCGCCAGCGCAGGCACCCGCTCCCGAACGAGCGGCCTCGCTGGGCGGCTACACCTTCGAACGCGGCTACCCGACCGAGGCGACGGTGCAAAAGGCCTATGACGATGCCGATCTCGCGCGGGCCATCACTGCCTACAAGTTCTTCTACCCGACGGTATCCATCCTGGCGACCTGGGAAGGCAACGTGAATGCCGGGCTGCAGCCCAACACGCAGATGCTCCTGCTGCAGGGCCGGCCCGAGCAGACGGTCTTCACCCCCAACTCCGACACCCCGTATGCCGGCGCCAACCTGGACCTGTCCAACGGGCCGATCGTGGTCGAGCTGCCCGCGGGCGTGATCATGGGGGTCATCAACGACCTCAACCAGCGCTATGTCACCGACCTGGGGCTGCCGGGGCCGGATGCCGGCAAAGGCGGCAGGCATCTCGTGCTGCCACCCGGCTACGACAAGCCCGTGCCGTCGGGCTACTTCGTGTCCCGCCCCGCCACGCAGCGCGCGCTGATGCTGTTGCGCGCGATCCCCCCGGCGGGCAACGACCAGGCCGCCATCGACCTGCTCAAGCAGGTCAAGATCCATCCGCTGGGTGCGGCGGCGCAGCCACTGACCTGGATTGAACAGGGCGACAAGCACGCCGACTTCTCTCCCGTATCGTGGGAGCGTGGCCTGGAATACTGGAAGCGGCTGCATTCGATCATCGAGGCCGAGCCGCCGTTCGAAGGCTACCGCAGCCATTACGGCGAACTGGCCGCGCTGGGCATCGCCAAGGGCCAGCCGTTCTCGCCGGACCCCAGGATGAGCGCCATCCTCGAGCGCGCCGCGCAACTGGCCAACGACCAGATGCGGGTGCAGTCGTTCGCCGACCGCCGCGCCGAACGCCGTCCCTGGGCTGACCGGCAATGGGAATGGGCGACCCTTCGCCCGGAGAATGGCACTTTCGACACACCGGCCTATACCGATCTGGAAGCGCGCGAAAAGTGGTTCTACCAGGCCCAGATCGAGTCGCCCGCCATGTTCCGCCGCACCCCCGGTGCTGGCTCGCTGTACTGGTTGGGCACGCGCGATGCGACCGGTGCCTACCTGGACGGCGGCAAGACCTACAAACTGACCGTGCCACTGCCGGTGCCGGCCAAGCTGTTCTGGTCGGTGACGGTGTACGACAACCAGACCAGAAGCGAGATCGCCACCGAGCAGGACAGGGCGGCGCTTCGCTCGATGTTCGAGGTCAAGGACGCCACTGGCACGTCGGTGGACCTGTTCTTCGGGCCCAAGGCGCCGGCGGGCGAGGAGGCGCACTGGATCCAGACCACGCCCGGACAGGGCTGGTTCGTCTACTTCCGGGTGTATGGCCCGGAGACCCAGGCCTTCAATGGCCAATGGAAGCCATCGGATTTTGTCGAAGTGAAGTAAGGCGACGCGCGCGCGCGCCCTGCGGGGAGGCGCGCGGCGGGCGTCGTGGCCGGTCTGGCGGGCAAGCTGCGTTGGCGAGGATGTGAGCGGCGGACGGCCCCGTGGAGGCGGGGCCTGCGCGCCGCAAGGAGCACTGGATCGCCCAGGAGAAAGCCATGTCCCAGTTCCTGATGGTGGCCGTCGTCGGCCTCATGCTGTTGCTGCCGTTGCTGCCCGCCTCGGCCATCTTCTACCTGCTCAAGACGCGCCAGGAGCGCCTGAAGGACCGTGCCCCGGGCCTGGCCAGCGGCGTGTTCAACGTGCTCGGCTTCAAGATGAGCTTCGAAGCCGCCGGCTCGACCGCGACCTATCTCACCCTGCTGGGATTCGCGACCTTCCTGTTCCTGCACATGGAGGCGCTGGATCGCCACGAGCGCGACAAGGACAAGCAGGACGCGTGGCTGGTGCAGATCCCCGTGCTGATGAAGGACGCCAGCGGCAAGGAGATCGCGCCGGGCAGCTACGAGTACAGCCAGATCAAGGCTTCGGTGACGCCTTATTCGGTGCTGCGCGCCAACAAGCTTTCGCTGTGGGTGACCCGTCAGGATGGCGCATTTCCCGCGCTGAACCTGGAAGTCTCCGGCACGCCGCCCAAGGTGGTGGACCTCAACGACGCCTCCATCGCCCAGGTGCAGGACGGCAACCGCATCGTCGTGCAGCCGGCCACCATCACCCTGCTGGCGCCCTATAACGCGTCGATGGGCGGCGTGCCGGTCGTCGGCACGACAGCGCCGCCCTCCCCGGCACCGGCCGCTGCGCCGGCGGCCTCCACGGTGGCCGGGTTGGCCACGCCGCAGGTTCCGGGAGCGGCGCAATGAAAAGGATTTTCTGGACGGGCGTGGCGGCGCTCGTGCTGTGGTTGGCCGCCGGCATCGCGTCCGCGGCGCAGGTCCGCGGGCGGGTGGATTTCTACGGGCCTTCGGGCGTGTTCCCGATGGTCAACGCGCAGGTCATGCTGTGCGCCGCGCCGGGCGCGTGCCCGGCGGCGACGGTCACCGGCGCCGATGGCATGTATTACCTGCAGATTCCGCCGGGCAACTACCTGCTTGTCATCAACGGCATGACCAAGCAGCAGCTGCAGGTGCCGAACGTGCCGCTGTTCGATGTGCCGCCGCTGCCGGGGAATCGCTGAGCCTCAGATCGTCTCGCACTTGAGGCGATGCAAGGCGGTGCCGGCGATGGTGGGAAACATCGTCGGCTCCCCGAAAGCGCGGGCCGCCAGCATCGCGCCATGCACGGTGGCCATGAAGGTGCGCGCTTCGGATTCGGGCGGGTCGGCAATCGCCATGACCCCGTGCGCCACGCCATCCTCGATGACGGAGCGCAGCCACGCGGAGAGATCCGCGAAATGGCCGCGTACTTCCTGCGCCACTTCCTCCGGCAATGCGGACAGTTCGCCGGCCATCAGCGCACAGATGCAGATCGGATGCTGCCCCGAGGTGATGCAGTCGGCCCAGTAGCGGGCATAGCCTTCCAGCCGCGCGAACGGATCGGGCACGTTCGCCGACAGCGCCGCCATGCCCCGCGCGGCATCCGCCCGGTAGCGCGCCACCACCGACTGTACGAGGACGGCCTTGCTGGCGAAATGGTGGTGGACGCTCGGCTTGCTGATGCCCACCGCCGCGGCGATGTCCGCGTAGCTGAAACCGTTGTAGCCGCCGACCGCGAGGAATTCGGTGGTGCGGCGGACGATTTCCTCGGCCTTGGGCGACAGCGCCGGCAGCGTGTCCGCGAGGGACTCGGTCATGAAAACTCCACGGAATCAGGGGGCGGCGCGACGCCGCAGCGAAACGACCTGCCATGTTAGCCCGACCACCAGCGCGACCAGCAGGCCGCCCTGGGTGCCGAGCAGCAGCGGGTCTTTCAGGTCGGTCACGAACGGATGGCCGGCCGGCAGGCGGCGCAGGGTTTCGGACACGGTGGGCAGCATGAGCAGGAACACGCTGATACTCAGCGTGATGGTCTCCACGTAGCCGCGCGCGCGGGGCGACAGCGGCAGCCGGTATGCGCCGTAGCCGAGGAAGAGCATCGCCAGGGTGACCGCGCCGATGACGACGCTCACCGGCTGGTGCGCGATGAGGAACACCGACGAGGCGCCGATGAGCATGAACCAGAAATAGGCGCGGCCGGCCGGCAAGCGCGGGGTGATGCGGCCGTGGCGCAGGAGCATGTAAGCGGCCAGCGGGATGGCGGGCAGGCTGCCGAGGGTGTGCAGCCAGCCGAGGGGGGAGATGCCGAGCATGGACGGGGCTCTGAGGGGCGGAGCGGGCAATCTACCTACTAGTAGATAGGCACGTCAAGCGAATCGCGAAGCGGCCGCCTTGGGGGCCGTCTATTCCCGTGGGGATCGCAGGTACCCAAGCAGGTCGAGGAGCGCGAAGCCGGACAACACCATCGCCAGGCCCCCGTATCCGAACACGAGCGCGGCGGCGCTGCAGATCACGCCGAGCGCTGCCATGAACGCGCGAGCCCCTTTTCCGACTGAAGGTTTCCAGCGCGCAAACGTCACCAGGCAGGTGAGGCCAAGCATCAGCGTGGAAAGGAACAGGTGTTCCCTACCCGCTTGGACGGAATGCACACCGAGGCGCGCGAACGGGTCGCCCAACGCGCAAGCCACCATCGCGGCGAGTGCTGCAATGGCGGCCAACCAGGCCACCATCACCACCGGCCGGTGATCCAGACGCCAGCGAATCTCGCGCATGGGCTTCAATCCAGTAACCCATGCAAACCTGCACGCGCATTGATTGCCGCGCCGCTGACGCAAGACAACTCTCGCTCGGTGAGTTCCCGCATGATCGACTCCTTGTTGTCTGGAGAGCCGACCGTAGGAGCACATGCTGAAGCCATCCATTGGATGCTTCCCATGCATTGCGCGCAGCCGCGATGCAAACGCATGCTCATGATTTCATGGCGCCACAAAGCAAAAAGCCCGCACCAAAGGTGCAGGCTTTTCGACATTGAATCCAATGGTGGCCGGGGAGGGAATCGAACCCCCGACACGGGGATTTTCAATCCCCTGCTCTACCAACTGAGCTACCCGGCCGTCCGTCGCAAGCAGTGCTGCGTTGCGAGGACGCGCATCATAACGATGCCTGCGGTTTTGGGCAAGCCTTGGCGGCGAAGAAATCCATGCACCCCGCGAAACCCCGGGAAAACCCTGCCTTTCCCGCGACTTCACGCCACCTGACCACGCCCCTGCCTAGCCTGCGCTGCCGACTGCCGGAGGAGCCCGATGCGCCGTACCACCGCCCTGCTGTCCCCCTTGCTGTTCGCGCTGGCCGCCGTCTTCGTCGCGCCCGCGCATGCCGCGCGCCACGAGCCGCCGGTCACCTCGGTGCCGCAGCTCGATCTCTCCCGCTACGCCGGCACCTGGCACGAGATCGCCCACCTGCCCGTCTCCTTCCAGAAGAAGTGCCAGGGCGAGATCACCGCGCAGTACACGCTGCGCGACGACGGCAAGGTCGGCGTGCGCAACCGCTGTCGCGTGGCCGACGGCGGCTTCATCGAGGCCGAGGGGGTCGCGCGCCGGGTGGAGGGCCATCCCGGCCGGCTGGAAGTGCGCTTCGCCCCCGACTGGCTCGGCTGGATGCCGCTGGTCTGGGCCGATTACTGGGTGATCGCGCTGGACCCGGACTACCAGTGGGCCGTGGTCGGCGACCCCGACCGCCGCTATCTGTGGATCCTCTCGCGCACCCCGAGCATGCCGCGCATGCAGTTCGAACAGCTCAAGGCGCGCGCCGCGGCGATGGGCTACGACCTGGAACCGCTCATCCTCGCCACGCCGCTGGAGTGACGCACTGCCGCAACGTCCTTGCCATACGGCGTAGTATGCTTTAGCCCGGTTCCAACGATTCCGAGGTGGGCAATGCAGGGACGTATGCGTCCGCGCGCGTGGCGCTTGATCGCCACGCTTTCGATGGTGGCCGCGGTGCTGGGCCTGGCCTCGTGCAGCAGCAACGTGCGCCGGGTCTCCGAGCCGGCGGTGAGCATCCAGCAGTTGACCGTGCGTGCCGATGGCAGCTGGTCGCTGGAACTGCGCCTGCAGAACTACAGCTCCATCCCCATGCAATTCGAAACGGTCGCGCTGGACGTCAGCGTCGGCGGTGAAGCGGCCGGCCACCTGCAGCAGGCGGTGAACTACTCCATCGGCCCGGAAACCGCCGACGTGGTCACCGTGGCGATGCAGCCCAGCTCCACCGCCAAGATCATCGTCGCCGACGTGCTCGCCGGCGGCCGCGCCCTGCCCTACGAACTCAAGGGCACGGTCACCGCCACGCCGGAAGACAAGAAATCCCGCCCGTTCGAGGTCAGCGGCCGCAGCACGCTGAACCCCGCGCCCGGCCTGAGCGGCGTGCTGCGCTGACGCGCACGCACGCCCGCCCTTCCCCCTCCTTCGCTTTCGATTCCCGCAGGTTCCCCATGAGCAGCTACACCGCCCCCGTGGCCGACATCCGTTTCGCCCTGCACGACGTGCTCGGCGTCGAAGCCCTGTTCCAGCGCCTGGGCCTGAGCGAGGCCACCGCCGACATCATCGACGCCGTGCTCGAGGAAGCCGCGCGCTTCAGCGGCACCGTGCTGGCGCCGCTCAACAGCGTGGGCGACGAGATCGGCTCGGTGTTCGACAAGTCCACCGCCGCGGTCACCACGCCGCCGGGCTTCAAGCAGGCCTACGACCAGTTCGTCGAAGGCGGCTGGACCGGCCTCACCGCCGCGCCGGAATTCGGCGGCCAGGGCCTGCCGCACACGCTGGGCGTGCCGCTCAACGAGATGGTCAATGCCGCCAACCTGGCCTGGGGCAATTTCCCGCTGCTCTCGCACGGCGCGGTGGAAGCGCTCAAGCACCATGGCGAAGCCTGGCAGCAGGAAGTGTTCCTCAAGCCGCTGATCGAAGGCCGCTGGACCGGCACCATGTGCCTGACCGAACCGCACTGCGGCACCGACCTCGGCCTGCTGAAGACCCGCGCCGAACCGAACGCCGACGGCAGCTATTCGATCACCGGCACCAAGATTTTCATCACCGCCGGCGAGCACGACCTCACCGACAACATCGTCCACCTGGTGCTGGCCAAGCTCCCCGATGCGCCGCCCGGGCCCAAGGGCATCTCGCTGTTCGTGACGCCGAAGTTCAAGGTGGCGCGCGATGGCACGGTGGGCGAGCGCAACGCGCTGGCCTGTGGCTCGATCGAGCACAAGATGGGCATCAAGGCGTCGGTGACGTGCGTGATGAACTTCGACGGCGCGCAGGGCTATCTCGTCGGCCAGCCGCACAAGGGCCTGCAGGCGATGTTTACGATGATGAACACCGCGCGCCTGGGCGTGGGCCTGCAGGGCATCGGTTTGTCCGAGCGCGCGTACCAGAATGCGCTGCGTTATTCGCGCGAGCGTTTGCAGTCGCGCTCGCTGTCGGGCGCGAAGTTCCCGGACAAGCCGGCCGACCCGATCATCGTGCAGCCGGACGTGCGCCGCATGCTGCTGACGATCAAGTCGCTCACCGAAGGCAGCCGCCTGCTCGCGCTGCACGCGGCGACGCTGATCGACGTGGCGCACCACGCGCAGGACCCGGCCGAGCGCGAGCGCGCCGATACGCTGGTGAGCTTCCTGACGCCGATCTCCAAGGCCTGCCAGACCGAATGGGGCATCGAGAACACCTACCACGCGCTGCAGTGCTTCGGTGGCCACGGCTACATCCACGAGCACGGCATGGAGCAGCTGGCGCGCGACGCGCGCATCACCACGCTGTACGAAGGCACCACGGGCATCCAGGCGCTGGACCTGATGGGCCGCAAGACCGCCGCGAGCCAGGCGGCCGGCCTGAAGCTGTTCCTGGCCGAAATCGAAGCCTTCGCGCGCGAGCACGAGGGCGACGCGGACCTGGCCGAGTTCATCAAGCCGCTGCGCGACCAGGCCAGCGAGTGGGCGATGCTGACGCGCGAAGTGCTGGAGCGCGCGGCGCGTGACCCGGAGGAGATCGGCGCGGCAAGCTACGACTACCTGTTCTATTCCGGCTACGTGGTGCTGGCCTATTGGTGGGCCCGCAGCGTGGCGGCCGCGCGCGGCAAGGACACGAACCTGGCGACGGCCAAGCGCGAGACCGCGCGCTTCTACTACGCGCGCATCCTGCCGCGCACGATGGCGCATGCGGCGCATATCCGCAGCGGCGCCAAGGCGCTGATGGCGCTGGACGAGGCGCTGTTCGGTTGAGCTTGCGGGGCGGCTTGCCCGCCCCTGTCCTTTCGCGATCCGCCGGAAGCCGCTCGCACGGGAGCGGCCTCCGCGCGCCGGCTCAGCTATCGAGTTCCTGCCAGCGCGCGTACGCGTGGTCGAGCTCGGCCTGCACCTTCGCCATTTCCTGCGTGTGCTGGGCCACCGCCGCCGCATCGCGCTGGTAGAACGCCGGGTCGTTCATCGCCTCGGCCATCTGCGCCAGTTTCCCTTCCAGCGTGTCGATGCGTTCGGGCAGCTGCTCCAGTTCGCGCGCGTCCTTGTAGCTGAGCTTGCGCTTGGCCGCCGCGGGTTCTTCGGCCTTCGCCGCCGACACCGGCGCACTCGCGGCCGCCGGCTTGCCAGCCACGCCCGCCACCGCATCGGCCGGCTTCTGCCGCAGCCAGTCCGAATACCCGCCCACGTACTCGCCGACGTGGCCGTCGCCTTCCATCACCATCGTGGAGGTCACCACGTTGTCGAGGAAGTCGCGGTCATGGCTGACCAGCAGCAGCGTGCCGGTGTAGTCGGCCAGCAGCTCTTCCAGCAGCTCCAGCGTTTCCACGTCCAGGTCGTTGGTCGGTTCGTCCATCACCAGCAGGTTGGACGGCTGCGCGAACAGCCGCGCCAGCAGCAGCCGGTTGCGCTCGCCACCGGACAGCCGCGTGATCGGCGCGCGCGCGCGCTCCGGGGTGAACAGGAAGTCCTGCAGGTAGGCATGCACGTGCTTGCGCTTGCCGTTGACCTCGATGAAGTCCGCGCCCTCTGCCACGTTCTCGATGGCGTTCCAGTCCTCGCGCAGCGTGGCGCGGTACTGGTCGAAATAGGCGATCTGCAGGTTGGTGCCCTGCACGATCTCGCCCTGCTGCGGCTGCAGTTCGCCCAGCAGCAGCTTGAGCAGCGTGGTCTTGCCGCTGCCGTTCGGGCCGATCAGGCCGATGCGGTCGCCGCGCAGCAGCGTGGTGGAGAAGTCGCGCACCATCACCCGCTCGCCGAAGGCGAAGGTCACGTCGCGCGCCTGGATCACCTTCTTGCCCGACGACTCCCCCTGCGCGGCCTGCATGCGCACGTTGCCGCCGAGTTCGCGCCGCTGCGATCGCTCCGCGCGCATCGCCTTGAGCCGGCGCACGCGGCCTTCGTCGCGGGTGCGGCGGGCCTTGATGCCCTGGCGGATCCACACTTCTTCCTGCGCCAGCAGCTTGTCGAAGCGCGCGTTCTCCTGCGCTTCTGCATTCAGTCGCTCCTCGCGGCGGCGCTCGTAATTGGCCCAGTCGCCGGGCCAGCTGGTGATCTGGCCGCGGTCGATCTCGACGATGCGCGTCGCCAGCGCGCGCAGGAAGCGGCGGTCGTGGGTGACGAACACCACCGAGCCGTTCCAGCCCTTGAGGAAGCCTTCGAGCCAGTCGATGGCCTCGATGTCCAGGTGGTTGGTCGGTTCGTCCAGCAGCAGCACGTCCGGGGCGGATACCAGCGAGCGCGCCAGCAGCACGCGGCGCTTCATGCCGCCGGACAGCCGCGAGAACGCGGCATCGCCGTCCAGCTCCAGCCGCGTCAGCGTCTCGGCCACGCGCTGGTCCAGCGCCCAGCCTTCGGCGGCGTCGATGCGCGCCTGCACGCGGGCCAGCGCGTCGGCATCGAAATGCTCGGCATGGCTGATCTGGTGGAACTCGGCCAGCCACTGGCCCAGTTCGCCCAGGCCGCCGGCAACCACGTCGAACACGCTGCCGTCGGCGCCGAGCGGCACTTCCTGTTCCAGCCGCGCGATGCGCACGCCCTGCTGGACGCGGATCTCGCCGTCGTCCGGGCGCAGCTCGCCGGCGATGAGTTTCATGAGGGTGGACTTGCCGGCGCCGTTGCGGCCGATCAGGGCGATGCGCTCGCCCGGTTCGATCGCCAGTTCGGCTTTTTCCAGCAACAACGGGCCGCCGACGCTGTAGTCGACGTTCTGCAAGGTGATCAAAGGCATGCGCCTATTGTACGTGGGATGCGCCCGCCCCCCGCGCCCGCGCTACCCGGCATCCAGTTCCAGCAGCCGCCGCAGGCTCTGCGACCAGGGCCGCCCGCGGTGGCGGATGCGGTACAGCGGCCGCGACAGCGGTGGCAGCACCGTGGACAGCGCCACCAGGCGGCCCAGCGCCAGCTGGTCCTGCACCGCGCTGCGCGAGAGGCAGGTCAGGCCCAGCCCGGCGGCGGCGCCCTGCTTGATCGCCTCGGTGCTGCCCAGCTGGACGCCCTGCTCGAAGCCGCCCAGGTGCGGCAGCAAGGCCTGCTCCACCGATTCACGCGTCCCCGAGCCGACTTCGCGCAGCAGCCAGCGCTGGGCGCGCAGCGTCGCCACCGGGATGCGCCGCCGCCGCGCCAGCGGGTGGTCGGCACCGGCCAGCAACAGCAGCGGATCCTCGCGCCAGGGCAGCACTTCCAGCTCGCTCTCGTGGCACGGGCCTTCGATCACCCCGGCGTCGACCTCCAGCCGCAGCACCGCCTCCACCACCTGCCGGGTATTGCCGATGCGCAGCGACACCTCCATCGCCGGCCACTGCGCCAGGCAGTGCGCCATGCGCTCGGGCATCAGGTAGTTGCCGATGGTGGTGCTGGCACCCAGCCGCACGCGCGCCGGCAGCGGCCGCCCTTCCTGCGCGCCACCGAAGCGGTGTTCGATCTGCGCGGCGTCATCGAGCAGCGCGCGCGCCGGGTCCAGCAGCGCGCGGCCGGTGTCGTTGAGCAGCAGGCGCTTGCCGAGGCGGTCGAACAGCGGCACGCCCAGTGTGGCCTCCAGTTCGGCCAGCGCCGCGCTGGTGGCCGATTGCGACAAGGGCAGCCGCGCGCCGGCGGCGGTGGTGCTGCCGGTTTCGGCGATGGCCAGGAAGATCTGCAACTGGCGCAGCGAGAGGTGCATGTCGCTTACCTGCATGACGGGTCATTGTTAGCAGGATAATCCGTTTTACGAATAAACGTGGGAGGCGCAGGCTGCGCGCAGTTTCCGAACCGCCACGTCGTCATGTCTTCCGTTGCTGCCGTCGCCCCAACCCGCTTCCCCCTGTTTCCCGGCCTGCTGCTGTGCGCCGCACTCGCCGGGCTGTCGCTGGCCCTGGCCCAGCACCCGTGGGTGCGCAGCCACGGGCTGGGCGCGCTCACGCTGGCCATCGCGCTGGGCATGCTCGCCGGCAACACCGTGTATCCGTGCTTCGCGCCGCCGCTGGCGCCGGGGGTGGCGTTCTCCAGGCAGCGGCTGCTGCGCCTGGGCGTGGTGTTGTACGGGCTGCGGCTGACCTTCCAGGACGTCGCGCAGGTCGGCGTGACCGGCGTGGTGATCGATGCGCTGGTGCTGGCCAGCACGCTGGGCATCGCCGCGTGGTGGGGGCCCAGGCGCTTCGGCCTACCGCGCGAGGCGGCGCTGCTGATCGGCGCCGGCAGCGCGATCTGCGGCGCGGCGGCGGTGATGGCGGCCGGCCCGGTACTGCGCGCGCGCAGCGAGCAGGTCGCCGTGGCGGTGGCCACGGTGGTGGTGTTCGGCACGCTCTCGATGGTGGCCTACCCGCTGCTGCATCCGCTCGTGGCCGCGCACCTGCCCGCGCTGGCCTCGCCGCTGCACTTCGGCGTGTTCACCGGTTCGACCGTGCACGAAGTAGCGCAGGTGGTGGTGGCCGGCCGGGCGATCGGCGGGGAGGCCGAGTCGGCGGCGGTCATCACCAAGATGGTGCGGGTGATGATGCTGGCGCCGGTGCTGCTGGGCCTGTCGCTGTGGCGCGCCCGCGGCACCGGCCAGGGCATGCGCGGCCTGCAGGTGCCGTGGTTCGCCTTCGCCTTCCTCGCGCTGACCGCGGCCAATTCGCTGTGGCCGCTGCCCGCGGCCTGGCATGCACCGGCCATGTGGCTGGACGACAGCCTGCTGGCGATGGCCATGGCCGCCCTCGGCCTGACCACCCATGCCGGCGAGCTGCGCCGCGCCGGCCTGCGTCCGCTGCTGCTCGGGGCCGCGCTGCTGGGCTGGCTGGTGCTGGGCGGGGCGGCGATCAACCTGGGCGTGCGCGCCGTGCTGGGCTGAAACCGCCCGGCGGGCACGCGGGCGGCGCATCTGCGAAAATGCCCCATGACCGAATTCGCTTCCCTGCCGCTCTCGCCGGCATTGGCCGCTGGCATCGATGCCCTTGGCTACACCACCCTCACCCCGATCCAGGCCCTGGCGCTGCCGCCGATCCTGGAAGGCCGCGACGTGATCGCCCAGGCCCCGACCGGCAGCGGCAAGACCGCCGCCTTCGGCCTGGGCCTGCTGCAGCGGCTGGATCCGGCGCTGGGCCGCACGCAGGCGCTGGTGCTGTGCCCGACGCGCGAACTGGCCGACCAGGTCGGCCAGCAGCTGCGCAAGCTCGCCACCGGCATCCCCAACCTCAAGCTCAGCGTGCTGACCGGCGGCGTGTCGCTGGAGCCGCAGATCGCCTCGCTGCAGGCGCACGACCCGCTGGTCGTGGTCGGCACGCCCGGCCGCGTGCAGGAACTGGCGCGCAAGCGCGTGCTGAACCTGGGCGCGGTGCGCGGCTTCGTGCTCGACGAGGCCGACCGCATGCTCGACATGGGCTTCGAGGAGCCGATCCGCGAAATCGCCGGGCGCTGCGCCAAGGAGCGCCAGAACCTGCTGTTCTCGGCCACCTTCCCCGACACGATCCGCGAGCTGGCCCGCCAGCTGCTGCGCGAGCCGGTCGAGGTGACCGTGGAAGGCGGCCAGAGCGCGCCGCAGATCGAACACCTGTTCTTCGAAGTGGAACCGGCGCACCGGCAGAAGGCGGTGGCCGGGCTGTTGCTCAAGCACCGGCCGGAATCGGCGGTGGTGTTCTGCAACACGCGCAAGGAAGTGGACGAAGTGGCGAACTCGCTGCAGCAGTTCGGCTTCTCGGCGCTGGCGCTGCACGGCGACCTGGAACAGCGCGACCGCGACGAGGTGCTCGTGCGTTTCTCCAACGGCAGCTGCAACGTGCTGGTCGCCAGCGACGTGGCCGCGCGCGGGCTGGACGTGGAAGGCCTGGCGGCGGTAGTGAACTACGAGCTGCCGACCGACGTGGAGAGCTACCGCCATCGCGTCGGTCGCACCGCGCGCGCGGGCCGTCACGGCCTGGCGCTGAGCCTGGTGTCTTCGCGCGAACTGCCGCGCGCGCAGGCCATTGCCACCGACCAGGGCCTGACGCTGTCATTGCCGCGCACGCCGCTGGCGACCGGCAAGCCGCCGGAACTGCCGCAGGCGCCGATGGTCACGCTGCGCATCGACGGCGGCAAGACCGACAAGCTGCGCGCGGGCGACATCCTCGGTGCTCTCACCGGCGAGGCGGGTTTGTCGGGCGGGGCGATCGGCAAGATCGTCATCCAGCCGACACGCTCCTACGTGGCGATCGCACGCGCGCAGGTGGGCAAGGCATTGGCCAAGCTGGACGCCGGCAAGATCAAGGGACGGCGGTTCCGGGTGCGCAAGCTCTGAAGCTGGCTCAGTAGGCCAGTGTCGCCACCAGCGGCACCGCCTCCGGCCAACGCGCCCGCGCACCCAGCGCGGGCAATTCGATCAGCACCGCCGCGCCCAGCACTTCGACCCGCAGCTGACGCGCCAGCGACAACGCCGCCAGCAGCGTGCCGCCGGTCGCCAGCACGTCGTCGACGATCACCACCCGCGCGCCGGCCGGCAGCGCATCGGCATGCACTTCGATGCAGTCGGTGCCGTATTCCAGCGCGTACTCCTGCCGCAGCGTGTGCGCGGGCAGCTTGCCCGGCTTGCGCACCGGCACGAAGCCGCAACCCAGCGCCTGCGCCATCGCCGCGCCCAGGATGAAGCCGCGCGATTCGATGCCCAGCACCGCGTCCACCCGCTGCCCGCGCCACGGCGCGCTCATCGCCTCGATGGCCGCGCCGAACGCCTCGCCATCGGCCAGCAGCGGGGTGATGTCCTTGAAGACGATGCCCGGCTTGGGGAAATCGACGATGTCACGCAGGCGCGCGGTCCAGGGAAATTCGCTCATGGGGGTCTCAGGAACTGCAGGAAAGCATCGAGCAGCCGGCGCGCACGCGTGCCCATTCCGGGCGGTGGCGTGCGTAGGCTTCCTGCCCGGGCTGGTCGTCGTAGGGATGGCGCAACACCTCCAGCCAGTTCGCCAGCGCCGCGGTGTCGCCCTGCGCGACGCGGTCGATGGTTTCCTGCGCCAGCCAGTTGCGCGGCACGTAACGCGGGTTCGCCAGGCGCATGCGCTCGCGGCGCTGCGCGGCGGGCAGCGGGTCTTCGCGCAGGCGCGCGGCGTAGCGCTGCAGCCATGTCGCCAGCGCGGCGCTGTGCGCGTCGCGCTTGGCGTCGTCGTAGAAGGCCGCTTCCAGCGGTTGCAGCGTCGGCGCTTCGGCGTCGAGCTCGATGAGGCCGCGGAAGGCCAGCGTCATGTCCATCTCGGCCTGCTGCATCAGCGTGCGCAGGTCTTCCATCAACACCAGATCGGCATCGCCACTATCCGCCAGGCCCAGCTTCGCGGCGGTGTGTTCGCGTTCGCGGCGGCGATAGCGCTGCACGAAGCGGTCCAAGCCGTCCTGCAAGGCCGAGGCATCGGCGAACAGTGGCGCCAGCGCCTGCGCCAGCCGGCCCAGGTTCCAGTACGCCACCTGCGGCTGCGTGCCGAAACGGTAGCGGCGGCCGCTGGCGTCGGTGGTGTTCGGCGTCCAGTCCGGGTCGTAGTCCTCCAGCCAGCCGTACGGGCCGTAGTCCAGCGTCAGGCCGAGGATGGAGAGGTTGTCGGTGTTCATCACGCCATGCACGAAGCCCACGCGCATCCAGTGCGCGACCATGTCGGCAGTGCGCTCGCACACCTGGCCGAACCATTCGGCTTCGCGCGCCGCGCCGTGGCCGGTGAGTTCGGGGAAATCGCGTGACAGGGTGAAATCCGCGAGCTGGCGCAGCAGCGCGGTATCGCCGCGCGAAGCCGGCAGCTCGAAAGTGCCGAAGCGGATGAACGACGGCGCGACCCGGCACACCAGCGCGCCCGGCTCCGGCTTCGGATGGCCGTCGTAGAACATGTCGCGCACCACCGCCTCGCCGCTGCCGACCAGGCACAGCGCGCGCGTGGTCGGCACGCCGAGATGATGCATGGCCTCGCTGCAGATGAACTCGCGCAGCGAGGAGCGCAGCACGGCGCGGCCATCGGCACCGCGCGAATACGGCGTGCGCCCGGCCCCCTTGAGCTGCAGTTCGTGGCGCGCGCCATCGGTGCCGACGAGCTCGCCCAGGCTGATCGCCCGGCCATCGCCGAGCTGCCCGGCCCAATGCCCGAACTGGTGGCCGCCGTAGTTCGCCGCCCACGGCTGCATGCCCGGCCACAGCGCATTGCCGGCGAAGACCTGCGCGAAGTCCGGATCGGCGACATCGCCGGCGTCCAGCCCCAACGCGGCAGCCACTTCGCGCGAATAGCCCAGCAGCTGCGGCGCGCGCACCGGCGTCGGCATCACCGACGACCACGCCGCGCCCAGTACCTCGCGCACGCGCGGGCCGGTTTCCGCATCGCCCGGCAATTCCTGGATGAAACGGTTGTCGAACCGCGCGGTCACGCCGGCCCGCCGGCGAGCGCGAACGGCCCGCCCTGCTGCAGCGCGGCCTGGTAGGCCGGCCGCGCTTCGACGCGGGCGATGAAATCGCGCAGCTTCGGGTACGCGCCCAGCCCACCGCCGCGCGCGGCGGCGGCCTGCACCGGGAAGCTCATCTGGATATCGGCGGCGGTGAAACGCTCGCCGGCGAACCAGCCCTCCTGGGCGAGCTGCGATTCCATCCAGTCCAGGTGCAGCTTCACCTGTGGGCCGATGAAGCGGCTCATCGCCTTGTCGACGATGCGGTGGGCGATCGGCCGGGCGAAGAACGGCATCGGCGCCTGCCGCAGGCGCTGGAACACCAGCGTCATCAGCAGCGGCGGCATCGCCGAGCCCTCGGCGTAGTGCATCCAGTAACGGAAGCGCAGGCGCTCGGGGGAATCGACCGGGCGCGGCGTCGGCGAGAGCACGCGCTCGGTGTCGTAGCGCTCGGTGAGGTAATCGAGGATGGCGCCGGATTCGGCCAGCACGTGCTCGCCGTCGGTCAGCACCGGCGACTTGCCCAGCGGGTGGATGGCGCGCAAGGCCGGCGGCGCCAGCAGCGTGGCCGGGTCGCGCTCGTAGCGCACGATCTGGTACGGCAGCGCCAGTTCCTCCAGCAGCCAGAGCACGCGCTGGGAACGGGAGTTGTTGAGATGGTGGACGGTGATCATGGGGGCGCCACGCGGGGGGAGACCGCCGATGTTAGCCGGCGCTGCCGCGATGCGGCGTCACCTTTCCCCGCCACGAACGAAAACGCCGGGAGCTTTCGCCCCCGGCGTTCTGGCTACCTTGCGGTGGCGGGCGGGATTAGACCGCCTGCACCTGGTCAGCCTGCATGCCCTTCTGGCCCTGCACGGCGACGAAGGTCACCTTCTGGCCTTCCTGCAGCGACTTGAAGCCGTTGCCCTGGATGGCGCGGAAGTGCACGAACAGGTCCGGGCCGCTTTCCGGGGTGATGAAGCCAAAACCCTTGGCGTCGTTGAACCACTTCACGGTACCGCTCTGACGATCAGACATTACTAACTCCTGGAACATTGAATGGATCGCGGCCACCGAAAAGCCGGTGACCGAGACTGTTTTGCAGGCGTTGGTAAAGCGCACACGTTGAAGCGGATCGGATGATCAACCGCACGGCCACGATTCACGGTGACCGCTAGCAAACACAGTGCTGGTGACGATACTCGGCTTTTCCCCAAAAAGCGACCTCCAACCTATTCATCTTCAACGATGTTCAGGCAATTTCCCCCGCCCATTAGAATAGCCGGGATGAATACGCCCGCCCCCACCCGGATCTGGGTCGACGCCGACGCCTGCCCGGTGCCGATCCGCGAGATCATTTTCCGCGCCGCGGCCCGCACCCAGGTGGAGACCTGGCTGGTCGCCAACCAGTGGCTGCGCACCCCGCCCGGCCCGTGGCTCAAGAGCCTGCAGGTCCCCGGCGGCCCGGACGCGGCCGACGATGCCATCGTCGAGCGGCTGGCCGCGGGCGACCTGGTCATCACCCAGGACATCCCGCTGGCGGCCCGCGCCCTGGAAGGCGGCGCCCAGGCGATCAGCCCGCGCGGGGAGCGCTTCACCGCCAACAACATCGCCGAGCGGCTGTCGGTGCGCGACTTCATGGCCGAACTGCGCGGCGCCGGCGTGCAGACCGGCGGCCCGCCTGCCCTGCACGCCCGCGACCGCCAGGCCTTCGCCAACGAACTGGACCGCTGGCTGGCGCAGCGCCGGGCCTGAGCCGGCGCCCGGGCATCGGCGGGCGCGTAGAATGGCCGCCCTTTACCCGGCACCCCTCATGGCCCTCACCGCCACCGTCCGCAAGGCCGAGCTGCAGATCAGCGACATGGATCGCGGCTACTACGCCACCCATAACCTCACCCTGGCCCAGCACCCGTCGGAAACCGACGAGCGCCTGATGCTGCGCCTGCTGGCGTTCGCGATGTTCGCCGACGATCGCCTGCAGTTCGGCCGCGGGCTGAGCAGCGACGACGAACCGGACCTGTGGCGCCACGACTACGGCGGCGAGATCGAGCAGTGGATCGACCTGGGCACGCCGGACGAATCGCGCGTGCGCAAGGCCTGCAACCGCGCCCGCGAGGTCATCGTGCTGGCCTACGGCGGCCAGGCGGTGGAAACGTGGTGGAAGAAGAACGGCGCCGCCCTCGCCCGCCACCGCCAGCTGCGGGTGATCGAGATCGACCCGGACACCGTCGAGGCGCTCGGCCGGCTGATCCAGCGCAGCATGCGCTTCAACGTGCTCATCCAGGACGGCGAGATCCAGCTGCTGGGCGAGGACAACAGCGTGGACGTCCGCCCGATCGAGCGCACCGCCGCGGCATGAGCGCGATCGACTGCGACGTGCTGGTCATCGGCGCCGGCGCGGCCGGGCTGATGACCGCGCTCACCGCCGGCCAGCGCGGCCGGCGGGTGCAGGTGATCGACCACGCCAACAAGGTCGGCAAGAAGATCCTGATGTCCGGCGGCGGCCGCTGCAATTTCACCAACACCGGCACCACGCCCGCCCAGTTCCTGTCGGCCAACCCGCACTTCTGCAAATCCGCGCTGGCGCGTTTCAGCCCGGGCGACTTCATCGAGATGGTCGAGCGCCACGGCGTGGCCTACCACGAGAAGGAACTCGGCCAGCTGTTCTGCGACGTGTCCTCCAAGCTGATCGTCAAGCTGCTGGTGGACGAATGCCATGCCGCCGGCGTGCAGATCCGCACGCACTGCGCGGTGGAGAAGGTCGAACGCGGCGCCGAGGGCTTCCGCGTCGATACCTCGCAGGGCCGCTTCCAGGCCGCTTCGCTGGTGGTGGCCACCGGCGGGCTGTCGATCCCCAGCCTGGGCGCGAGCGGCTTCGGCTACGAGCTGGCGCGCCAGTTCGGCCACGAGGTGCTTCCGACCCGCGCCGGGCTGGTGCCGCTGACGCTCTCGGGCAAGCACCAGGAGCGCCTGCAGGACCTGGCCGGCGTCGCCCTGCCGGTGGAGGCGCGCTGCAACGGGCGCAGCTTCCGCAACGCATTGCTGTTCACCCACCGCGGGGTCAGCGGCCCGTCGATCCTGCAGATCTCCTCTTATTGGCAGCCCGGCGACGACCTGCGCCTGGACCTGCTCCCCGGCGAGGACGCCGAAGCGTGGCTGCGCGAACTCAAGCGCACCCACGGCGCGTCGGAGCTGCGCAACGCGCTGGCCGAGCGCCTGCCCAAGCGGCTGGCGCAGCGCCTGTGCGAGCTGTGGCTGCCCGACAAGCCGGTGCGCCAGCTCGACGAGCGCGAGCTGCGCGCGGCCGCCGCCACCCTGCGCGACTGGCCGCTGGTGGCCAGCGGCACCGAGGGCTACCGCACCGCCGAGGTCACCCTGGGCGGCGTGGCGACCGACGCCGTGTCGTCCTCGACCATGGAATCGCGTCGGGTGCCGGGGCTTTATTTCGTCGGCGAAGTGCTCGACGTCACCGGCTGGCTCGGCGGCTACAACTTCCAGTGGGCCTGGGCTTCCGGCCACGCCGCGGGCCTGGCGGCCTGAGCCCGCCAAGGCGACCGCCATCCCAGCCCCGGGTCGCGTGCATGGACGGCGCCCCGCAGCATCGTGTATTACAGCGGGTCATGGATCCTGGGGAAATGCGTGGACCTTGTGCCGGACGGCTCCCCCGGGCCGACCGGCGCGACGCTGCGCGCGCGCTTGCGCAGGCCTTCCCCAGGCGCCTTGCCATGCCCCACCCAGTTCCCCGGAATCCTTGAATGCAGAACGGCAAAGACCTCACCCTCCGCCTGATGATCGTCGATGACAGCGGCGAGAGCGCCGAGGGCATCGTCACCACGCTGCGCAACAGCGGCATCGCCGTGCGCCCCTCGCGCCCGCAGAGCAACGAAGACCTGTCGGCGATGCTCTCGGGGCAGATCGACCTGGTGCTGGCCTCGCAATCGCGCGACCTGCCGCTGGGCGCGGTGCAGCAGGCGCTGGCGCGCAGCGGCAAGGACGTGCCGCTGGTGCTGCTGACCGACCGCATCGACGAGAACGAATGGGTGGAGGCGGCCGGCCACGGCATCCGCGCCATCGCCCTGCGCCAGCGCCCCGAACACCTGCTCGGCGTGGTGCGCGCGGAAATGACCGACCTGCACGCGCGCCGCGGCCTGCGCCGGATCGAGGCGCAGATGCGCGAGACCGAGCGCCGCTGCGACGCGCTGATCGCCTCCTCGCGCGACCCCATCGCCTACGTCCACGAAGGCATGCACATCCGCGCCAACGACGCCTACCTGGAGATGTTCGGGTTCGAGTCGTTCGAGGACGTGGAAGGCATCTCGCTGCTGGACCTGATCGCCGCCCAGCACGTGGAGGACTTCAAGCAGCTGCTGAAGTCGATGAGCAAGGGCGAAGCGCCGCCGCCGCAGTACAAGGTGGATGCGCGCAGCCTGGAGGGCGACACCTTCCCGGCGACGATGGAATTCGCCACCGCCACCTACGAGGGCGAAGCCTGCGTGCAGGTGGTGTTCCGCCGCCGCGAGGAGTTCGACCCGGAACTGGCGCGCGAGGTGGAAGACCTGCGCCAGCGCGACCCGGTGACCGGCCTGCTCAACCGCCCCACCTTCATGGTGGCGCTGGAAGACGCGGTGACCCAGGCCAGCCGCGGCGACCAGCAGTACGGCTTCCTGCTGGTGGAGCCGGACCACTACACCCGCATCCTGGCCGACATCGGCCTGGATTCGGCCGACGCGCTGATCTCCGCGCTGGCCTCGCACCTGGCCGCGCACGTGGAAGGCGACATGCGCACGGCGCGCTTCGGCGAGAACAGCTTCGCCGTGCTGCTGGCCGGCGACCACCGCCGCACCAGCGAGCTGGCCGACAAGATCCGCGCGGCGTTCGCGCAGCACGTCTTCAGCGTCGGTGATCGCTCGGCGACGGTGACGGTGAGCATCGGCGGCGTGCAGATCGGCGAGAAGATCGCCAGCATCGGCCAGGTGCTGCAGCGCGCGACCGAAGCGGTGCGCGCGGGCAGCGAGCTCGGCGGCAACGGCGTGCACATCTTCGACCCGGGCGCGGTGGACCGCGCCGAGGAAGAGCGCATCCAGCGCTGGATCGAGCACCTGCACGAGGCGCTGGTCGGCAACGGCTTCCTGCTGCACTTCCAGCCGGTGCTGCACCTGATGGGCGAGCCGATCGAGCTCTACCAGGCGTTCCTGCGCCTGGAACGCAACGGCGAGCTGATCTCGCCGGCGACGTTCATGGCGATCGCCGAAGAGCACGCGATGATCGCCGACATCGACCGCTGGGTGATCCGCGAGGCGATCCGCACGCTGGCCGAGCGCCAGCGCACCGGCCACGCGACGCACCTGCTGGTGCGCATCGGGCCGGCGGCCTATTCGGATCCGCGCACGGTGGCGCTGATCCGCCAGGAGCTGCAGGCGCACGGCGTGCCGGGCGAGCGGCTGTGGCTGCAGACGCCGGAGTCGAAGGTGTTCACGCACCTGCGCAACGCGCAGCAGTTCCTCGCCGAGGTGGGCGCGCTGGGCTGCAAGCTGGGCCTGGAGCAGTTCGGCTCGGGGCTGGATTCGTTCCAGCTGCTGTCGCACTTCCAGCCCTCGTTCCTGAAGCTGGACCGCGGGCTCACGGCCGATGCGGTGCAGGGCAAGGAGAGCCAGGAGAAGATCCGCGAGATCACCGGGCGCGCGCAGCCGGAAGGCATCCTGACGCTGGTCGAGTTCGTCGGCGATGCGGCCTCGATGAGCCTGTTCTTCAATGCCGGCGTCGATTACGTGCAGGGTGATTTCATCGGGCCTGCCGGGCCGGGGATGACGTACGAGTTCTGATCTTCGCCTGACGCGCTCCCTCTCCGTTCTTCCCGCGCAGCCGGCGGGCAGGCCACCCGGCTAGATGGATGATCGCTGGGGGGATGGAAAGGCTTCGAGCAAGGCGCAAGAAAAAGCCCGCCATTGGCGGGCTTTTTTGTTCGTGGGGGTTAGACCACCGTCGCGTTCGCCGACTTCAGCGCGGCGATGCGCTCGGGCAGCGGCGGGTGGCTCAGGAACAGCTTGCGCAGGCCCTGGCCCATGCCGCCGGCGATGCCGAAGGCTTCCACCTGCGCGGGCAGCGTGCTCTGGCCGTGGTTCAACGACAGGCGCTCCAGCGCGGCGATCATCTTCTGGCGGCCCGCCAGCTGGGCGCCACCGGCGTCGGCGCGGAATTCGCGGCGGCGCGAGAACCACATGGCGATCATCGTCGCGAACAGGCCGAAGATCAGCTCCAGCACCATCACGATGGCGAAGTACGCCAGGCCGCGGCGGCCGTCCTCGCGGTTGCCCGAGAGGTAGGTGTCCACCACGCCGCCGACGACGCGCGCCAGCACGATCACGAAGGTGTTCAGCACGCCCTGCAGCAGGGCCATGGTCACCATGTCGCCATTGGCGACGTGGCTCACTTCGTGGCCCAGCACCGCTTCGGCCTCTTCCTGGCTCATGTTCTGCAGCAGGCCGGTGGAAACGGCCACCAGCGCGTTGTTGCGGTTGGCGCCGGTGGCGAAGGCGTTGATCTCCGGGCCGTCGTAGATGGCCACTTCCGGCATGCCGATGCCGGCGGCCTGCGCCTGGCGGCGCACGGTCTCCACCAGCCAGCGTTCGGTCAGGGTGCGCGGCTCGGTGATGACCTGCGCGCCGGTGGCGCGCTTGGCCATGAACTTGGACAGCAGCAGCGAGATGAGCGAGCCGCCGAAGCCGAAGATCGCCGCCATCACCAGCAGGCCACCCATGCTGGCCGAATTGACGCCGAGCAACGACATCACGATGCCGGCCAGCACCAGCACGGCCAGGTTGGTCAACAGGAACAACGCGATACGACTGAACATGGAAGCACCGGCTCCGCGGGACTTTGGAAAGGGGAACGATGGCCAATCTGCGGTGCGGCCAACTTGAAATCAAGCAACAACCTGAAAGACGATTCAGCCTTCCATGACACGTCCTGCCTACCGCGGCCGCTTCGCGCCCTCGCCCACCGGTCCACTGCACTACGGCTCGCTGTATGCGGCGTTCGGCAGCTGGCTGCTCGCGCGCCACCGCGCCGGGGCGTGGTGGGTGCGCGTGGAGGACATCGACCCGCCACGCGAGGTGCCCGGCGCGGCGCAGGCACAGCTGCGCACGCTGGCGGCCTTCGGTCTGGTGCCTGACGCACCCATCGTGCGCCAGAGCGAGCGCCACGCCCTGTACGCCGCCGCGCTGGAACGGCTGGTGGCGGACGGCGCGGCCTTCCCCTGCACCTGCAGTCGTTCGGAACTGGCCGCCAGCGCCGGCATCCACCATCGCTGCCTGCATGCGCCGAACGACCGGCCGCCGGCCTGGCGCCTGCGCGTGCCGGCGCCGTGCGAGGTCGCTTTCGAGGATGGGCTGCAGGGCCGCATCGCGCAGGACGTCTACACCGACGTCGGCGATTTCGTCCTCAAGCGCGCCGATGGCCATTGGGCTTACCAGCTGGCCGTGGTGGTGGACGACGCCGAGCAAGGCATGACGGATGTCGTGCGCGGCGCCGACCTGCTCGATTCCACCCCGCGGCAGATCCTGCTGCAGCGCGCGCTCGGCCTGCCCACGCCGAACTACCTGCATCTGCCGCTGGTCACCGATGCGCAGGGCCGCAAGCTGTCCAAGTCCGAGGCGGCACGGCCCCTGGACGACGCCGATCCCCTGCCCGCGCTGCGCATGGCCTGGCGCGATCTCGGCCAGGATCCGCGCCAGCTGCCGGCCAGCGGCGCGCGCGACGCGCTGCTGGCCGCCGCGGTGGCCGCCTTCGACCCCGCCCGCCTGCCGCGCCGGCTGCCCGCCACGGGCACCTGAGGCGCGGGCACGAGGCCGCTTCCTTGTCTAGAATCGAACCATTCCCGTCCTGTTCGGAGCATCCATGACATCCCGCGTCGCGCTGGTCACCGGCGGCACCGGCGGCATCGGTACCGCCATCTGCAAGCGCCTGGCCGACCAGGGCCACCGGGTGGCGACCAACTACCGCAACGAGGAGAAGGCGCGCGCCTGGCAGCAGCGCATGCAGGCCGCCGGCTACGAATTCGCGCTGTTCAAGGGCGACGTGGCCTCTTCCGAGCACGCCAAGGCACTGATCCACGAGGTCGAGGCCGCGCTCGGCCCGGTGGAGATCCTGGTCAACAACGCCGGCATCACCCGCGACACCACCTTCCACCGCATGAGCGCCGAGCAGTGGCACGAGGTGATCAACACCAACCTCAACTCGGTGTTCAACGTCACCCGCCCGGTGATCGAGGGCATGCGCAAGCGCGGCTGGGGCCGGGTCATCCAGATCAGCTCGATCAACGGCCTCAAGGGCCAGTACGGCCAGGCCAACTACGCCGCGGCCAAGGCAGGCATGCACGGCTTCACCATTTCGCTGGCGCGCGAGAACGCGGCCTTCGGCATCACCGTCAATACGGTCTCGCCCGGCTACGTCGCCACCGACATGGTGATGGCGGTACCGGAGGAAGTGCGCGCCAAGATCGTGGCCGACATCCCCACCGGGCGCCTGGGCAAGCCGGAGGAGATCGCCTACGCGGTGGCCTTCCTGGTGGCCGAGGAAGCGGCGTGGATCACCGGTTCGAACCTGGACATCAACGGCGGCCACCACATGGGCTGGTGAGCCGCGCACTCGTGTGACGGCCATCGCCATGCTGCACGGTTCAGGTGCAGCATGAAAAACCGCGCAAGCTCATGCTGCGCAACATTTTTTCGCCCGCAAGCCCCATCCCCCCTGACTTCCGGCGGTTGCAAGCACTGTTGCACTGCGCCATCCTCCGCACAAACCGGACCGAGTGACTGCTTTCATGGCTGCACTTCGCATCATCAAGAAGTATCCCAACCGTCGCCTCTACGACACCGAGATCTCCAGCTACATCACCATCGAGGATGTGCGCCAGCTCATCATCGACGGCGAGGATTTCGAGGTACGCGACGCCAAGAGCGGCGAAGACCTCACCCGCTCGGTCCTGCTGCAGATCATCGCCGACCAGGAATCGGACGGCGAACCGATGCTGTCCACCCAGCTGCTCAGCCAGATCATCCGCTTCTACGGGGATTCCCTGCAGGGCTTCATGGGCAACTACCTTGAACGCAGCATGCAGGTATTCCTGGAACAGCAGCAGCAATTCCGCCAGCAGATGGGCAACCTGCTCGGCCAGACGCCTTGGGCGATGATGAACCAGCTCACCGAGCGCAACCTGGAGCTGTGGCAGGAATTCCAGCGCAACTTCGGCGCCGGCTTCGGCCGTGGCCCTTCGGGCGGCACCGGCACGGGCACCCCGTCCTCCGGCCCGACCGCCGCGGCCGGCGGCAGCAAGACGCGCCGCTGAGGCCCTCCCGCGGCGCGCCAGCCTGTTACGGCGCGCCGACCCGCTCGACCTGGTAGCCGCGCGCGCGCAGCTTCTCCACCACGCCGTCCTCGCCCAGCAGGTGCAAGGTGCCCACCACGACCAGCGTGGTGCCCTGCCCCGGCTGCAGGTAGCGCTCCAGCTTCGGCACCCAGCGGTCGTTGCGCGCGACGTTGATATTGCGATACAGCGCCGGGTACTGGCGCTTCATGTCCAGCGCCATCTCCGACCACATCCGCTTGGCATCGCCCGCGCGCCACGCATCGTGCAGCGCGCGTGTCTGCTGGTTGCCTTCGCTGGCGTCGTCCAGCGCCTCGGCGAGCATCTGCCGCTGCTCTTCCAGCGACATGCCGTCCAGCAGCGCGATCTGTTCGGCCGCCGTCTCCAGCCCGCCGGTCGGCTTGCCCGCGCTGGCGGCCTGCCGCATGAAGTGCTGGTCCAGGCCCAGCGAAGGATCCAGCCCCTGCGCGGCCATCTCCGCCAGGCTCACGCTCAAGCCGACGAACCACGCCTCGTAGCCGGCCAGCGCCTCGACCGACATGCCGTGCCCGGACGCATAGGCCTGCAACGCCGACCACTGCGCCGGCGAGAGGTCATCGCGCAGGCTGCGCCCGTCGGTGCGGGTAGCGGCCTGCAGCATCTGCGCGGCCAGCGCCGGTGATTCCACCTGCTCTGCGGGCAGTTCGAAGATCACCCGCGTGGATTTGGCGAACGCCGCGTCCACTTCCGGCGCGAGCGGGTAATCGTCCGGCTTGAGCAGGTGGAACGAGCCCAGCAGGTACAGGCTGCTGCCGTCGCGCGCGCTGACCTTCCACAGCAGCGGCGTCGGCGGCCCCTTGCCGGCGGCGGCCCCGGCCAGCGGGACGGCCAGCGCCACCCCCACCAGCAGCAGGCCGAGCAGCGAAGCACAGAGCCAACGCGCGAAACGGGTCTTCATCGATCAATCCGGGTGGTGGTAGGTCTTCTCGCCCGCTTCCACCAGCAGGTCCAGCCGGTTTTCCGGCGGCGGCAGCGGGCAGGTGGCGAAAGCGGTGAACGCGCACGGCGGGTTGTAGGCGCGGTTGAAGTCGATCACCACGTGGCCCTGCGCGTCGGGTGCGCCGACGTCGAGGAAGCGGCCGGCCGAATAGCTGCCGTGGCCACTGGTGCGGTCGGCGAAGACCACGAACAGCTCGCGGCCCGGCTCGCCGATGGCTTCCAGCCGGTAGGCCTGGCCGTCGCGTTCGAATTCGATGGCGCCGGCGTTGGGCTGCTCGGTGACCATGCTGGTGATGTCCACCACCGGCAGCGTCTTGCCGACGTCGTGCGGGACGAAGCGCGCCTGGATGCGCCAGGACGGATCGGCCGGCCAGTACTCCAGGCCGCGGAACCCGGTGTAGGTCGGCGCGTCGGCATGGCGCACGCGCAGCGCGCGGCGATCGCCGCGCTGG
>NZ_LLXU01000055.1 GCF_001431645.1 Stenotrophomonas panacihumi | reverse complement strand
CCGCTGTACAACCGCTTCGCCGACGTGCACCACTTCGTCGAGGAAGTGGAACATTGGGCCGGGCTGTAAGCCCGACCCGCCCTCCCCTGCGGACACTGCATTGAACTCTTCTCCCCCGCGTTCCCTCACCCTCATCGGCGCTGGCCTGGCCGGCAGCCTGCTCGCCATCCTGCTCTCGCGCCGTGGCTGGAAAGTCACCGTCTACGAACGACGCGGCGACCCCCGCATCAAGGGCTACGAGTCCGGGCGCTCGATCAACCTGGCATTGGCCGAACGCGGCCGCCACGCCTTGCGCGCGGCGGGCGCGGAGGAAGCGGTGATGGAACGCGCGGTGATGATGCGCGGGCGCATGGTGCATCCGCCCGGCGCGCCGGCGCAGTTGCAGCGTTATGGGCGCGATGACAGCGAGGTGATCTGGTCGATCCACCGCGCCGACCTCAACATCACCCTGTTGCGCCTGGCCGAGGAAGCCGGCGCGACCGTGCACTTCCACCGTCGCCTGCACACGGTGGATTTCGAATCGAACTACGCGCGCTTCATCGACGACCGCGACGACCAGCCGCACGACATCCATTTCGAAAGCCTCGTCGGGGCCGATGGCGCCGGTTCGGCGCTGCGCGCGGCGATGAACCGCAAGTCCGTGCTGGGCGAGCGCATCGAGTTCCTCGACCACTCTTACAAGGAACTGGAGATTCCGCCCACGCCGGATGGCGGCTTCCGCATCGAGGCCAACGCCCTGCATATCTGGCCACGCGGACGCTACATGTGCATCGCGCTGCCGAACGCGGAAGGCACCTTCACCGTGACCCTGTTCCTGCCCAACGAGGGCAAGCCCAGTTTCGCCACCACCAACAGCGGCGCCGAGGCCGAAGCCTTGTTCGCCCAGGATTTCCCCGATGCGCTGCCACTGATCCCCGACCTGCGCGAGGATTGGGAAGCGCACCCGCCGGGCCTGCTCGGCACGCTGTACCTGGACCGCTGGTACCTGGGCGGCCGCGCGGTGCTGCTGGGCGATGCCGCGCACGCGATGGTGCCGTTCCACGGGCAGGGCATGAACTGCGCATTCGAGGATTGCGTGGCGCTGGCCGAGGCCCTGGACGCGCATGACGACCTCGCCTGCGCCTACGCGCTGTTCCAGACGCGGCGCCATGCCAACGCCTATGCGATCCAGCAGATGGCGCTGGAGAACTACCTGGAAATGCGCGATCGCGTGGACGACCCGGATTTCCTGCTGCAGCGCGAGCTGGAGCAGGCGCTGCAGGCGCGCTGGCCGACGGTGTTCGTGCCGCACTACACGATGGTGACGTTCCTGCGCACGCCGTACGCGGTGGCGCTGTCGCGCAGCGAAATCCAGCGCGAGATCCTGGTGGAGGCCACGCGCGGGCGCAGCAGCCTGGAGGGAATCGACTGGACGGCGCTGGAACGCGTGGTGCACGAGCGGCTGACACCGCTGCCCGGCGCGCATTGAGGCGAGAGCCTCCCCGCCACTGCGCCTAGAATAGGGACAACCCCGCCTACTGGCCCGCCATGCCCGACAGCTTCCTGTTCTACGACCTGGAAACCTACGGCCAGGATCCGCGCCGCACGCGCATCGCGCAGTTCGCCGCGGTGCGAACCGACGCCGAGCTCAACGTCGTGGACGAGCCGGTCAGCTTCTTCGTGCAGCCGGCCGATGACCTGTTGCCCTCGCCGTACGCCACGCTGGTCACCGGCATCACCCCGCAGCTGGCGAAGTCGCAGGGCGTCAACGAGGCCGAAGCCTTCTCGCGCATCGCCGAACAGATGGGCCGGCCGCAGACCTGCACGCTCGGCTACAACTCGCTGCGCTTCGACGACGAATTCGTCCGCCACGGCCTGTTCCGCAATTTCCATGACCCTTACGAGCGCGAGTGGCGCGGCGGCAACTCGCGTTGGGACCTGCTCGACATGCTGCGCCTGGTCCACGCGCTGCGTCCGGACGGCATCACCTGGCCGCAGCGCGAGGACGGCGCCACCTCTTTCAAACTCGAACAACTGGCCGAAGCCAACCACGTCCGCGAGGGCGACGCCCACGAGGCGCTCTCCGATGTGTTCGCCACCATCGGCATGGCGCGGCTGTTCCGCCGCCACCAGCCGCGCCTATGGGACTACGCGCTGAAGCTGCGCGACAAGCGCTACTGCGCCAGCCTGCTCGACGTGGTGGCGATGCAGCCGGTGCTGCACGTCTCCCAGCGCTATCCGGCCGCGCGGCTGTGCGCCGCCCCGGTGGTGCCGCTCACCCGCCATCCGAAGGTGGACAGCCGGGTCATCGTGTTCGACCTGGAAGGCGACATCGAGCCGCTGCTGCGCTTCTCGCCCGAGCAGATCGCCGACCGCCTGTACGTGCCGGCCAGTGCGCTGCCGGAAGGCGAGCAACGGATTGGCCTCAAGGAAGTGCACCTCAACAAATCCCCGGCGCTGGTGTCGTGGTCGCACCTGCGCGCGCCGGATTTCGAACGCCTGCGCATCGACCGCGAGCGCATCGAAGCGAACGCCGCGCGCCTGCGCGACCACGGCCCGCAGCTGGCCGAGAAGGTGCGCCAGGTCTACGCGGGCGAACGCGGCGGCGCGCCGGCCGACGTCGACGCTTCGCTCTACGACGGCTTCCTCGGCGATGGCGACCGCCGCCTGTTCCCGGCCGTGCGCGCCAGCACGCCGCAGGCGCTGGCCACGCTCTCGGACCGTTTCACCGACCCGCGCCTGCCCGAACTGCTGTTCCGTTACCGCGCGCGCAACTGGCCCGGCTCGCTGGACGCCGGCGAACAGCAGCGCTGGGACGAATATCGGCGCCGCCGCTTGATTGACGACAATGGCCTTTCGGAAGTGACGTTCGAGCAGTTCTGGGCGCAGATCGCCGAGCTGCGCACCGCCCACGCCGACGCCCCCGGCCGCCTCGCCCTGCTCGACCAGCTCGCGGGCTGGGGTGCCGACCTGCAGAGGACCCTATGAGCACCTATTTCACCCCGGCCAGCTTCAAGTTCCTCAAGGGCCTGGCCCGCCACAACGAGAAGGCCTGGTTCGAAGACCATCGCGCCGATTACGAAGCCAACGTGCGCGACCCGTTCGTGCGGCTGATCACCGACCTGCAGCCGGCGCTGGCCGAAGTCAGCGAGCATTTCCGCGCCGACCCGCGCGGCAACGGCGGCTCGCTGTTCCGCATCTACCGCGACGCACGGTTTTCCAACGACAAGTCGCCGTACAAGACCTGGCAGGGCGCGCGCTTCTTCCACGCGCGACGCCGGGAAGTACCGGCGCCGTCCTTCTACCTGCACCTGCAGCCGGGCGGCAGTTTCGTCGGCGCCGGCCTGTGGCATCCGGAGCCGGAGACGCAGCGCAAGGTCCGGCAGTTCATCTTCGACAACCCGGGCAGCTGGAAGGCCGCCGCGCACGAAGCCAGGCTGCGCAAGCGCTTCGACCTGGCCGACGAGGAAAAGCTGGTGCGCCCGCCGCGCGGCTTCCCGGCGGCCTTCGAGTTCATCGATGACCTCAAGCACCGCAACTGGGTGCTGTGGCGTTCGCTGGACGACGAGGCCATGACCGGGCCGAAGCTGCGCCAGACGATCGCGGCGGATCTCGCCACGCTGGGGCCTTTCGTGGATTACCTGTGCGCGGCGTTGGACCTGGAGTTCTGAGGCCAACGCGCCGCCACCGCACGAGCCCCGTTTACCGCGGGGCCGGTTGGTCGTGCTTTTTTTCGTCGTGCTGCGCGGTCGCGCGGCTTTGCACGAAATCCGGGAAGGTCTCCGCCAGCGACGCCTTGTCCGGCAGCACGTAGAACACCCCACCCTTCGCGAACGTCGGCGCCACGACCTGTTCGTAGAATTCCGGCGCGACATTGATGCAGCCATGCGTGACGCGGTTGTCGTCCGGCGTCGGCGTCGCCAGGCGCTCGGCACGCTTTTCGGCCGGCACGCCTGTCGCCGTCGGATGCATGGAGACCGCGGAATCGTAGTCCACCCACAACACCCGTCCGGCATCGATCGAGGGGCCAAAGCCGCCCACGAAGCGGCCGGCAGGCGTCGTGCGGTCCCGGCCCGGGATTTCGCGAAGCGCCAGCCCGGCCACGCCCGGCGCCGAGTGATCGCCAATCGCCGAGCCGAACAGCCCCGGCGCTGCGCCGCGCAGCCGACCCTCGCCATCGAACACCAGGATCTGGGCTGCCGCCTTGTCCATGATCGCGAACGGATAGCCCTGGCTGTCCTTGCTGGCGACGACCCAACCGGCCAGTTCGGTCACCGTGTCGGAGACCTTCTGGTCCGGGGGAAGCAGGTCGACGGCAGCCGCCGGCTGCGCGACCGCGTCCTTGACACTGGCCACGCCAGGGCCTGCAAACGCCAGCGCGAGGGCCAGCGCGAGCGGCGCGCCCCGGATGGCAAGGTATGTGCGCGTATTAATGGGATGTTCCCCGCAAACAAGTGCAATGAAGAAAAAAGACCGGTGGCCAGCGAAGGCCACCGGGTCTTGGGTTCAACGTGTCAGTGCCGGACCGCGCAAACGCGATTAACCGCGCGGTACGCGACGCGGCGCCGATTCAAGCTTCTGGACGCGGCCTTCGATCTGGTCCAGGCGTTGGTTGGCCTGCTGTGCGGACTGGTTGGCGGATTCGGCGCTCTGGGCGGCGTTCTGCACCTTCGCGTCGAGCTGATCGAGCCGTGAGTTGATCGTTGCGAACTCTTCTTTATAGGTGGCGCAACCGGCAAAGGTGACGGTGGCGACGAGTGCCACACCGAGCGCCCGCGCGGTCGCCAGGTTTTTCTTGGTCAGAAACATTCCACTACTCCTCTTTATCCCGGAAATATGGCGGCTTTTCTGCCGCAGTCATGATGACGTTGCAATGCGTTGACAGATTGTGAAGGCCTGCGCGCGCGCCGTGCGCAACGTCCGCTTCGTGTCGGAGCGGTCAGCCGCCGGTCGTTTCATGAAAAGGCGGCACGAATCAGCGGCTTCTGCATAATCGGGCCCGGGCAAGGCGCTTGGGCGCCCGCCCTGCCCTGTCCCGCGCCGTTCGTCGCCCCCAGGAGAACCCATGAAGAAGTACTGGTGGATCATCCCCCTCCTGCTCCTGCTTGCCCTCGGCGCGTACGTCGTGGCCGGACCGTATCTGGCGCTGCGCGGCATCAGTCAGGCCATCGAGCAGCAGGACACCGCGGCGCTCGAACGCCACGTCGATTTCCCGCGCCTGCGCGCCAACCTCAAGGCCCAGCTCGACGACTACGTCGTGCGCCGCGCCGGCATCGACACGCAGTCCAGCCTGCTCGGCGGCATCGCGCTGCAACTGGCGGGCGGCCTGACCGGCGCGGGCGTCGATACGATGGTGACGCCGCTGGGCATCGGTGCGCTGTTGCAGGGCCACCAACTTTGGAAGCGCGCCAGCGGCGAGACCATCGACGGCGACACCTGGTCGCGCCCGATGCCCGCCCGGCCGCTCAAGGACGCCCGCAAGCACTTCGAGTCCACCTCGCGCTTCACCGCGACCGTGCTGACGGAGAGCGGCGACCCCGTGGTATTCGTGCTCGACCGCCAGGGCTTGCGCTGGCGGCTGACCGATATCCGCCTGCCGCTCTCCCGCGCGACGCGCTAGCTCGCGCGCCGCTGGTGAATCTTTCACCAATCCGCGCGAGACGTCGCTACGGCAAGGGCTGCGCGAGGTTATCCACATGTTGGCCCACGCCACATCCACACCTGGTGTGGACAACCGCTCAGCGCGCCGCCCAGGCCTTCGCCAGCCGGTGCACGCCCGCACGCAGCTGCCAGCGCGCTGACGAGGGACGTTCGCGCAGCCACTGCGACACCGGCGGCGGCGTGGGCGTGCCGCGCCACGCGAAGGCCACCTCGTTGCTCATCCGCGGTTCGGCAAGCAGCAAATGCTGCTCGCCAAACACCTGACGCAGATGCGCGTGGTGCGCGCGCAGATCGGTGTCGTAGAGATTGCTCGCCATGACGCCGCCCGGCGCCAGCGCGCCCCGGCACACCGCGTAGAAGCCCTGGCTGCCCATGTGCCCGGGGATGCCGCCAGCGTCATAGGCATCCACCAGCAGGATGTCGAAGGCCCCCGGGTGGTCGCGCAGCCAGGCGGCGCCATCGCCCTGCACCACCCGCAGGCGCGCATCGTCCGGCGGAATGCGGAAGGCCTCGCGAAGGGCGAGCACGCCGGCGTCGTTCTCCACCACGTCGATGCGTAGCTGCGGGAAGTGCCGATGCAGGAACTTCACCTGTGCCCCGCCGCCCAATCCCACGATGCCGATGCGCCGCGCCGCCGGGTGCAGCCACAGCGCGGCCAGCATGCTGCGCGTGTAACCGACCCACAGGACATCCGGCGCCCAGCGCAGCATGCGCGTCTGCGTCACCGCGCCTTCGAACTGCAGCTCCAGGAACCGCCAGCCGCGGCGCAGGTAGGCGCCGGAGCCGGCGCTGGGCTTCATTGCGGGCGCGGGTCGTTGGCCACGCCGTGCGGCACGTGGCCGGCGGCGACGTGCTGGTGCTGGCGGGCGCTGTCGATATTGTGCTGTGAATCGTCGAAGAAGATGTCCGCGCCGAATGCCGCCAGGAACGGGCCCTTGTGGCGGCCGCCGAGGAACAGCGCCTCGTCCAGGCGCACGCCCCATTCGCGCAGCGTGCGGATCACCCGCTCGTGCGCCGGCGCCGAGCGCGCAGTGACCAGCGCGGTGCGGATCGGCGAGGCCTCGCCGGCCGGGAACGCGGCCTGCAGGGCATGCAGCGCGGAGAGGAAGTTGCGGAACGGGCCACCGGTCAGCGGCTCGCGGGCGTTCTCGCGCTCGTGCCGGCCGAAAGCCTCCACGCCCTGCTCGCGCGAGATGCGCTCGCTTTCGTCGCCGAAGATCACCGCGTCACCGTCGAAGGCGATGCGCAGCTGGCGGGCATGCGGATCGGCATCGGGTCGCGCGGCTTCCACCACCTCGTCGCGGCCGCGCGGCAGGATGGTAGCGGCCGCCACGCCATGCGAGAGCGCCCGCCGCACCGATTCCGGGTTGGCCGACAGGAACAGGTCGGTGCCGAACGGCTTGACGTAGGGCCAGGTCGCCTCGCCGGAGGTAAAGGTCGCGCGGACGATGCCCAGGTCGTAATGCTGGATCGAGTTGAAGATGCGCAGCCCGGTGTCGGCCGAGTTGCGCGAGAGCAGGATCACCTCGACCCGCGGCGTATCCGGCGGCGCGCCCTCGTTGAGCGCCAGCAGCTTGCGCACCACCGGGAAGGCCACGCCGGGCCGCAGGATGTCGTCCTCGTGCTCGCGCTGGTAGGCGGCATAGGCTTCGACGCCTTCGCGCTCGAACAGGGCATGCCCCTCCTCCAGGTCGAACAGCGCGCGCGAGGTCACCGCGACGGTCAGCAGGCGGGGGGTGTTGTCGGCCATCTTCCAGGGGATTCGAAGGGGGAATGCGCGGCCATTGTGCCGCAGTCGGCGCCGGCCGACCGCCTCAGACGACGAACTGCTCGCTGAGGATGCGCTCTTCCAGGTTGTGCTCGGGGTCGAACAGCAGGGTGACCCGGTGTTCGCGCGATTCACGGATGGTGACTTCGACCACGTCGCGGGTTTCGTGCGAGTCGGCGGTGACGCTGACCGGGCGCTTGTACGGATCCAGCACCTGCAGGCGCACTTCGGTGTCGGCCTTGAGGATGGCGCCGCGCCAGCGACGCGGGCGGTATGGGGCGATCGGGGTGAGGGCCAGCGTGTGCGAGCCCAGCGGCAGGATCGGGCCGTGCGCGGAGTAGTTGTAGGCGGTGCTGCCGGCCGGCGTGGAGACGAGCACGCCGTCGCCAATCAGCTCTTCGATGCGGGTCTGGCCATTGAGGTCGATGCGCAGGTGGGCGGCCTGGCGGGTCTGGCGCAGCAGCGAGACTTCGTTGTACGCCAGCGAGCCGGTGCTGGTGCCCGATTCGGTGAGCGCGAGCATTTCCAGCGGACGCAGGTGGGCCGGTTCGGCGCGCTGGAGGCGCTCGATCAGGTCGTCGTCGCGGAACTGGTTCATCAGGAAGCCGATGGAGCCGAGTTTCATGCCGAACACGGGCTTGCCGGCACTGCCGTGGCGATGCAGGGTCTGCAGCATGAAGCCGTCGCCGCCGAGCGCGCAGAGGATGTCGGCTTCGTCGGTGGCATGGTCGCCATAGCGTTGCGCGAGCTCGGCGCGGGCGCGCTGCGCGGCGTCGGTATTGCTGGCAAGGAAGGCGATGCGGGGGGATGCGCTCATCTTCGGCTCCGTGGATCGGGGGTCAGCATATACGAGGGGGCGGCGTTGGATCGGGCGGTGTTTGGTTCTGTGCGCCCCGCCCCGACCGCCCTCAGGGTTCATGCCCGCCCGATTCCTCCTGTTCTTTGCGAAAAGCAGAACGGCCGACGCGTTGCGTCGGCCGTTCCTTCAACTCTGGGGTCGGGCCCGCGTTGTGGGCCCGACGACTGCCTTAGAGGCCGTGCGCCGCCAGTTGGCCCAGGCGCTGCACCGCAACCGACACGGTCGGGTAGTCCAAGGTCTTCTGCGCGGCCAGTTCCTGCAGCATCGAGAGGGTGAAGCGCAGGCTGGAGTCGTCACGCGCCATCCAGCGGGCCACCTTGGCCTCTGCATTCGCCCCCGGGGTCGAAAGCACCTGGCCAGCCAGGTTGCGCTGGTGCGCGGCCAGCTCGTCACGCAGCACGCCACGCGCCACCGCATGCCAGCGGCCGTTGACCTCCAGCGCGTCGATCTGCTCGAACAGCCACGGCAGCTGCAGCGCCTCGCCCAGGCGGAAGTGGACCTTGGACACGTCCACCGGCTTGAGCTTGCGGGTACGCGCCAGTTCGATGATGTCGAACGCCGGCTCCAGGTAGCGCAGCTCGGAGAGCTGCTGCGCCAATGCCGGCGGCAGGCCCTTGTCCTTCCACTCCTGCACGCTGGCCAGGTAGGCCGGGCGCTGCGAATCGCCCAGCACGCCCGAGGCGACGCGGATGTCGTTGAACGGGCCGTGGTAACGCTCCACCGCGGCGGTGATGCCCGGCATGGTGCCCGGGCGGAACAGCAGCCAGCGCACGAACGAACGCTGCAGCTTCCAGATCACTTCCAGCGCGTCGATCTGCACCGACTCGGGCACCTTGCCGTCCAGCGCGTCGATCTGCGTCCACAGCGAACGCGCATCCAGCGTCTCGCGGCTGATCGTGTAGGCCTTGGCGACCTCGGCGATGCTGCGGCCGGTGTCTTCCTGCATGCGCATAAGGAAGGTCGCGCCCATGCGGTTGATGGTGGTGTTGGTCACCGCCGTGGCGATGATCTCGCGCTTCAGGCGGTGCTTCTCCATCGCCTCGGCGTACTTCTTCTGCAGCGGCTGCGGGAAGTAGCGCTGCAGTTCCTTGGACAGGTACGGGTCCTCGGGGATGTCCGATTCCAGCAGCTGCTGGAACGCCACCAGCTTGGAGTAGGACAGCAGCACCGCCAGCTCCGGACGGGTCAGGCCCTGGCCACGCGCCTTGCGCGCCGACAGTTCGGCGTCGGAGGGCAAATACTCGATCTGGCGATCGAGCAGGCCCTGCTGCTCCAGCGTGCGGATGAAGTGCTGCTTGGAACCCAGGCGCTTGACGCTCATCCGCTCCATCAGGCTGATGGCCTGGTTCTGGCGGTAGTTGTCCCACAGCACCAGCTCGGCGACTTCGTCGGTCATCGAGGCCAGCAGCTTGTTGCGCGCGTCCACCGTGAGCTTCTTGTCCTGCACGACGGCGTTGAGCAGGATCTTGATGTTCACCTCGTGGTCGGAGGTGTCCACGCCGGCGGAGTTGTCGATGAAGTCGGTGTTGAGCAGCACGCCAGCCTGCTGTTCGGCCTCGATGCGGCCCAGCTGGGTCAGGCCCAGGTTGCCGCCCTCGCCCACCACCTTGCAGCGCAGCTCGCCACCGTTGACGCGCAGGCCGTTGTTGGCGCGGTCGCCCACGTCGGCATGCGTTTCGCTGGAGGCCTTGACGTAGGTGCCGATGCCGCCGTTCCAGAACAGGTCCACCGGCGCCTTGAGGATGGCGCTCATCAGCTCGGTCGGCGAGAGGTTCTTCACCGCCGCCTCCAGGCCCAGCACCTCGCGCACCTGCGGGGTGATCTCGATGGACTTCAGCGTGCGCGGGTAGATGCCGCCACCCTTGCTGATCAGCTTGGCGTCGTAGTCCTGCCAGCTCGAACGCGGCAGCTTGAACATGCGCTCGCGCTCGACGAACGACTTGGCCGCATCCGGGCTCGGGTCCAGGAAGATGTGGCGGTGGTCGAACGCGGCGACCAGGCGGATGTGGCGCGAAAGCAGCATGCCGTTGCCGAACACGTCACCGGACATGTCGCCGATGCCGACGACGCTGAAGTCCTCGCTCTGGCAATCGCGGCCCAGCGCGCGGAAGTGGCGCTTCACCGACTCCCACGCACCACGCGCGGTGATGCCCATGCCCTTGTGGTCATAGCCCACCGAGCCGCCGGAAGCGAACGCGTCGCCCATCCAGAAGCCGTGCGCGATGGCCAGGCCGTTGGCGATGTCGGAGAAGGTCGCGGTGCCCTTGTCGGCGGCGACCACCAGGTACGGGTCGTCCTGGTCGTGGCGCACCACCTGCGGCGGCGGCACGATCTTGTTGCCGACGATGTTGTCGGTGATGTCCAGCAGGCCCTGGATGAACAGCTTGTAGCAGGCGATGCCCTCGGCCTGCACCGCGTCGCGCTCGCCGGAGACCGGCGGGCGCTTGCAGAAGAAGCCGCCCTTCGCGCCGACCGGCACGATGACGGTGTTCTTCACCATCTGCGCCTTCACCAGGCCCAGCACCTCGGTGCGGAAATCCTCGCGGCGGTCGGACCAGCGCAGGCCGCCACGCGCCACCGCGCCGAAGCGCAGGTGCACGCCTTCCACGCGCGGGCCGTAGACGAAGATCTCGCGGTACGGGCGCGGCTTGGGCAGGTCCGGCACCTTGGCCGAGTCGAACTTGAAGCTGATGCAGTGGGTGTGGTTGCCCGCCGCGTCGGTCTGGTAGTAGCTGGTGCGCAGGGTGGCGTCGATCACGCCGATGAAGCTGCGCAGGATGCGGTCTTCGTCGAGGCTGGAAACGCGATCCATCAGCTTCAGCAGCGCGGCGCGCGTGGCTTCCTGCTGGGCGTTGCGGTCGGCCTTGCGGGCGTCGACGACCGGCTGCAGGGCCTTGAGGGTGGCCTCGTCAGCGGCGGCGAGCACGTCCAGCGCGGCCTTCAGGCGGGCCTGGCCTTCGGCGATCTCGGCCTTGCTCTCGTTGCCGGTGGCCGGGTCGAAGCGGGCTTCGAACAGTTCCACCAGCAGGCGCGCCAGCAGCGGGTAATGCTGGAAGGTCTGTTCGACGTAGGCCTGCGAGAACGGCACGCCGGTCTGCAGCAGGTACTTGCAGTAGCCGCGCAGCAGCGCGACCTGGCGCCAGTGCAGGCCGGCGGACAGGATCAGGCGGTTGAAGCCGTCGTTCTCGGCATCACCATGCCAGACGCGCGCGAACGCTTCGCCGAAGGCGGCGTCGGCGTTGGCGGCGTCGATCGCGCCGGCGGTCGATTCGACCTCGAAATCCTGGATGTACAGCGGGGTCTCGGCGACCTGCAGGCGGTACGGGCGCTCGGAGATCACCCGCAGGCCCATGTTCTCCATCATCGGCAGCGCGTCGGACAGCGGGATGTCGTCCAGCTGGCGATACAGCTTCAGGCGCAGGCCATCGACACCCTCGCGGCGCACGGCCTGCAGACTCAGGTGCAGGTCGTCCGGGCCGGCCAGCGCGGCCAGGTGCTCGACGTCGCTGGCGGCGGCCTCGGTGGTGGATTCCTCGATGTAGCCGGCCGGCAGCGCGCGGCCATAGGCGGCGGCCATGCGCAGGCCGGCGGCCTCGCCGTGGCGGGCCACCAGCGCTTCGCGCAGGTCGTCCTGCCAGTTGCGCAGCAGGTGGGCCAGCTTGTCTTCCAGCACGCGGGTGTCGAACTCCAGCGCTTCGCCGGCCTTCGGGCGCACGATCAGGTGCAGCTGGGCCAGCGGCGACTCGCCCAGCACCACGTTGGAATCGATGTATTCGCCGTGCAGCGCTTCCTTCAGCAGCGCCTCGATGCGCAGGCGCACGTCGGTGTTGAAGCGCTCGCGCGGCAGGTAGACCAGCGCCGAGATGAAGCGGCTGTACTTGTCGCGGCGCAGGAACAGGCGGCTGCGCACGCGCTCCTGCAGGCCGAGGATGCCCATCGCGGTGCGGAACAGCTCTTCCTCGTTGGACTGGAACAGCTCCTCGCGCGGCAGGGTTTCCAGGATGTGGCGCAGCGCCTTGCCGCTGTGGCTGCTCGGCGCCAGGCCGGACTTGCCCATCACGTAATCGTGGCGGCGGCGCACCAGCGGGATCTCCCACGGGCGGCGGTTGTAGGCGCTGGAGGTGAACAGCCCCAGGAAGCGCTGCTCGGCGACGATGCGGCCCTTGGCGTCGTACTCCAGCACGCCGATGTAATCCATGTAGCCAACGCGGTGCACGCGCGAGCGGGCGTTGGTCTTGGTGAGGATCAGCGCGTCCTTCGGGCCGTTGCCGGCGCTCAGGCCGTGCGCGGCCAGCGACTTGACCGGGCGCGCGGGCGACTTGTCCTTGCCGCGCATCAGGCCCAGGCCACTGGCCTCGACCGGCGCCAGCACGTCCTCGCCGTCACGCTTCTCCACGCGGTATTCGCGATAGCCGAAGAAGGTGAAGTGGTCGGTGGCGGCCCAACGCAGGAACTCCTGCGCCTCGTGGCGGCTGTCGTCGTCCACCGGCAGGCGGCGGGTGGCGAGGTCGTCGGACAGGCCGAGCATCTTCTCGCGCATCGCGCCCCAGTCGCCGACGATGGCGCGCACTTCGGCCAGCACCTTGCGGATGGTCGCCTCGACCTGCGCCATCTCCTCGGCCGGCTGGCGGTCGATCTCCAGCACCATCAGCGATTCGGCCTTGCCCTCGCCCACCGCGGTGAGCTTGCCGGCGCGGTCGCGGGTGACGTGCAGCACCGGGTGGCCGAGCACGTGCACGCCCACGCCCATCTCGGCCAGCGCCATGCTGATCGAATCGACCAGGAACGGCATGTCGTCATTGGCGATCTGCAGCACGGTGTGCGGCGATTCCCAGCCATTGGCCTTCTGCGTCGGGTTGAACACGCGCACGCTGGCCACGCCCGCCTTGCGGGTGCGGAAGAACTCCAGCGTGTCGCCGGCCAGCGCGGCCCATTCCTCGGCACTGTGGTACGGGAACTCGTCGGACTCCATGCGCTTGTAGAAATCGCTGGCGAACGCCTGCGCCTCGGGCTGGCGCGCGGCGGGATAGCGCTTGCGCAAAGCTGCGTACACCGGTTCGAGGCTGAAGGCCTGCACCTCGGTGCTGACCGGGGAAACTACACGCTGGCCGCTGGACTTGGATGCCGTGGCCTTGGTCGATTTCGAAGCAGCTTTCTTGGGTTTCATGAGAGGAGCGGTGAGAGCCCGACGGGAAAGTTGCGAATTGTAACGATGCGCCGTGACAGTGCCTTGCTGCACAGCGCAAACGCAGGATCGGATTTCTACGGCGTTCAAACAACATGGCGCACGCGCAAGACTGCGTTCCATCGCGATACAACGCGGTTTGCACGGGATTCGCCCAATTCCCGGCGCCGGCACCTTCGCCCCCGTATGGCACGGGGCGCCGGTGCAAGCCGCCACGAACGGCAAGAACCCGCGCCCGTTGCGCACGGTCCGATCGCGGTCGTCAAGGCTATTTAAAAACTGAACTGGACGGTATAGTCCACCCCATGATGCCGACCTCCTCCCCCGCCCGGCCGCGTCAGGAGCGCGATCGCCGCGTGCACGAAGCCGTGCACGAAGCGGTCCATGCCCTGCTGTCCGAGCAGGGCATGCGCCTGAGCATGGAGGCGGTGGCCGCCCGCGCGGGCTGCTCCAAGCAGACCCTCTACGCGCACTACGGCTGCAAGCAGAACCTGCTGCGCGCGGTGATGCGCGACCAGATCGCGCTGACCACCGTGCCCTTCGACGAAGACGGCGCGGACCTGCGCGAGAGCCTGCTGGCCTTCGCCGAGCGCCACCTGGAGCAGTTGAACCGCCCTCACGTCATCCAGACCTGCCGCCTGCTAGATGCGGAGTCGCACCGGTTTCCCGACCAGGCCCGACAGATCTACGAGGACGGCATCGCCGCATTGCAGGATCGGCTGGCAGAATGGCTGCGCAAGGCCAGCGCGCGCGGCCAGCTCAGGCATGACGATCCGCACGCGATGGCCGAATTGCTCCTTGGCATGATCGTCGGCCTGGATTTCGAAAGGCAGCGGTTCCACACACCGCACCGATCCGACGCCCCTTCGCGGCGCCGGTGGGCGGAACGCACGATCGACAGTTTCCTGCGCGCCTTCGCCGCGCAGGGCAGTTCCCCCGAATCCCACGCTTAAAAACAACAGAAAACGGAGTTTCCCCCGATGACCGCCCCGTTCCGTACCCTCGCCCTGGCTTGCGCCGTCACGCTGGCGCTGGCTGCCTGCAAGAAGCAGGAACAGCAACAGCCCCCGCCGCCGGAAGTGTCCGTGGTGGAGGCCAAGCCGCAGACCCTGCCGCTGCAGCGGGAGCTGGTCGGCCGCCTGTCCGGTTTCCGCACCGCCGACGTTCGCGCGCGCGTGGCCGGCGTGCTGCAGAAGCGCCTGTACACCGAAGGCACCGACGTCAAGGAAGGCCAGCCGCTGTTCCAGATCGACCCGGCACCGCTGAAGGCCACGCTGGCCTCGGCGCAGGGCGAGCTGGCCGCGGCCGAGGCGACCTACGCCAACGCCAAGGTCGCCGCCGACCGCGCCCGCCGCCTGGCGCCGCAGAGCTACGTGTCCAAGTCCGACCTGGACACCGCCGAAGCCACCGAGCGCACCTCGGCCGCTTCGGTGCAGCAGGCCCGGGCCGCGGTGGAGACCGCGCGCATCAACCTGGGCTACGCCACCGTCACCGCGCCGATCAGCGGCCGGGCCGGCAAGCAGCAGGTCACCGAAGGCGCGCTGGTCGGCCAGGGCGATGTCACCCTGCTGACCACCATCGACCAGCTCGACCCGCTGTACGTCAATTTCTCGATGAACAGCGACGAGCTCGCCCAGCTGCGCCAGGCGCAGGCCCAGGGCGCTGTCGCGCTGAGCGGCGACGGCCAGGCCACGGTCAACGTGAAGCTGGGCGACGGCACCGTCTACCCGCATGCCGGCACCCTGGACTTCACCTCGGTCACGGTGGATCCGAGCACCGGCAGCGTCTCGCTGCGTGCGCTGCTGCCCAACCCGGACCACGTGCTGCTGCCCGGTTCGTTCGTCTCCTTCGACGCCACGCTGGGCCAGCGTGCCAACGCGTTCCTGGTGCCGCAGGCCGGCATCCAGCGCGATGCGCACGGCGCCTATGCGCTGGTGGTGGGCAAGGACGGCAACGTCGTCCGCCGCAACGTGATGGCCGACAGCCAGCAGCAGGGCCAGTGGGTGGTCACCAGCGGCCTGGAGGCCGGCGACCAGGTGATCGTCAGCGGCCAGCAGAAGGCCAAGGAAGGTGCGCCGGCCAAGGCCGTGCCGTTTGATCCGAACGCCAATGCGGCGCAGCAGCAGGCCGGCGCCAAGCCGGGTGCCGCGCCCGCCCCGTCCGAGAAGAAGTAACGGAAGCCGGCCATGCCCAAATTTTTCATTGAACATCCGGTATTCGCCTGGGTGGTGGCGATCCTGATCTCGCTCAGCGGCGTGATCGCGATCCTCAACCTCGGCGTCGAGTCCTATCCCTCCATCGCCCCGCCGCAGGTCACGGTCAGCGCGACCTACCCCGGCGCCAGCGCCGACACGGCGGAGAAGGCGGTCACCCAGGTCATCGAGCAGCAGCTGACCGGTATCGACCACCTGCTGTACTTCAACTCGTCCTCGGCCGCCAACGGCCGCGTGTCCATCACCCTGACCTTCGAGACCGGCACCAACCCGGACATCGCGCAGGTGCAGGTGCAGAACAAGGTGTCGCTGGCGACCCCGCGCCTGCCCACCGAGGTGACCCAGCAGGGCGTGGTGGTGGCCAAGGCCAACGCCGGCTTCCTGATGGTGGTGGCGCTGCGCTCGGACAACCCGGCGGTGGACCGTGACGCGCTGAACGACATCGTCGGCTCGCGCGTGCTCGACCAGATCTCGCGCGTGCCGGGCGTCGGCAGCACCCAGCAGTTCGGTGCCGAGTACGCGATGAACATCTGGCTCAACCCCGAGCGCCTGCAGGGTTACCACCTGTCGGCCAGCCAGGTGTACAGCGCGATCTCCAACCAGAACGTGCAGTTCGCCGCCGGTGCGATCGGCGCCGACCCGGCGCCCGATGGCCAGGGCTTCACCGCGACCGTCTCGGCCGAAGGCCGCTTCAGCTCGCCGGAGGAGTTCGAGAACATCATCCTGCGCACCGACAGCAACGGCGCCACCGTGCGCCTGAAGGATGTCGGCCGGGTGGCGTTCGGCCCGTCGAACTATGGCTTCGATACCCAGTACAACGGCAAGCCCACCGGCGCGTTCGCCATCCAGCTGCTGCCCGGCGCCAACGCGCTGAGCGTGGCCGAGGCGGTGACCGCCAAGATGGACGAGCTGGCGCCGAGCTTCCCGCAGGGCGTGACCTGGTTCTCGCCGTACGACAGCACCGCGTTCGTGAAGATCTCCATCGAGGAGGTCGTGCACACGCTGGTGGAAGCGATCGTGCTGGTGTTCCTGGTGATGCTGCTGTTCCTGCAGAACTTCCGCGCCACGGTCATCCCGACCCTGGTGATCCCGGTGGCGCTGCTGGGCACGTTCCTGGGCATGTGGATGATCGGCTTCACGATCAACCAGCTGACGCTGTTCGCGATGGTGCTGGCGATCGGCATCGTGGTGGACGACGCGATCGTGGTGATCGAGAACGTCGAGCGCATCATGACCGACGAGCACCTGGCGCCGAAGGCGGCCACGACCAAGGCGATGACCCAGATCACCGGCGCGGTGGTGGCGATCACGGTCGTGCTGGCGGCGGTGTTCATCCCCTCGGCGATGCAGCCGGGCGCGGCGGGCGCGATCTACAAGCAGTTCGCGATCACCATCGCCATGTCGATGGCGTTCTCGGCGTTCCTGGCGCTGAGCTTCACCCCGGCGCTGTGCGCGGCGTTCCTCAAGTCGACCCACGACCAGAAGAAGAACTGGGTGTTCCGCACCTTCGACAAGTACTACGACAAGGTCGCACACCGCTACGTCGGGCTGGTCGGCCACACCCTCAAGCGCGCCCCGCGCTGGATGGTGCTGTTCGTGGTGCTGGTGGCGCTGTGCGGTTTCCTGTTCACCCGCATGCCGGGCAGCTTCCTGCCGGAAGAGGACCAGGGCTTCGCGCTGGCCATCGTGCAGCTGCCGCCGGGCGCGACCAAGACCCGTACCAACGAGGTCTTCTCGCAGATGCGCGGCGTGCTGGAGAAGCAGGACGCGGTGGAAGGCATGCTGCAGGTGGCCGGCTTCAGCTTCCTGGGTTCGGGCGAGAACGTGGGCATGGGCTTCATCCGCCTCAAGCCCTGGGATGACCGCGACGTCACCGCCACCGACCTGATCCAGCAGCTCAACGGCGCCTTCTACGGCATCAAGGGCGCGCAGATCTTCGTGGTCAACCTGCCCACGGTGAACGGCCTGGGCCAGTTCGGCGGCTTCGACATGTGGCTGCAGGACCGTGCCGGCGGCGGTCAGGAAGCGCTGACCAACGCGCGCAACATCCTGCTCGGCAAGGCGGCGCAGCGTTCGGACACGCTGGTGGGCGTGCGCCCGAACGGCCTGGAGAACGCCCCGCAGCTGCAGCTGCACGTCAACCGCGTGCAGGCGCAGACGATGGGCCTGTCGGTGACCGACATCTACAGCGCCATCCAGCTGATGCTGGCGCCGGTGTACGTCAACGACTTCTTCTACGAAGGCCGCATCAAGCGCGTGAACGTGCGCGCCGACGACCAGTTCCGCACCGGTCCGGAGTCGCTGCGCAGCTTCTACACGCCCAGCGCCACCGCCACCGATGCCGACGGCCAGCCGGCGATGATCCCGCTGAGCAACGTGGTGAAGTCGGAGTGGACCTACGCCTCGCCGGCGTTGAACCGCTACAACGGCTATTCGGCGGTGAACATCGTCGGCAACGCCGCCCCGGGCAAGGCCTCGGGCCAGGCGATGACGGCGATGGAGGAGATCGTGCAGAACGACCTGCCGGCCGGCTTCGGCTATGACTGGTCGGGCATGTCGTACCAGGAAATCATCGCCGGCAACGCGGCTACCCTGCTGCTGGTGCTGTCGGTGGTGGTGGTGTTCCTCTGCCTGGCGGCACTGTACGAGAGCTGGTCGATCCCGGTGGCGGTGCTGCTGGTGGTGCCGATCGGCGTGCTCGGCGCGATCTCGCTGTCGCTGCTGCGTGGCCTGCCGAACGACCTGTACTTCAAGATCGGCATGATCACGGTGATCGGCCTGGCGGCGAAGAACGCGATCCTGATCGTGGAGTTCGCGGTCGAGCAGCGCGCGGCGGGCAAGACGCTGCGCGAGGCGGCGATCGAGGCGGCGCACCTGCGCTTCCGCCCGATCCTGATGACCTCCTTCGCCTTCATCCTGGGCGTGCTGCCGATGGCGATCTCCACGGGTGCCGGCGCCAACGCCCGCCACTCGATCGGCACCGGCGTGATCGGCGGCATGCTGTTCGCCACGATCCTCGGCGTGGTGTTCATCCCGCTGTTCTTCGTGGTGGTGCGTCGCATGCTCGGTGACAAGCTGGACGAGCAGTCCAAGGAGTTCATCGAGGCCCAGAACGACGCGGCGTCGAACGTGCGACCGGATCGCTGATCACCGGTTCGCGTGGATGGAACGAAAAAGCCCCGGCTTCGGCCGGGGCTTTTTTCATGCCTGTCGTGTCCGTGGCCGGGATCAGCCGTTGGACCCGCAATCGGCCTGGGTCATCGTGACCTGCACCTGTTCGGCGGCGCAGGCCATGGCGCCGATGCGGATGTTGTCGCCCAGGCCCTGGCAACTGCCACCGACGTAGTTGGCCTGGCTGAAGCGCACGCCCGCGCCGCTCGGCGTACCGGGGCAGCGCGCCTCGAAACTCACCCGGCAGCCGGTCTTGGTGGGGCGCGAGGTCTGCAGGTAGAGCACGTCCTTGCCGCCCCCGATGCAGGTAGCCGCGCGACCACTGAAGCCCGCGCGAAGGCCCTGCTCTGCCTGGCGCAATCCCTGCACCCGCTCTGCCTGCGCCTTGCGCTCGCGTTCGGCGGACGCCTTCTCGGACGCTAGGCGCTGCTGCTCGGCCTGTTGCCTTGCCTGCGCATCGGCACGTTCCCGGGCCTGGCGCTCGGCCGTCGCCTGCTGCTGTTGCGTCAGCAGGCGCTGGCGCTCGGCGGCCGCGTTCTCACGCAACTCGCGCTCGCGCGCCTGCTGGGCTGCCGTATCGGCCACGCGGGCCTGGGCGGCCACCTGCTGCTGGGCGATCTGCTGTTGCCGCTGGCGCGCCTCCAGCTCCTGCTGCCGGCGCTGTCGTTCACGCTCGCGATCCGCGACTTCGGCCTGGGCACGGATCTGCGCCAGGCGCGCATTGGCCGCCGCCTGTTCGGCGTTCTTCTTGGCCATCTCGTCCTGGAACACGCCCATGCCATGCGCCAGGATTTCCGCGAAGCCGGGGGTGGGCTGTTGCACTGGCTCGGGCTCTTCCTCCCATGCAGCCTCCTGATCGTCCAGCGCGGCCTGTTGCTGCCGCAATGCCTGCTGCTGGCGCCATGCTTCGGTTTGTCGTGCGGCCGCTTCGCTGCTGTCGGCCTTGCTGCGATCCACCGACTTTCGGAGCTTGGCCGCGTCCACCGTGTTCAACTGGCGCGGCGCATCCTGCGCGGCCAAGGTGCCGCACAACAGCAGCGCCAGCAGCACGGGACGTGCGTGGGGGTGACGGGGTGGCCGCATGGTTAGAAGCCCGTCGAGACGGAGGTATCGCAGCTGGCTTGCAGGAACTTCATGGCGTACTCGATGCGGTCGACCATGCCGGAATCGGACGCTCCGATCACCAGGGCATCGGCCGTCTTTTCGCCGGGCCGCATGTAGCGGGCGACGATGTATTCGGTGCGATCGGTGCCCGACTCGTCATACGAGTAGACGACCCGGGCGATGCTGGCCTTGCCCCAATGGATGTAGCGCGGCATCGGGAAAGCGGTGATGGGGGCCGAGTACCCCACGCCCGGCGCGGTAATGCTCCAGCGGATGCCTTGTGCCCAGACGCCTGGCGCGCGGGAGTCGATCTCCAGCAGGCGCGTCACGCAGGGGTCTGGGTTGCCCGCTTCGTTGAGGCTATCCATGGATTTGAGCCAGGCATTGAGCATGCCGGGCGCACCGTTGAAGTTGGACTGCCCCAGGACGGCATAGCGGGGAAAGATGCCGGCCTGGCCGCCGCCCTGCGTGATACCGATGAGGAAGGTCTGGGCGCCCTGGGCGGTTTGCTTGGCCTGCGCGCAGGCATCGCCGCTGGCGAGCAGCAGGAGGGCGGAAAGGAGCACGAGAGGTCGAGTCGGAGTCATCGGATCTGGGAAGTGAGGGGAAGATGGCGCCGGCGGTCGTGTGGCGCCGCCGGCGATGGCGTCGACTGTGTGAGTCAGTCGCCGGTGTGGCCGCTGATGCGTACGAGTGGCGCGAAGTACGCGTGGACTTGTGCGAAATCCTCATCCACGTAGCGTTCGGATACCGCCGGCACGTAGCCGACCGGTGCGCGGAAGCCAGCGGTGTTGGAGCCCTTGCCTGTCTTCTTGACGGTGTAGGTGACGGTGCGTTTGTCGGAGGAGATCGCGGGTGCCTTGGCGAAATCGTTATCGACCAATGTCAAGCCAGCGTCGAACCAGGTATCGGGCGGCGCTCCTACCCTCATCGGGCATTTGTGCTTCTTTCCAGCGGTACTGGCGCACTTCTTGACGCTGTACACCTCACATCGCGCGCCGGCATAGACGTGCCGGCGTTCCGTCATGAAATCCTCGTAGACCCTCGCCACGCGCTCGTTATGGTTCTCCGCCGCCTGTGTCGGGCTCTGCGTGCGCGAATCCTCCTTCCACTGCGCCATCAGGGTGACGGCTCGGGCATCGAGTTGCGTCTTGCGGGGCTGCAGGTCGAACGCCGGCCTCACCGGCGCGTTGCCGTTGCACGACGGCAGTTCGTCAGCCACGGCGTGGCCGGCGAGCAGGCACAGCGCGAGCATGCTGCTTGTCTTGAACATGGGATGTCCTTCCTTAGATGGTTGAGAAACCCGTGGAGAAGGCATCGGTCGATGCCTCCCTACCCGCCCCCTGGCGGTACCCCACGTCAGGATCTCCCCGACCCCGGCGTGGGCAACCTTCCTGCCGATGGCCGCGGCATGACTGCCTGCCGCCATCGGTCTTTGATATATATCGAGACGTAACACGCAAAACACTTCCAAACGGTGCTTGACTACAGGGGGAAAGCCGTGACAGGGAATGTGCTTGAGGGTGTATTGGAATCGCTTTACGCCTCGGTGCTGGCACCGGAACGGCTGGGCGAGTTCTGCGAGCGGCTGGTCGGCGCCACTGGCAGCCATGTCGGCGCGATCATGGTGCAGGACATGCAGCGGCACGACGGTCGGCTGGACCTGGTCGTGGGGGCCGATCCACTGGAGGCGGCGCGTTACGAGCGCGAGTTCGCCGCCGACAACCTGTGGCTGCAGCGCGGCGCGGCGCAACTGGCCACGGGCGCCACGCTGGACAGCGACGACTTCGTCTCCCGCGCCGAGCTGCACCGCAGCCGCTACTACAACGAATACCTGCGCGACGGCGACGTGGAGCAGTCGATTGCCCTGTGCGCGCACTTCGACGGCCAGAACGTGGTCACCGCCACCGTCTGCCGTTCCGGGCGTTTGCAACCTTACACCGCCGAACACCTGGCCCTGCTGCGGCAGGTCACGCCGCACTGGGTCAACGCCTATGCCCTGCAGCGGCGGCTGGCACAGCTGGAACAGCGAGTCGATGCACTGGAGCACGCGTTGGAGCGCCTGCCCATGGCGATGCTCATGCTGGACGGGCACGGGCGAGTGATCCGCACCAACGCCGCGGCCGAACATCTGCTGATGGCGGGCCGATTGTTGCGCACGCAAGCCGGCCTGGGTGCACCCGGCCCCGATGCCGCCCCTTTCAAGGCGCTCGTGCGGGATGCCGCCATCGGCATCGACACCGCCGATGGCCGCCTTCGTCGGCAAGGCCAAGGCGTACTGCGCAACGCCCGCCACCAGGTAGACCTGGTGGTGGCGATCCATCCCCTGTCCCCCTCGCATGCCATCCACGCCGAAGCCGCGGTGATGTTCGTGCAACCGTTGGGCGCCACGAGCATGGGTGGTCTGGCGGATCTGCTGCGCCGTGCCTTCGACCTGACCGCTGCGGAGGCCGCGCTGGCCACCGCGCTATACCGACATGCCGACCTCGGCCACGCCGCCCAGGCCTGCGGCATCACGCCCGCGACCGCCAAGACACGCCTGCAATCGATCTTCGCCAAGACAGGGGAACACGGCCAAACCGCCTTGATGCGGCTGCTGGCGGCATTGGCACCGGTCAGCGAGGCACGTTGACCAATTTTTGACCAATGCAGGCGGAAGGCTTGCGCCAGCTACGCCGCAAGCACTTGTCCACAGCTTTATCGGCACGCCATCCACATGCGCTGTGGATGACGTGATCGAGGGAGACGATCGCCAGGCAGCCAGCACGACGGAACGCATGCGCCCTGACATCGGACCGGCTTGCCAGCACTCAAGGTCTACTGGGTGTACCGACAACAACCCGTCCGCGTCCGTTCCATCCCGGCGGCGCGGGTATTGGCGGGGGGATGCCCTGGCCGCGCCACTGCTCTCGCGCCCACTCTTCAGCCAGCTCCCGAAGAATCGCGTTCCTCTCCTTGTCCACATCATCCTGTCGGGCGCGCTGCAAAACATGCTGCTGCACTTTTCGAGGATTGTTTCCCAACCATTGATTATTGGTTGTTCTCTCGTAATCAACACAGAAGTTGCGATTGCAGATGACGATCACGTCTCCTGCGCGGATCTGGTACTTCTCACCCAGTCCGATAAGTCCTCCGTAGTTGTGCCGCTTATGGAACTCGTGCAGCTTGCCCAGCGTAGCTGCATCTGGCTCAGGCTCCTGCAATAGGCACGATACGCAACGAACCGGTCCGAATTTCTGTCTACCGGGCTCGCTCCATGCGGCATATGTGGCACAGCCAGCGGCTAGTACCAGCGTCATCCACTGCCATTTCTTCATCGATCTTCTCCTGCCAGGTTCACGCAACATTCCTCATGAATTACCGCGGCTTGCCGCCTTGCGTCGGATCTCTGTTGAACTGAAAGTCCTTCTTCCAATCGATGGGCCAGCCCTTCGCTTCCCGGGGAGGGATCGACTTGCTGGACGACCCACCGGTAGGCCAGTGCCTTGACCGGATCGGCCGGCGTGAGGAATCCGCTCTCGTAGGCCTGCGACAAACTGGACAGCGCGCCGACATAGCCCTGCGCCGCGCCGTTGAAGAGGTAGTCCATCGCCTGCCGCTTGTAGGCGATCACCTGTTCCGGATGCCTGGCCCACTGAGCCGGCCCACCGATGACTTCTTCGATCGAAGCGGCGTAAATGAGGGCGGCCTCGGGAGAGCCCTGGACGGCTGACAATTTCAGCCAATGTCGTCGGTCCGACAGCGCCGGATCCATCAGCAGGCCTTCGCATTCCTCCAACTGGCGCGCCAACTGGGCGGTGTAGTCGGGCGCGAGGAGGTGGCGCGTCATTCGATAGGTCTCCACCACATCGGGCGATGCGGCGGAATCACACTCGGCGGCGATCAGGTAAAGCCGGTAGCTCGCCACGGCATCGCCTCGCCCAGCCGCCGGCACGAGGGCTTTCGCGAAGAGAGCTGCATCGCCCGGTGGGCGGCGCTCGCGTGGCCGCTCGATGCTGAAGGCCCTGCCGGCCAAGGGGCGTACGGTCCCCGGATCTATCAGGTGTTGGGCTGCCAGCACGGATGCATCGACGCGCCTGTACGAAGCGCGCGTGACCGTCGCCACCTGAGCCAGGGGGAGCCCAACCTGTCCCTCTGGCGCCTGCGAGGACGTCAGGTATCGCGAGGCAACAAAGCCTCCTGTCAGGATCAACACCCCGATTGCGGCTGCAACAGGTATCCATCGCGACCCTTGCCCTGTTTCCATGGCGGCGCACCTCCTTTGGGTGCACCAAGAGAATCACGCGCAGGCCCTCCCAGCCATGCGACAGATCCTCCAAAGGCATAAAAAGAAAAAGCCGCGCTTGCGCGCGGCTCTCTCCTGGAACGATGACGAAGGCGGGCTTACGGACGGCGCGCCAGCGCCTCCACGTCCTTGGCCTTCGGCAGCAGGTCCTGCTTGGTGACCTTGAACGGGCCGATCGACAGCATCGGCACCGCCACCACGATCGAGGACACCACCACGATCACCGCGCCGATCATGTGCGTCAGCGCCAGGCCTTCCATCGAGGTGCCGCCGTACAGGTACAGCGCCCAGGCCGAGAGGAAGAACATCACCGCGGTGATCACCGTACGCGAGAGCGTCTGGTTGATCGAACGGTTCAGCACTTCCAGCGGCTCCACGCGCAGGCCGCGGAAGTTCTCGCGGACACGGTCGAACACCACGATGATATCGTTGATCGCAAAGCCCATCACCGACAACAGGCCGGCCAGCACGGTCAGGTCGAACTCGCGGCCAGTGCCGTAAATGTAGGCGGCGGTGACGATCAGGTCGAAGAACGCGGTCAGGCTGGCCACCACCGCGAACTTCCACTCGAAGCGGAACGCGATGTAGATCAGGAAGCCCACCAGCATGAACAGCGTGGCGTAGATGCCGTCACGCACCAGGTCCGCGCCGACCTGCGGGCCGACGAACTCGGTACGCAGCACGGTGGCGGGGTTCTCGGTGGTGTTGATCGCCTTGAGCACCTGCGCCGAGACCGTCTTGTCGCCCTCGGCGTTGCTGTTCTCGCCATGCGGCTGCAGGCGGATCATCAACTCGTTGCCGCCGCCGAAGCCCTGCACCTGGGCGTTCTCGAAGCCGGCCGCGGCCAGCTTCTCGCGCACCTGGTCGACATTGGCCGGCTGGTCGAAACGGGTTTCGACCACGGTGCCGCCGGTGAACTCCAGCGCGTAGGCCTCCTTCTGGAAGCCCTTCAGGCCGATGACCACCAGCGAGGCGACGAACACGGCCAGCATCAGCCACAGCACGGCATGACGCCAGCGCATGAAGTCGATCTTGGTGTCGTTCGGGATGATGTGAAGCGGGAAAATTTTCATCGATTCTTTCTCACCCGGTCAGATGGCCACGGACTTGATCTTCTTGCGGTAGCCGTAGATCAGCTGGGCAAGCGCGCGGGAGACGGTAATCGCGGTGAACATCGAGGCGAAGATGCCGATGATCATGGTCAGGGCGAAGCCCTTCAGCGGGCCGGTGCCAAAGGCATACAGCGCCACGCCCACGATCAGGCCGGTCAGGTTGGCGTCGAGGATGGTGCCACCGGCCTTCTCGTAGCCGGCCGCGATCGACGCCTTCGGGGGCACGCCGTGGCGAAGTTCTTCGCGGATACGCTCGTTGATCAGCACGTTGGCGTCGACCGACAGGCCCACCGACAGCGCCAGGCCGGCGAAGCCGGGCAGCGTCATCGTGGCGCCGAACATCGACATCACCGCCACCACGATCAGCAGGTTCAGCAGCAGCGCCACCGAGGTGATCACGCCGAACATGCGGTAGTAGATGGTGAAGAACGCCAGGGTGAACACGAAGGCGTAGAGCACCGCGGTGATGCCGCGCTCGACGTTCTCCGCGCCCAGGCTCGGGCCGATGATGCGTTCCTCGACGAAGTCCATCGGCGCGGCCAGCGAACCGGCGCGCAGCAGCTTGGCCAGGTTCTCGGCCTCGCTCTTCTCCAGGCCGGTGGTCTGGAAGTTCTTGCCGAACACGCCCGCGATGCGGGTCGGCGCCAGCGCCTCTTCCTTGACCTTGACGCTGCGCACTTCCTGGCCGTCCACCATGGTGACGGTCGGGATGCGTTCGATGTAGACCACCGACATCAGCTTGCCGACGTTGGCGCTGGTGAAGTCGAACATGCGCTGGCCGGCGGCGTTGTTGAGCGTGATGCTCACCGCGGGCATGCCGTTCTGGTCGGTCGAGACGCTGGCGTTGACCATCTGGTCACCGGAGGCAAGCACGCGCTTGTTCAACAGCACCGGCTGGCCGCTGCCACGCACGGTGTACAGCTTGGCGTCCGGCGGCACGCGGCCGGTGCGCTGCGCGTCCTGCGCGTCGCCATCGACCACGGAGCGGAACTCCAGCGTGGCGGTGGCGCCGATCAGGCGCTTGGCTTCGGCGGTGTCCTGCACGCCCGGCAGCTGGACCACGATGCGGTCCTCGCCCTGGCGCTGGATGATCGGCTCGGCCACGCCCAGTTCGTTGACGCGGTTGCGCAGCGTGGTGATGTTCTGCTCCAGCGCGCTGCCGGCGATCTGCGCCAGTTCCTGCTGCGGGATCGTCACCGTCACGCGGTTGCCGCTGACGTCGTAGCTCAGGGTCGGCTGCGTCTTGGCCAGCGCGACGCGCGCCCGGTCGGCCGCATCGGCACCGGCCGACGGGCTGAGGGTGGCGACGATGCTGTTGTCCGGGCGACGCTCCACCGACTGGTAGGCGATGCGGTTGTCGCGCAGGGTGACGCGGATGTCTTCGGCGTAGGCGTCCACGCGCTTTTCCAGCGCCGCCTTCTGGTCCACCTGCAGCACGAAGTGCACGCCGCCCTGCAGGTCCAGGCCCAGCACCATCGGCTTGCCGCCGAGGCGGGCCAGCCAGTTCGGCACGGTCGAGGCCAGGTTGAGCGCGACGGTGTAGTTCTCGCCCAGGCTGGTGCGCAGGGCGTTGTTCGCCTTGCTCTGTGCTTCCAGGTTGGGCAGGCGCACCATCATGCTGTTGCCTTCGACGGCCACCGACTTGGCGGTGACGCCAGCCTGGGCCAGCTGCGCCTGCACCTTGTTGCGCAGGGCGTCGTCGAGCGCGCCGTCGCGGTTGGCGGTGATCTGCACCGCCGGATCCTTCTGGTACGCGTTGGGCAGTGCGTAGAGCACGCCGATCGCGATCACGGCCAGGATCAGGAAATATTTCCAGCGAGGAAATTCAAGCATTGCATAACCCCGCGCGGCGCCTCCCCGGCGCCACGCATCAGGAGAAAGGAACGGATCAGGCGGACTTCAGCGTGCCCTTCGGCAGCACGTTGCCGACGGCGCCCTTCTGCACGCGCACGCGCACGTTGTCGGCCACTTCGATGGTGATGAAGTTCTCGCCGACCTCGGACACCACGCCGGCGATGCCGCCGGAGGTGATCACTTCGTCGCCGCGGCTCAGCTTGTCCAGCATGGCGCGGTGTTCCTTCTGCCGCTTCATCTGCGGGCGGATCATCAGGAAATACATCACCACCAGCAGGCCGATCATCGGCAGGAAGGTCAGCAGCGGGCTGCCGCCGCTGGCCGGCGCGCCACCGGTGGTCTGCGCCTGGGCGGCGGGAATGAGGAAATCGAGCAGGTTCATCTTTGCGTCCTAGGTTGGGCGCGGCGCCGGCACTCCGGCCCCGCGTTCAATTCAAAGCGCCCGTCCGGGCGCAGAGCCCCCGATTATGCCATGGGGGCGACGGCCCGCACGCCGCGGCGCGGCGGGCCGGGAAAGGTCAACCGCCCTGCCCCGGCAGCGCCGGCGCCTGGGCACCGCGTGCGGCATAGAAGGACTGCCTGAATGCGGCAAAGGTTCCCGCCGCGATGGCCGCGCGCATGTCGGCCATCAACTTCTCGTAGTACCAGAGGTTGTGCAGGGTGCCGAGCATGGGCGCCAGCATCTCGTTGCAGCGGTCCAGGTGGCGCAGGTAGGCGCGGGTGAAGCCGCCGGCGCAGGCCGGGCAGCCGCAGCCCGGCTCGATCGGGTCCTGGTCGCGCTCGTACTTCGCGTTGCGGATGCGCACGGTGCCGAAGGCGGTGAAGTAATGGCCGTTGCGGGCGTTGCGGGTGGGCATCACGCAGTCGAACATGTCCACGCCGCGCGCCACGCCTTCCACCAGGTCCTCCGGGCGGCCCACGCCCATCAGGTAGCGCGGGCGGTCGGCCGGCAGCAGCGGGTGCAGGTGTTCGAGCATCGCGTTGCGCTCGTGCTCCGGCTCGCCCACCGCCAGCCCGCCAATGGCGTAGCCGTCGAAGCCGATCTGCTGCAGGCCGTCGAGCGAGCGGCTGCGCAGCCCCGGGTGCACGCCGCCCTGGACGATGCCGAACAGCGCCGCGTCATTGCCGAGCGCATCGTGGGCGTCGCGCGAGCGCCGTGCCCAGCGCAGGCTCAGTTCCATCGAGCGCCGCGCCACGTCCTCGGTGGCCGGGTACGGGGTGCACTCGTCGAAGATCATCACCACGTCCGAATCGAGCACCTTCTGGATCTTCATGCTCTCCTCCGGGCCGAGGAACACGCGCGCGCCGTCGGTCGGCGAGGCGAAGGTCACGCCCTGTTCGGTGATCTTGCGGCGGTGCGCCAGCGAGAACACCTGGAAGCCGCCGGAGTCGGTGAGGATCGGCCCGTTCCAGCGGGTGAAGCCGTGCAGGCCGCCGTGGTCGGCGATCACGTCCAGGCCCGGCCGCAGGTACAGGTGGAAGGTGTTGCCGAGGATGATCTCCGCGCCCAGCTCGCGGATCTGGTGCGGCAGCACGCCCTTGACCGAGCCATAGGTGCCCACCGGCATGAACGCCGGGGTTTCCACCGTGCCGCGCGGGAAGGTGAGGCGGCCGCGGCGCGCGTGGCCGTCGGTGGTCTGGAGCTGGAACTGGAGTCGGGACATGAAGACCTGGGAAATGCGTCGAATTCTGGAAGGGGCTCAGGCGGTGGGCGCGTCGGCCGACCACAGCAGCATGGCGTCGCCATAGCTGAAGAAGCGGTACTGCCCGGCGATGGCGTGGTGGTACGCCTCGAAGATGCGCTCGCGGCCGGCGAAGGCCGAGACCATCATCAGCAGCGTGCTCTCGGGCAGGTGGAAGTTGGTGACCATCGCATCGACGCTGCGGATGCGGTAGCCGGGCAGGATGAAGATCTGCGTCTCGCCGGCGAACGGCTGCAGCTCGCCGTCGCGCATGGCGCTTTCCAGCGAGCGCACGACGGTGGTGCCCACCGCGATCACCCGCCCGCCGGCCGCGCGCGTGCGCCGCACCTGCTCCACCAGCTCGGCGCCGACGTTGAGCCACTCGCGGTGCATGACGTGGTCGGACAGCGACTCCACCCGCACCGGCTGGAAGGTGCCCGCGCCGACATGCAGCGTGACATGGCCGAATTCCACCCCGCGCTCGCGCAGGCGCGCCAGCAGTGGTTCGTCGAAATGCAGGCCGGCGGTCGGCGCGGCGACGGCGCCGGTCTCCCGGGCGAACACGGTCTGGTACCGCTCGCGGTCATCGAGGCCCGGCTCGCGGCGGATGTACGGCGGCAGCGGCAGGCGGCCGGCGTGCAGCAGCCACTGCTCCAGCGGCTCGGGCACCTCGAAGCGCAGCAGGTAGAACTCGCCATCGCGGCCCAGCACCTCGGCCTCGCCGCCGGCATCGAGCGCGATGCGCCCGCCGGCCTTGGGCGACTTGCTCGCGCCGATCTGCGCACGCGCCTGCTGCGCGCCGAGCAGGCGTTCGATGAGGATTTCCACCCGCCCGCCGCTGGCCTTCTGGCCGAACAGCCGCGCCGGGATCACCCGCGTGTCGTTGAACACCAGCAGGTCGCCGGGCTGCAGCAGCTCGGGCAGGTCGCGCACATGGCGGTCCTGCAACGCGGCCGGGGCCGGCGGCACGATCATCAGCCGGCTAGCCGAACGCTCGGCCAGCGGGGCCTGGGCGATCAGGGCCTCGGGCAGTTCGTAGTGGAAGTCCGACTTCTTCAAGGACACGGGGGCATGGCGGGGAAAGGACCGCCCATTGTACCGGCCCTGCCCGTCCCCGCCGCCGGGGCTACTCGGTGTGTTCCTTCACGGTGATGCCCTGCGCGGAATTGCCGGCGATGACGATGTCCAGCTTCGGATGGCTGCCCTTGCGCTTGACCAGCACGTCCTCGCCATCGTCGATCTCGACGTGGTAGCCCTTGCCCAGCGCGGTCTTGAGGGCATCGCGGATCAGCCGCGCGACGTGGTTCTCGTGCAGGTCCTTGGCCACCGGGATATCGACCTGCCGTGCGGCGCCGCCTTCCGGCGTGATGCTCAGCTGGATGGTCCCGGCGCTGGAGGCATGGCCATCCACCTTCAACCGCCACTTGTTGGAGAACGCCGCCTGCGCGGCAAAGGCCAGCAGCACGCCGGCCACCAGCAGTACGCCCCGAACCCACCCCGTGTGCTTCATGTCGCGCGCTCCGTTGGGATACGGCGCGATCATCACCCGCCGCCCGGCGGCATGCATCGGGAAAACTACTGGTCGGCTCAGCGCTCGAACTTGGTCGCCAGCACGATGGCCGAGGTGGTGCGCTCCACGCCATCCAGCGCGCCGATGCGGTCGGTAAGCACGTCGATGCCGCCCACCGTGGTGGCCACGCCGAAGGCCACCAGGTCGTAGGGGCCGCTGACCGAATGCAGTTCGCGCACCTCGGGGATGGCCTGCAGCGCCTTCACCACCTGGGCCATCTGCTTGGGCAGCACGGTGATCATGATGTGGGCGCGGATATAGGCACGGTCGACCTCGTCGTGCACGCGCACGGTGTAGCCGCCGATCACCCCCTGCCGCTCCAGTTTCTCGATCCGGCTCTGCACCGTGGTGCGCGACACCCCGAGCCGCCGCGCGATCTGCGCGGTGGAGGCGCGGGCGTCCTCGCGGAGGACCGCCAGCAGGGCTTCGTCGGCCTCGGTGAGCTTCATAATGCCGAAACCTCTCGTCGATTCGCCATATACAATGGCGATTATGCACGATCCACAGCTGCCAACCGACGAGGGCCAGCAGTTACCTTTACGGTCATACCGCCCATTTCGACGGAGACCCGCCATGTTCCAGACCGCCCCGCTCGCGCCGCTGCGCGCCCACGCCGGCCGCCGCCTGACCGAAGGCCTGGACGATGCCACCGTCGAACGCCTGGCGGGCTCCCACCCTGCCCTGGCCGAGGCCATCGCGGCCGCCGCGGCCGAATACGCCCGCCAGAAGCACGAGTTCGCCGACCTGCTGGAGCTGGACGAACAGGCCCAGGTCGAGGCCGTGCAAGGGGGCTTCATCAACTTCTACGCGCACGATGCGGTGACCCCGTACATCGCCCTGGCCGCCCGCGGCCCATGGGTGGTCACGCTCAAGGGCGCGGTGCTGTACGACGCCGGCGGCTACGGCATGCTCGGCTTCGGCCACACCCCGGCGGCGGTGCTCGATGCGATGGCCCGCCCGCAGGCGATGGCCAACATCATGACCCCCAGCCTGGCGCAGCGCCGCTTCGACCTGGCGATGCGCGCGGAGATCGGCCAGCGCCGCGAGCGCTGCCCCTTCAGCCATTTCATGTGCCTCAACTCCGGCTCCGAAGCGGTGGGCCTGGCCGCGCGCATCGTGGACATCAATGCCAAGCTGCAGACCGACCCGGGCGCGCGCCATGCCGGCGCGACGATCAAGCGCGTGGTGGTCAAGGGCAGCTTCCACGGCCGCACCGACCGCCCGGGCCTGTATTCGGATTCCAGCCGCCGTACCTACGTGCAGCACCTGGCCAGCTACCGCGGCGAGGACTCGGTCATCGCCATCGCCCCGTATGACGAACAGGCGCTGCGCCGCGTGTTTGGCGAGGCCGCGCAGAACGGCTGGTTCATCGAGGCGGTGTTCCTGGAGCCGGTGATGGGCGAAGGCGACCCCGGCCGCGCCCTGCCGCCGGCGTTCTATGCCGCCGCGCGCGAGCTGACGCGCGACCACGGCAGCCTGCTGCTGGTCGATTCGATCCAGGCCGGCCTGCGCGCGCACGGCGTGCTCTCGGTCACCGATTACCCGGGCTTCGAGACCTTGGACGCGCCGGACATGGAGACCTACTCCAAGGCCCTCAACGCCGCCCAGTACCCGCTGTCGGTGGTGGCGCTGACGCCGTCCACCGCGCAGGTCTACCGCAAGGGCTGCTACGGCAACACCATGACCAGCAACCCGCGGGCGCTGGACGTGGCCTGCGCCACCCTCTCCATGCTCACGCCCGCGGTGCGCGCCAACATCCGCGAGCGCGGCGCGCAGGCGCTGCAGAAGCTGGAAAAGCTGCGCGGCGAGCTGGGCGGGATGATCACCAAGGTGCAGGGCACGGGCCTGCTGTTCTCCTGCGAGCTGGCGCCGGAATTCAAGTGCTACGGCACCGGCTCCACCGAGGAATGGCTGCGCCGGCATGGCGTGAACGTCATCCACGGCGGCGAGAACTCGCTGCGCTTCACCCCGCACTTCGCCATGGATGCCGAGGAACTGGACCTGCTGGTCGAGATGGTCGGCAAGGCGCTGCGCGAAGGGCCGCGGCAGGCGCAGGCCGCCGCGGCGTAACGCGGGTTATCGGGCGGAAGCCGGCTTTTCCGGCTTCCGCTGGGTGAAGCGCTGCAGCGATTCCTCGATCAGCTTGCGTGCCTCGGCCGCATTCCCCCAGCCATTGAGCTGCACCGGGTTGCGGCCGCTCGGCAGGTCCTTGTAGACACGGAAGAACGCCTCGATGCGCTGGCGTTCGATCTCCGGCAGGTCCGACAGGTCACGAATGCCCGCATACGTCGGGTCCACCTTGTCGGTCGGCACGCCGATGACCTTCTCGTCGTGCTCCCCTCCGTCGATCATCTTCAGGTAGCCGATCGGCCGGAAGCGGATCAGCACGCCCGGATGCAGCGGCTCGCGCGTGAGCACCAGCGCGTCGAGCGGGTCGCCGTCACCGGCCAGCGTGCGTGGCATCGAGCCGTAGTTGGCCGGGTAAGCGACCGGCATCGACTGGAAGCGGTCCACGTAGACCAGACCCTGCTCGTTGATCTCGTACTTGGTGAAGCTGCCGGCGGAAATCTCCACCGCCAGCACCACTTCGTCCGGCGCCTGCTTCGGCTGGTCGGCATAGAACGGATGCCGCACGGACGGGTCGGCCTGGGCGATCGCCGCGGCCGTCAACAACGCCAGCAGCGGGATCAGGGAAAGGCGTGCCTTCATCGGGATGCTCCTCGGGTGTCGTGTCATTCCCAGCAACGTGCTTCGCGGCCCTTCGGGCTGGCCGCGCGTGGGCAGTCGCGCGGGGCGATGCGGCCCTGCTCGATCTCCACCAGACGCTTGTTGCCCGATGCATCGCGGCGCAGTTCGAAGGCGTCGTACAGCCGGCCGGTGGCGGTGCGCGATTCGTAGCCGATGTGCTGCGGGTCGATACGCAGCACCTGGTACAGCTGGGTGTCTTCGCCGACCGGGCGCATCGTGCGTCGCGCCATGTCCGAAAGCCGGTACTGCTTCGGCCCGGCCACCGAGACGATGAACACGGGCGTGGCCGCCCCGCCCTCGTCGCCGCGGCGGCCGTACGTGTGGTCATGGCCTTGCAGCACCAAGTCCACGCGATGCTTGCGCAGCACCGGCAGCAGGGTCTCGACCAGTTCGACGTTGTCGCGATCCGCGCGCGGCGAGTAGAACGGCTGGTGGATCAGCACGATCGACCACGGATGCGGGTTGTCGCCCAGCACCTTGTCCAGCCACTTCGCCTGCACCTGCGCGGTGCCCAGGTCCAGCGCCGAGGTGCCGTCCACGACGGCCACGCGCACGTCCTGGTAATCGAACCAGTAGGTGGTCTTGGCGGTTTCCGCCGGGCCGTTGGCCGGCAGCGCGAAGGTCACCGGCCAGTGGCCGCCGAGCACGCGACGTTCCCGCGGGGTGTCCTCGAATTCCTCGAAGTACTCGTGGTTGCCCGGCGCCGGCGCCACGGCCGTGCCTTCGAGCAGCCAGCGGCCGGCTTCGAACCACTCGCCCCACTCGCTGTCGTCCACGCCGTCGCCGCCACTGACCAGGTCACCGGCGAACACGGCCAGCCGCGCGTCCGGCGCGCTGCGCCAGGCCTGGCGGATCACCCGCGAGACCAGGCTGAGGTTCTTGTTCTGGGTGTCGCCGAAGTACAGCATCGTCAGCGGCTGCCCGGCAGGCGCGGCGGTGCGGAAATGATTCCACGCGCTCCACGTGTCCTTGCCCTGCACGCGGTAGGCGTACAGCGTGTCCGGCTGCAGGCCGTCGATATCGGCGCGGTGGTGCAGCGACGTGCCGTTCTCGCTGCGCAGCTCCTGCGTGCGCGCATTGACCACGCGCGGCTTGCCCACGTCGGGCGAGTCGCCGGCCACGACGATCTGCAGCTGCGGCGCGCGCACGGTGGCGTCGGTGCGCCACGCGACGGCGAAGCCGTGGGCGGCGTCCTGCGCCGGCGAAGCGACGATGCGGTCCGGGAAGCCGGTGGCCGCGTAGTGATGGCTGCCGGCCGGCACCTGCGTATTGGGCTCGGCGGCTGCCCGCGCCGCCGGGGCGTGGAGCGCGAGCAGGCACAGCGCGATCCCGCCCAGGCGATGGAGCGCACTCACTTCGCGCACTCTTTCAGGCGCAGCGCCTTGGCGATGTCGCGCCAGTCGAACGCGGCGACCGCCTGGTCGTCATGCAGCGCGTAGAACACGCCCTGCGGAAAACGCGCGTCGCCGCTGGGGTCCAGCCACACGCCGTCGGTATTGGCGGTGATGCGGCCGCTGAAGGCGCCGACGTGCGCCAGGCTGCGGCGGTCGAACACATGGAACAGGCTGCGGTCCTTGAACTGGTCCGTGGCGATCCAGTAGCCGCTGCCATCGGCGCACTGCATCAGCGTCATGCCCTCGGCCTGCGCCTGGAACTGCCTGGCACCGATGTTGCGGCCCTTGTAGCGTCCATCCAGCCCGTACTCGCGCAGCTGGGTGCCAACCGCGGTGTCTTCCTCGGCGATCATCAGCCGGTCGTTGGCGACGTCGCCATACACCGATTCGGCGATGCGCACCGCGCCCTGCTCGCCCGTATCGCCGAAGCTGCCGGTGGCTTTTCCCTGCCACTGGCCGCCTTCGCGCGCGAAGCGGAAGCGCTTGAAGCGCTGGCCCAGCTCGGCCAGCGGCGGCGGCACGTCCTTGTTCGCCGGCGACATGTAGTTGTCGCTGACGATCACCTCGTAGCCCCGGTCCAGCGGACGCACCCACAGGCCGTACGGCTCGCGCAGCACCTCGCTGCCGAACACCGCCAGCGGCTCGAAGGCCGGCAGCGAGAACACCTGCACGCGGCGGTTGTCGCGTTCGACCACGAACGCCAGGTCGTCCACCACCGAGATGCCGTTCGGACGATCAAGCTGGCCGAGGGCGGTGCCCTTGCCGCCCACGCCGCGCAGGCGCACGCCGCTGTCGCCATCGAACACCACCAGCTGGTGGCTGCCCTTGGCCGTGGTAATGATCCAGCGGCGCCCGTCCGGCGCGCGCCAGGCGGCCGGCGAATCGAGGTTGTCCGCCGGCGCGGCCGGAGTCAGGAACGTCTCGCTGATCACCACATGCGGCACGTGCGCCTTGGACAGCAGGGGCTCCCCCCCCTGCTCGTCCGGCTCACGGTCCGCCTTCACCGACGACGGCGCCGCCGTCGGGTTGGAGGCACAGGCGGACAACAGGCCCGCCAGTGCCAGCATCGCGCCTGCGGCGCGGATCGGGTGGCCCCGCCCCATTACAGGGCCACCTTCAGGCCGAGGGCGTACGTGCGACCGTACTCCTCGTTCTGCAGCGTGCGCGAACGCACGCCCTGGTACAGCTCCAGCGGCTCGTCGAGCAGGTTCTGCGCTTCGAAGTACACGCTCACTGCGTCGGTGAACTGGTAGCTCATGCTGAAGTCCAGCTGCGTGTTCGGCGCGACGTAGATGTCGTACGCCTTGCTGTCGCCGATGGTATCCAGGTACGAACTGCGGTAAACGGTCGCCACGCGGGCGCTGAAACCGTACTTCTCGTAGCCCACGTGCGCGCTGTAAAGGTTCTTGGAGGCGCGCGGCAGGGTGAAGTCATCGCCTTCACGCTCGGCCAGGCCCGGGTCGAAATCCGTGTCCAGGTAGGTCGCGCTGACGCCGACCAGCAGGCCGTCCCAGCCTTCCGGCAGGAAGCTCAGCTGCTGCTGCCAGTTGAACTCGGCGCCGTACACCTTGGCCTTGTCGCCGTTGATGACGCGGGTGACGTCGTAATCCGGGTATTCCGGGTCATCGTTGCTAAAGGTCTGCACGATGTAGTCGTCGATCGACTTGTTGAACAGGCCCAGCGAGACGATGCCGCTGTCGCCCAGGTACTTCTCCACCGAGATGTCCAGGTTGGTGGACTTGTACGGATCCAGCTCGGGGTTGCCGACGTCCACTTCCTCGTCGTCGTTGTTGATGGTCAGGCGCGGGGCGATGTCGCCGAACGACGGGCGCGAGATGGTCTTGGTCGCGGCGAAACGCAGCACCCAGTCGTCGCCGGCGTCATAGCGCAGGTGCAGGCCCGGCAGCACGCTGGTGTAGCTGCTGCTGGCGCGGGTCGGGGTGACGGTGTAGCTGCGGCCGCCGTCGGCCACGTCGACGTTGTTGCCGGTGGCGTCGAACTGGGTGTTCTCCACGCGCACGCCGGCGATCACGCGCAGCGCATCGATGTCCCAGGTGCCCATGGCGTAGGCGGCCAGGACGTCTTCGCTGGCGGTGTAGTCTTCGGACAGGCGGGTCACGGCGTTGGCGCCGGCATCCTGCGGACGCGCGGTGTACTCGCTGCCGTTGGCGGCCCAGTAGCGGCGCATCTCCGAGGAGCTCAGGCTCTCGCCCAGCGTGCCGCCGCGGTGGTCCGGCGCCGACGTGGTCCACGGGCCGATGTCGATGTCCGGGCCGTTGCGCAGCTCTTCTTCGTCCGAGTTCACCATGCGGTCGCGCCAGCGGCCGAGCACGCCGAACTTGTAGCTGGAATTGTCGCCGTCGAAGCGCACGTTCACCTGCGCGCTGTGTTCCTTGTCGTCGACCTGCTTGGGCGAGAGCACGAAACGGTTGAACTCGAAATCGTCGTTGCTTTCCCAGCCGTTGTCGGAGAAGTCCAGGGTCGGGATGCGGTGGTTCTGGTTGATGAGCACCGAATCGATGTCGTCACCGGCGTACTCGAAGCGCGCTTCCTTCTCGTCGTTCACGCGCTCGCGGGTCTTGGTGTAGCCGACCTTGTAGTCCAGCGTCGCGGCGGTCAGGCGGTTCTCGCCGCCGAAGCTGGCAGCCAGGGTGTCCTCGCTCTTTGTGCGGTAGCGCACGCGCTTGGTGATGGCGTCGGCCGGCAGGTCGCTGATGGTGTAAGTGCCGTCGCCGTTGCTGGAGACGTCGCCATCGCCCAGGCCGAACACGGTGTTCTGCCGGGTCTCGGCGTCCTCGAACTTGCTGTACAGCGAGCGGAAGTAGTAGCGGTTGTCCGCGTCCGGGCGCCAGTCGAGGTTGAGGTTCGCACCAGTGCGCTTGCGCTCGATGTAATACTTGCGGCGCTGCACTTCGGTGGCGAACAGGTCGTCCGGGCGGTCTTCGTCGTACTCGTCGTACTCGACCTCGGTGTTGTCGGACTCGAACTCGCGGTCCTGGTAGTTCACGCCCACGGCGATGCCGAAGGTGTCGTTGAAGATATCGCTGTAGTTGAAGGCGGCCTTCGGGCTGGTCTTGCCGCTCAGTGCCTGGTGGCTGCCTTCGATGCTGCCGCGGAGGCTGCGGCCGTCGCGGTCGAACGCCGAGACCGACTCGACCTGGATCGCGCCGCCGATGGAATCGCCCGGCATGTCCGGGGTCGGCGACTTGATGACCTTCAGGCGCTCGGTGGAATCGGAGGGAATCACGTCCAGCGGCGCGGAGCGGCTGGAATCTTCCGGCGTGCCCATCGCGATGCCGTCGACGGTGACGCTGTTGAGGTTGGCGTCCAGGCCGCGGATGACCACGTAGCGGCCCTCGCCCTGGTCGCGGGTGACGCTCACGCCCGGCAGGCGCTGCAGCGACTCGGCGACGTTCTTGTCGGGGTAATCGCCCATGGCGTCGGACGACACGGCATCCAGGATCGCCTGGGCATCGCGCTTGAGTTCGACCGCGCGCGCCTGCGATTCGACCTGCGGACGCACCTCGATGCGGTCCAGGTCGGTCGCCGCGGGCGCGGCGCCCGCCGCGTCGGCGGCCATGGCCGGCACCGCGAACGTGGAGAGGGTCATGGAAATGGCAAGGAACAACGGCTTCCGATTCGTAGTCACTGTGCGCCCCGGGGGAGGTGTCAAGAATGGGTGTGCACGGTATTTCCACTTGGTTTCATCGGCATGACACCGGGGCGACTATTCGCCCAGCGCGTGACGCATCTGGCAGTGTCGGCGGCCTCTCCGGCACACTGTGCGCATCTCCGCCGTCATCGAACCGCCATGAAAATCGTCGAAGTCCGTCATCCGCTGGTCCGCCACAAGATCGGCCTGCTGCGCGATGCCGCGCTGAGCACCAAGGGCTTCCGCGAGCTGGTGACCGAGCTGGGCACCCTGCTGGCCTACGAGGCCACCGCCGACCTGGACACCGAATCGCACACGATGGAAGGCTGGGCCGGCCCGGTGCAGGTGCAGCGCATCGCCGGCGCGAAGATCACGCTGGTGCCGATCCTGCGCGCGGGCCTGGGCATGCTGCCCGGCGTGCTGGCGCTGATTCCGGCCGCGCGCGTGAGCGTGGTGGGCCTGCAGCGCGATGAGGAGACGCTGCAGCCGGTGCCCTACTTCGAACGCCTGACCGGCCGGCTGGAAGAGCGCGATGCGCTGATCCTGGACCCGATGCTGGCCACCGGTGGCACGCTGATCGCCACCGTGGACATGCTCAAGCGCGCCGGCGCGCGGAAGATCAAGGGGATTTTCCTGGTCGCCGCGCCGGAGGGGCTGAAGGCGCTGGAGGCCGCGCATCCGGACGTGGAGGTATATACCGCGGCCATCGACGAGCGGCTCAACGAGAAGGGCTACATCCTGCCGGGGCTGGGGGATGCGGGGGACCGGATTTTCGGGACGCGGTTGTAGTAGCTGCAATTAATCCAAAGAATCGCATCCCGTCGGAGTGGGCATAGCTCGCTGAAGAGGCTGGGTCCATTGGCCACTCATCCTTGCACGCGCCGCACACCGCGCCACCGCGGCAGATACAGCCGCACGATCGTCCCCTGCCCCGGTCGCGACGCCACTGACAGCCTCGCCCCCAACCCGCGGGCCCGCTCGCGCATGCCGACCAGCCCCCAGTGGCCTTCCCGCTGGCCACTGGCCAGCAGTGCCGGGTCGATGCCGCAGCCGTCGTCGCGTACTTCCACTCGAACGCCAAGCCAGCCATACACCACGGACACCGTGATATTCCGCGCACCGGCATGCCGCGCCGCATTGGCCACCGCTTCGCGCACGATGCGATACACCTCGTCCAGTTCGGTGGCCTCCCAATGGATCGGCTTGCCGCGCGCATTGAACGCGTAGGCGATTTCCTGCGGCAGCGCCAACTTGTTCGGCAGTTCACCCAGCGTCGCCGCGAGGTCCCGAGGCTCCGCTGCGTCCTGCCGCAGTTCGCGGATCCGGTCGCGGCCTTCCACCAACCCCGCGTTGGCCTCCATCACCACGCGCGACAAGCCAGCCTTGGCGGCTTCGTCCTCGCCGCGTTCGAGCCGCGCGCGCGCCGCTTCCACCATGAACGTCAGCGCCTGCATGGATTGCAGCAACGTATCGTGCAGGTCGCGCGCGATGCGCTCGCGCTCGACGATGCGCGCGCGATACACCCGCTGCAGCCCCGCGCGCGCGGCGGCCACGCGCCAACGTATCAGCATCCACACCAGCCCCAGCGCGAGCGCCAGGCAAACCAATGCGAACCACCCCGTCTGCCAGAAGGCCGGCGGCACCTTGAACACCAGCGTCGCCTCGTTTCCCGACCACGCCCCGCCGCCGTCGCCGGCCTGCAGGCGGAAACGGTAGCTGCCGGGCGCCACGCGGCTGTACAGCGCCTGGCGCTGCGCGCCGGCGTCGTGCCAATCGGTCTCCAGCCCCTCCAGCCGGTAACGGAAGCGCGCCTGTTCGGGTCGCCCGAGGAACGGCGCGGTGTAGTCGATCCGAAGATCACGACTGCCCACCGGCAAGGACAGCGCCGATGCAATCGGCATGTCCTTGCCGTCCACGTGCACGGCAAGCACGGCAGGCGCGACGGCGGGGCCCGGGTGGCTGTGCTGGAGAGCAGCGGGGTCGATCCAAAGCACGCCCCGGCTCGTCGCGAACCAGATCCGCCCCTGGTCATCGGCCACCGCCACGGGTGAAGCGCCGCTTTGCTCTGCTGTTCCGCGCAGGCCATCGAGTACGCCGAAGCGCTGGAATGCCACGCGGTAGTCGGGCTGCGCTCGCCAGCGGGCCATCTCGCTGGCGGGTACGCGGGTGACGCCGGGCCGCCCGATCAGCCACGCCTCGCCATCGGCGAGCATGACGATGCCCGCCGTGCGCTCGAATGCTTCGCCACCGCGTCCCAGCAAGCGCTGGAAATGTTCGCCGATGCGCGCGGCCACGCCCTGCACGCCGCCGATCCACAGCTCGTCCTTACAGGCCCGCAGTACCGCAATACGCCCGACCTGCGGCCCGTCTTCGTCGAAGTCGTGGTGGCCGCCCGCCTCGAACACGCGGATCGTCTGCCCGGCGTCGGACCAGAGGCGGCCCTGCGCGTCCTGCGCCAGCGCGCGCGGCGCGGTGCCCGCCTTCATGCCGTACCTGGCGTTCTGCGCTTCCCACTGCCCACGGTAGAACCGCAGCAGGCCGCCGTTGACCTTGCTCACCCACAGCCCGCCGTCGCGGTCGCTGGCCAACGTCACGATCCTTCCGCCGCCGGCCACCTCCGGCGGCAGCGGCACAGGCTGCAGCTTCGCGCCGTCACTGCGCCACAGGCCGCCATTCGCATCACCGACCCAGAACTGGCCCGTGCCGTCGCGATGGAGCGCGGTCACGCCGGCTTCCGCGCCGCCCACCTCCTGCACGCGCGCGCCGACAGGCGCGTCCGCCTCCGGGGTGACGCGCATCGGGCCCTTGTCCGCGTTCGCGGCCCATACCTGCCCCTGCCCATCCACGCCTACCGCGAACACCTGGTCGCGACGCGGCAACTGGATCGCCGCCAGCGCGTTGGCACGGAAGCGATCCAGCCCGTTGGCCGTGCCCACCCACAGGTTGCCCTCGCGGTCCTCGAACAGTGTCCACACCACGTCGGAGGTCAGGCCCTGTGCGATACCGAAGTATTCCGGCGCAGGTGCTGCGTGCGCATTGTCCGGCGCACGCAGCACGGCAGGGTTCCGCAACCGCGCCACGCCGTTCTCGTTGGCGAGCCACATCACGCCGTCGCGGTCGAAACGCAGGCCCGCGCCCTTGAACGCCGGGTCGAGCCAGCTGGCCGTGACCTCGGCGCGCCCGGGTAGCGGCACGGCCTTCGACAAGGGACGCGCGCCCCACTCGTCCACGGCCCACAACGTGCCATCCGGCGCCTGGTCGAAGAACGGATGGTCGATGGAGGGCGGCATGACCTCGAACGACGTCGCGCCGGGCGCCAGATGCGCGATATGGGCGATGCCGCCCTCCGAGTACGCCACCCACATGCCCTTGTCGCGATCGAAGAACAGGCGCTGCGGCATCCAGGACGGATCGAAGCCCATCTCCGGCACGGTCTTCCACGTATCCGTGGCCGGATCCAGGTACACGACCGCGGTCGCGGTGGCCGCCCACAGCCGCCCGCTGGCGTCGCGCCCAAAACCGATCACCGAACCCAGGGGCACGTCGTCGCGCTGGTAGGGATAGTTCGCCGGCTTCGGACCGCCCATGCGGCTCATGCCGCCGCTGACGTAGCCCACCCACACGCTGCCGTCCTCATCGACGAACAGGTTGAGGATGTCGTCATCGGCGATCGGCGTGCCGGCAATCGAGGTGGTGCGCTCGAAGCGCAGGCCATCGAAGCGATACAGGCCCTGTCGCGATCCCAGCCAGAGGAAGCCGTCCGGCGTCTGCGCGATCGACAGGATCTGCGCCGGCGCGCCCTGCTCGGGCGTCCAGCGGTCATGCCGCAGCTGCGACAGCGCGCGGTCCGGGGAGAGTGCGTATGCCGCCGCACACAGGCAGAGCAGGACGATGCCCATGCCCGCCCGTGCGACGCGACCGAGCGTGCGCGACCGGCATGACGGAACAACAGGGACCGAAGGGGCCATGGCGGCGACGCTGTCGGAGGGAGGAGCCCGGCGATCTCCCCCCGCCGGGATGGACGGCGCGAGTATGGCGCAGCGCCCGGCCCGCCGCACAGGGAGCGCGCACGGCTCCCCCAAATGGAGGAGGGGCGCGCAACCGTTCCCTGCGATGCGATGCGCAAGGCACCGGCGGATGCTGGCCATCACGCACGAACTCCACGCCCTCCCCCGGAACAGGCGAGCACACATGAGCAGATGGATGTTGATCCTCCTGGCCGCCTGCGCCATCAACGCGCAGGCGCAGCAGGCAAACACGCCGGCATTCTCCGACGCGTACGCGAAAACGCCGGCGGAACTCGCGGCCATCCCCGCTACCGGCGGTGCGGGCGGCTCGGGCAACGCCAAGGTGCAGGTGGTCAGGCTGCTGGGCGATCCATCCCGGCCCGGGCCATACAGCCAGCTGCTTCGCGTGGCGCCGCATGCCGCCATTCCCGCGCACCACCACGCGGGCGATCGCGTGGCCACGGTGCTGTCGGGCACCTGGCACTTCGGCTACGGGAGCCGGTTCGATGCGCGGAAGCTGAAAACCCTGCCACCCGGCTCGGTCTACACGGAACCGGCGAACGCGGCACACTTCGCGCAGACCGGTGACGAACCGGTCACCGTGCTCATCACCGGCGTGGGGCCGACGGATACCGTCTACGAGAATCCCGCCGACGACCCGCACGCCGCGCATTGAAGCGCCGGCCTTGATGCGCCCGGAACCCGCGGGGCGGTAAAACACCCGTGCGGGCGCCACCGCCCTCCCCCTTGAAAGGAGCTTCCATGCACATCGACCTGAGCCACCGGACCGCCATCGTCACCGGTTCGACCGCCGGCATCGGCCTGGCCATTGCCCGCGGCCTGGCCGCCTCCGGCGCACGGGTGGTCGTCACCGGGCGCACGCAGCCACGTGTGGACGAGGCCATCGCCACCCTCACCGGCGAGGTGCCCGGCGCACGCGTCTCGGGCGTCGCCGGCGACCTCGGCACGCTGAAGGGCGCGCAGGCGCTGATCGACGCCGAACCCTCGACGGACATCCTGGTCAACAACCTCGGCATCTTCGAACCGAAAGCCTTCTTCGATATCCCCGACGAAGACTGGATGCGGTTCTTCGAAGTGAACGTGCTCAGCGGCATCCGGCTTGCCCGGCACTACGCGACCGGCATGGCCGAGCGCGGCTGGGGCCGCATCCAGTTCCTCTCCAGCGAATCGGGCGTGCAGATCCCCACGGAGATGGTCCACTACGGCACGACCAAGACCGCGCAGCTCGCGGTGTCGCGCGGCTTGGCCGAGACGCTGGCCGGCACTGGCGTGACCGTCAACGCGATCCTGCCCGGCCCCACCCTGTCCGAAGGCGTCGGCGATTTCTTCGGGAAGATCGCCGCCGAGCACGGCAAATCCCTGGCCGAAGTCGAACGCGATTTCATTTCCACGCACCGGCCGACGTCGTTGATCCAGCGCCTGGCCACGGTGGACGAAGTGGCCAACCTGAGTGTCTACCTCGCCTCGGAACAGGCCTCGGCCACCACCGGCGCAGCCGTGCGCGTGGATGGCGGCGTGGTGCGTTCGGTGATCTGACCGCTTCGGTGCAGGCTGCGAGCGCTGCGCAGCCTGCCCTCGTCAATCGTCCAGCCTGACCAGCCCGCGGCGCAGCGCGATGTGGAAGGCCTCGGTGCGGTTGCTGGCATCGATCTTCTCGAAGATGCGCGTCAGGTGCGACTTCACGGTTTCGGCCGAGATGCCCATCTCGTTGGCGATGCGCTTGTTTTCCCACCCCCGCGCCAACGCGGTGAGGATGGCCAGTTCGCGCGCGGTCAATGCCTGGTCGCCAATGTGCCTGGAAATCTCCTGCGACACCTCGTTGGAGACGCAGCGCTTGCCTTGGGCGATCTTGCGCAGCGCGTCGATCAGCTCGCCGCGCAATGCGCTCTTCAGCAGGTAGCCGTAAGCACCGGCTGCCATCGCCTCGCGCGCGTTGCCATCGCCGCTGTAAGTCGTCAGCACCGCGACACGGGCCTCGGGGAACTCCGCGCGCAGGCGGCGGATGAATTCGATGCCGTTGCAGCCGGGCATCTGCAGGTCCACGAGCACCACGTCCGGCAGCAGGCTGCGGAAAAGTTCCAGGCCGCTGTCGGCATCGCCGGCCTCGCCGGCCACGACCAGGTCCGGCTCCACCTCCAGCATGGCGCTGATGCCGTCGCGCACCAGCGGGTGGTCGTCGATGGTCAGTATCCGGATGCTCATGTCCCGCTCCGCTACGCCCGCCCCTGCCGGTCACGGCGCAATGTATAGCAACCCGGGGCTACCCGGGGGCATCCCCCAAATGGAGGACGCGCGGGCCACCGTTCACCGCGATGCCACGGAAGGGCGCGCCGCCGATGCTGGCATGGCAGGCGCACACGGCGCGCGCCCGGAGAAGCAGCCATGGATTCGCTGGGGCCGGTCTATCCACCGGGGCATACCGCGCTGCTGCTGGTCGACCCCTACAACGACTTCCTCTCCGAAGGCGGCAAGTTCTGGCCGCGGCTGGCGGACGTGGCCGGGGCCGTGGACCTGCTGGCGAACCTGCGCCGCATCCGGCAGGCGATCCGCTGCGCGCGGTGGCCGTTGTTCTTCGTGCCCCACCACCGCGCGATGCCCAACGACTTCGACCGCTGGCAGCACCCCACGCCCTGGCAGCAGGTGACTTCGCAGGCCCAGGCCTTCGGAAAAAACAGCTGGGGCGGCCAGTGGCACCCGCACTTCATGCCCGAGCCCGGCGACACCGTCGCCAAGGAACACTGGGGCGCGAACGGCTTCGTCGGCACGGACCTGGACCTGCTGCTCAAGCAGCAGCGCATCAGCCATGTCGTCGTGGTCGGGGTGATCGCCAACACCTGCATCGAGACCACCGCGCGCCACGCCAGCGAGCTGGGCTACCACGTCACCCTGGTCACCGATGCCACCGCCGCGCTGAGCCACGACGCGATGTTCTACGCGCACGAGGTCAACGGACCGACCTACGCGCATGCCCTGCTCACGACGCGCGAGTTCCTGGCGCGCGTGCCCTTCACCACTGATCCATGACCCCATCTCGACGAGGAACTTCCATGAAAACGCTCCTTCGCTTCTTCCAGCGCGCCGCCCTCGGAGGGCTCGCGCTGTTCGCCGCCACCGTCGCCCATGCGGCGAACGTGGACATCCAGAGCCACACCGCCAACGTCAACGGCGTCACCCTGCACTACCTGCAAGCCGGCCACGGCGACGGCACGCCCGTGGTGCTGCTGCACGGCTACGCCGAGACCAGCCGCATGTGGCAGCCACTGATGCGCGAGCTGGCCGGCCGCCACGTCGTCATCGCGCCCGACCTGCGCGGCGCGGGCGGCTCCTCCAAGCCGGCCGGCGGCTACGACAAGAAGACCATGGCCCAGGACATCCATGCGCTGGTGCAGTCGCTGGGCTATCCCAAGGTGAAGATCGTCGGGCATGACATCGGCCTGATGGTGGCCTACGCGTACGCGGCGCAATATCCGGACCAGGTCGAAAGCGTGGTGCTGATGGATGCGTTCCTGCCCGGCGTGGGCGACTGGACCAAGGTATGGCTACTGCGCGACCTGTGGCATTTCCACTTCTACGGCGAGACGCCGCTCAAGCTGGTCGATGGCCGCGAGCGCATCTACTTCGAGCACTTCTGGAACGACTTCGCCGCTGACCGCACGCACTCGGTGCCCGAGGCCGACCGCCAGTTCTACGCGGCGCAGTACGCCCAGCCCGGCGGCATGCGCGCCGGCTTCGAGTACTTCCGCAACTTCGAGCAGGATGCCAAGGACTTCGCCGGTCTCGCCCAGACCCCGCTGCACATGCCCATGCTGGTGCTCTCCGGTGAGAAGGCCGGCGGCCAGTTCCTGATCGACCAGGGGCGGATGGTCGACACGAATGTCGAGGGTGTCATCATCAAGGGCTCGGGCCACTGGCTGATGGAGGAAGCGCCCGGGCAGACGATTCCGGCGCTGGTCGGATTCCTCGACCGGTAACGAAACGCTCGGCCAAAGCGTGGATGTCCTATCGACGTGGGGCGCTGCCGGCAGGTAGCGCCCCCATGCTCAGGGCCACGCGTCAGCCGACCTCACGGTTTAGCTCTTGTCTGCTACGGCCACGATGCTCCCCCCACGTTGTCACGCTTCCGGCAGCGTGCGAGGCCGCGTCGCGATCGTCATGAACACTGCGAATCCCCAGAGCGCGACCAGTGGCCCCAGGTTAATGACCAACCAGGGCACCCGATGAAGCGTCACCTTGAAAGGTGCGGCAGGAATGCCGGTCGCCGATACCGACCAGAACGGGTTGGGTTCCATGATGGCGGCGATGCCACCCACCGAGGGATAGAACAACGCCGCGAGACCCGCCACCATCACCAACCAGATGAGCGACATCACGAGCAGTATGCGTACGGTCGATCGGGTCATGCGTCCCTCCAATGGTCGGTAGCCAGGCGAATCCTTTCAGTCGCAACGCCCGATGGGGCCTGATGTTCCGTCAGTTCCCATCGGCTGACAAGCAACCCTTTCGCCTCAGCGCTTCCCTTCCACCGTGGCCGGCGTCAGCGCCTGCAACGCCGCGCTCACGTACACCAGCGGCGCATTCCAGTTGATCGCCACCTCGTTGCTGGCATAGCTGCAGGTATCGTCCAGCCACGACAGCGCCGGCAACGCGCTCGCATAGCGCGCCGTCTTGCAGTCCTTGGCATCCTGCTGCCCCGGGTTCGGGCCACCCGACAGCCAGCCCGGCACCGGCGCGGTGATGCCGTCGGCCTCCGAAGGCCGGTGATGGATGTTCATCGGGCTGCGCGCGCCCTGCCCGGTCACGAACGACACGCCCAGCGGGTTGCGACCCAGGATGTAATCCAGCTGCGACTGCGCGGCGTCCAGCTGCGCACGGTCGCCATCCAGCCGGTAGCCCTGCAACAGCATCATCGCCTGGTTGAGCACGTCGGCATTGCTGCCCCAGCGGAAATCGCCCGGCTGCATGGATACCCGCCATGCCGATTGCGACCACTTCGTCGCCAGCTTCGAAGCCTCGCCTACCACGCCGTCGCGCACTTTCGCCCGCGCGGCATCGTCGGGCAGGCGCGGCAGCTCGCTCGCCAGCGAGATCCAGCCCAGCGCGCCGACGTTCGCCCAGTTCGGCACGCCCGGCGGCTGCGCGTGGCGCTCGAAGGTCTGGTAGTACGCCGGCGTGCCGGTCAGCAGGTAAAGCTCCGCGGCGGCCCAGGCGAATTCGTCGTCGAACGTCTCGTCGTTGTAGCCGCCGGTCTTGACGTCGCCAGGCTGCACGTAAGCCACGTCGGGATGCGTCATCGCCCAGCCCCATGCCGCCTCGGCTGCCGCGCGCATGCGCGCCGGCACGCCGGGGAACTGCGCCTCGTAGGGTGCATAGACGCGCGCGGCCTTCGCCATCACCGCGGCGAAATCCAGCGTGGCCGCCGTGCCCTTGCCCACCATGTAGCGCCTGGCGTTGGCCTGCGCGGGCATCACGATGCCGTCGAACTGCAGGTTGGTGAGCTTGTGGTAGACGCCGCCATCGCCCGGGTCCTGCATGGCGAGCATCCATTCCAGGTTCCACATCGCCTCGTCGAGGATGTCGGGCACGGCATTGCCGCTCTCCGGGATGTTGATATCGCGGCCCTTGAAGAACTTCGGGTAATGCGCGTAAGCGGCCAGCAGGGTCCAGGTCGAGATGCCGGAGTTCACGATGTACTTGTTGTAGTCGCCGGCGTCGTACCAGCCCTTGGGCGCGGAGACCACGGTGCCGGCCGGCCGCCCCGGCGAGGCGGCCGAAGGATGGATCTCCACCTGCGTGTCGGGATGGCCCGCCGCGCGCGCGTAGACGCCCGCGTGCCTGGCATCCAACGCCGTGCTCGCGCGGTTGTAGTAGTACGCCTTCAGCGCGGCGTCGTTCAGGCCGGCATACGCCTTGGCGTCGATGCGGAACGCATCGGAGGCCGGCACGCCACGCACTTCGATGCGGTAGACACCCGGCGTGCCGAATGCGCTGAAATCGGCCAGCGCCGCCATGCGGTCGGCCGGCGTCCAGTTCGCGGGAGCTTCCAGCGTGCCCTTGAACACCGTCTTGCCGTCTTTGGCGCGCACCACGCTGAAAGGCTGGCTCGCCTCGATCCCCTCGACCACCGCCAGCTTGCGCGCGCCGGGCACAAAGCCGAGTTGGTCCACGCGGATGGCCGGTTCGGCCAGCGCGGGAACGGCAACAACCAGCAGGCAGGATGCGGCGAGGCGCCGCAGGAGGCGGTGGGACATCGAAGCACGCTCATCGGGGGGACGCGTGATCGTGCCCGGCGAGCGGTCGCCCGTGCAAGCCGCGCACCCAGGCGGCGCGCGGGACGTTCAGGCCAACAGCGGCGTGAACAGACTGCGTGCGCGCAGCTCGGCGACCTCGTGCGTGGTGCCGTAGCGGCCGCGGTCATCGCGCACCACCTGGGCCAGCGCGCAGTCCGGGTCATGGGTGAAGAACAGATGGACGTTGCGCGCCAGCTTGTCGTCGAGGAAGGCGTGCTTCTCGTCGATCAGCAGCTCGGCGTTGCGGTCGTACCCCATGGTGATGGGCACATGCACCCACGAACGGCCTGGGATCAGGTCGGCGCAGAACACCACGCCGCCATGCGGCTGGCCGTCGATCAACTCCGGGCCCACGATCTCGGCCAGCATCAGCCCCGGCGTATGGCCGTCACTGAAGGTGAAGCGCACGCTGTCGCCGAGTGCCTGCGAATGCGCGCCATCGACGATCTCCAGCCGCCCGCTCTCGCGCAGCAGCGCGGGCAGTTCCGGAATGAAGCTGGCGCGGTCGCGCGGATGCGGTTGCAGCGCGCGTTGCCAATGCGCCGCGCCGACCACGAAGGTGGCGTTGGGAAACAGCAGCTCCGGCGCGCGACCTTCGCCCCACGGCGCGAGCAGGCCGCCGGCATGGTCGAAGTGGAGATGGCTCAGCACCACCACGTCGATGTCCTCGTGCTCGAAGCCGGCCTCGCGCAGCGAATCGATCAGCACGTGCCGGGCTTCCTGCACGCCATAGCGCTCGCGCAGTTTCGGCTCGAAGAACGCGCCGATGCCGGTCTCGAACAGCACCGTCTTGCCGGCCAGCGGGCTGGCCAGCAGCGCGCGGCAGGCCAGCTCGATGCGGTTGTGTTCGTCCGGCGCGGCCCACTTTTCCCACAGGGCGCGTGGCGCGTTGCCGAACATCGCGCCGCCGTCGAGCTTCTGGCTGTTGCCACGCAGGGACCAGAGCTTCATCGCCGAATCCTCAGTTGGCCGGGGCGGCGACCACTTCGGCGCTGCCCACCGGGTTGCGCGGGTCGCTGCCGCCGCGCAGCACGTTGCCGCGCAGGTCCCATTCCACGGTCTGCAGGTTGCCCCACACGTGGCTGGAACCGCGGCCACCTTCGGCGCTGTCGCCCGGCACGTCGACCGTATGGCCGAGCTTGCGCAGGCCCGCGACGACTTCCGGCGTGAACGCACCGCTTTCGGCTTCGATCTTGTCCGGCAGCCACTGGTGGTGGTAACGCGGCAATGCGGCGACCTGCTGCGCGTCCAGCCCGGCGTCATAGCCGAGGATGCCCAGCAGCACCATGGTGATGATGCGGCTGCCACCCGGCGTGCCGAGCACGGTCACGCGCTGCGGCGATTCCATGAAGGTCGGCGTCATCGAGCTGAGCATGCGCTTGCCCGGCTTGGGCGCATTGGCCTCGTAGCCCATCACGCCGAATGCGTTGGGCGTGCCGGGCTTGAGCGCGAAGTCGTCCATCTCGTCGTTGAGCAGCACGCCGGTGCCCTTGGGAATCAGGCCCGAGCCGTACAGCAGGTTCACCGTCTGCGTGGCGCCGACGCGGTTGCCTTCGCTGTCGATGATGGAGAAGTGCGTGGTCTCGTCGTCTTCCAGCGGCGTGGGGTTGCCCGAGAGCAGGTCGCTCGGGGTGGCCTTGTCCGGGTTGATGGTGGCGCGCAGGCCCATCGCGTAATCCGGGCTGGTGAGCACGCGCTGCGGGATGGTGACGAAGTCCGGGTCGCCCAGGAAGAACGTGCGGTCGCGGTAGGCGCGGCGCATGGCCTCCACCACCAGGTGCGTGCGCTGCACGTCATCCAGCTTGGCCAGGTCCCAGCCTTCGAGGATCTGCAGCATCTCCGCCAGCGCGATGCCACCGGAGGACGGCGGCGGCGCGGTGGTGATCTTCCAGTCGCGGTACTGGAAGCTGATCGGCGCGCGTTCCTTGACCTGGTAGCCGGCCAGTTCCTGCGCGGTCCAGCGGCCACCGGCCTGCTTCACGCCGGCCAGCAGCTTCCTGGCGGTCTCGCCGCGATAGAAGCCGTCGAAACCCTTGTCGCCGAGCAGCGCCAGCGTGTGCGCCAGCTCCGGCTGCTTGAACACGTCGCCGGTGGCGATCGGCCGGCCGTTGCGCAGGTACACCTCGCGCGTCCCGGGGTAGCGCTCCATCACTTCGCGGCGCGAGGCATAGCCCTTGGCCATGCGCTCGTACACCGGGAAGCCTTCGGTGGCGATGCGGATCGCCGGCGCCAGCGACTGCTTCAGCGGCAGGCGGCCATGCTTGCCCGCCAGTTCGACCAGCGCCGCCGGCAGGCCGGGAATGCCGGCCGACCACGGGCCGTTGACCGAGCGGTCGCGGTCCAGGTCGCCGTTCTTGTCGAGGAACTGCTGCGGCGTGGCGGACTCGGGCGCGTACTCGCGCGCATCCAGCATCACGTCCTTGCCGGTCTTCGCGTCATGCAGCAGGAAGAAGCCGCCACCGCCCAGGCCCGAGCTGATCGGCTCGACCACCGCCAGCGTGGAAGAAACCGCCACCGCGGCGTCGAACGCGTTGCCGCCCTCCTTCAGGACCTGCAGGCCGGCCTCGGTGGCCAGCCGATGTCCGCTCGCCACGGCCGCGCCCGGCGGGTGCTGGGGGCTGCCGCTCGCGGGCGCCGGCGGTTCGGCGGCGAAGGACGGCGTGGCGAACAGCGCCAGCAGGCACAGCAACACGGGGCGGGCGAAGGGCTTCATGGCGACGGCGGTTCCTCTTCGTAGAACTCGGGATGGTCGATCTGCAGCTGGCGCAGCTTGGCCAGCAGCTGGTCGTGGGTCTCCGGGATGTCCGGGTCGGGGTCGATGCATTCGACCGGGCAGACCATCACGCACTGCGGCTCATCGTAATGGCCGATGCACTCGGTGCAGCGCGCCGGGTCGATGATGTAGATGGTCTCGCCCATGGAAATGGCCCGGTTCGGGCAGGCCGGCTCGCAGACATCGCAGTTGACGCACAGCTCGTTGATCTTCAGCGACATGGCGGCGGCATCGCGGCGGCGCGGGCGGCTTCTCGCGCGCGGGGCGTGGGCGCGGCTCCGGCGAAGGCCGGTCCGGCGGGGTGCGGATCACGCGCGAAGGCGGCGATCACCTGGGGGAGTTGCGGGTACGGCAAGGCGGTTCCGGCAAGGGGACCGGGCGCGCGGGGCGCCCGGTCCGCGGGTATTACTTGGCTTCGACGAAGATGTACTCGGCGCCGGTCGGCTGGATGGTGGTCTGCACGCGCGCGTTGTCGGCGGCGTCGCCGATGAACACGATGCGCACGCCCTTCATCGAGTCGGCCTGCACGTCCTTGAACACCGAGCCGATCATGTCGGCCATCTTGGCAGAGGCCGAGGAGCCGAAGGCGATCATGTTGCCCGGGCTGATGCCGCGGCTGATGGTCGTGGTGGCGCTCTCGACCTGGCGGTCGTACTTGGCCTGGAACTCCGGATCGGACTCCGGCGGGAGGTAGTACAGGAACGGGCTGTTGGTGACGTTGCCCATGTTCTGGATGGCGACCTGCTGCAGGTACTGCTTCCAGCCGGCATCGTCGTCCTTGCCCGGGGCCTTCAGCGCCACGGCGGCTTCGTTGGCCGGCTTGGCTTCTTCCTTCTTGCAGGCGGTGAACGCCAGCGCAGCCATCGAGGCGATGAGCAGCGCACGCATGAGATTCTTCATTGTGATCCTCCCTGTTTCCTGTTTTGTTATGGGTGTGACGGGTGAATTCAGGCCTGGGCGCGCGAGGCACGCACCTGGCGGAGCGCTTCGACCACCGAGGCGGGGACGAAGCCGGACACATCGCCGCCGAGGCGGGCGATCTCTCGCACCAGCGAGGACGAGATGAAGCTGTACTGCTCGGCCGGGGTGAGGAACAGCGTCTCCACCTCGGGGATCAGGTGGCGGTTCATGCTGGCCATCTGGAATTCGTATTCGAAATCCGACACCGCGCGCAGGCCGCGCAGCAGCACGCCGGCCTTCACCTCGCGCACGAAATGCGCCAGCAGGGTGTCGAAGCCGCGGACCTCGATGTTGTCGTGGCCACCCAGCGCCTCGCGGGCCAGTTCCACGCGGCGATCCAGCGGCAGCGCCGGGCCCTTGGAGGGGCTGTGCGCCACGCCGACCACCACCTTGTCGAACAGCGGGGCGGCCCGCGCGACGAGGTCGATATGGCCGTTGGTGATCGGGTCGAAGGTGCCCGGATAGACGGCGATGCGGCGATTGGCCACGGTCATGCTGGAGTACCGCGTTAAGGTAGCGTCAGTGTAGCAGCGGCCCGCCGGTACAGCGCATAGCGTACTTCGCGGGTCTCGCCCTCGCGGTGCGGGCGCCATTCGGGCGGCAGCCACGGGGCTGCGTCATGCGGCGCCTCGACATACAGCCAGGCCTCCGCCGAGAGGTGCGCCGGCAGCGCCGCAAGCACCTGATTCCAAAGGCCGGCGGCAAACGGCGGATCGACGAAGGCGATATCGAAGCGCGTGGCGGCCGGCCGCGCCAGCCAGCGCAGCGCGTCCTCCTGTTGCACCTCGACCTCCCCCGCCGCGCCCAGCTTGCCGATCTGCTCGCGCAGCCGCGCGGCCAGGCCGGCATCGCGTTCGACCAGGCAGGCCGACGCCGCACCCCGCGACACCGCCTCCAGCCCCAACGCGCCGCTGCCGGCGAACAGGTCAAGCACGCGCGCGCCGGGCAACACCGGCTGCAGCCAGTTGAACAGGGTCTCGCGCACGCGGTCGCTCGTCGGGCGCAGGCCCGCCACGTCGAGCACGGCCAGGCGCGTGTTGCGCCAGCGCCCGCCGATGATGCGCACCTGCCCTTCGCCCTTGCGCGCGCTCATGCACTTCCCCGCGCTGCAGCAAGGGGCGAACGGAGGGCGGCGTTGGCGAGCGTCGGGCGGGTCATCAGGCCGCGCATGATAGACCAGCATGGCCGCGCCGCCTTGAAATGCGCGCACCGGCCCATACCCGGAAGGCATCGCCGCGTTTGCGGCCCGCCATCCAAGGAGCCATGCCCGTGACCGAATCGCAACCGCAGACCCTGGGCTTCCAGACCGAGGTCAAGCAGCTGCTGCAGCTGATGATCCACTCGCTGTACTCGAACAAGGAGATCTTCCTGCGCGAGCTGGTGTCCAATGCCGCCGACGCGGCGGACAAGCTGCGCTTCGAGTCGCTGGTGCGGCCGGAGCTGCTGGAGGGCGCCGGCGAGCTGCGCATCCGCGTCGACTACGACGCCGCCGCGCGCACGGTGAGCATCGAGGACAACGGCATCGGCATGAGCCGCGAGGAGGCCGTCGCGCACCTGGGCACCATCGCCAAGTCCGGCACCGCCGACTTCCTGGCCCACCTCAGCGGCGACCAGAAGAAGGACGCGCACCTGATCGGCCAGTTCGGCGTGGGCTTCTACAGCGCCTTCATCGTCGCCGACCAGGTCGATGTCTACAGCCGCCGCGCCGGCCTGCCCGCCAGCGAGGGCGTGCACTGGTCCTCGCGTGGCGAGGGCGAGTTCAACGTCGCCACGATCGAGCGCGCCGAGCGCGGCACGCGCATCGTGCTGCACCTGAAGGACGGCGAGGAAGGCTATGCCGATGCCTGGCGCCTGCGCGGCATCATCAAGAAGTATTCGGACCACATCGCCCTGCCGGTGGAACTGCGCAAGGAAGCCGAAGGCGAGGACGCCGGCGCCGAGGCGCAGTGGGAAGCCGTGAACCGTGCCAGCGCGCTGTGGACGCGGCCGCGCGGCGAGGTGAAGGACGCCGAATACCAGGAGTTCTACAAGCACCTGGCCCACGACCATGCTGACCCGCTGGCGTGGAGCCACAACAAGGTCGAGGGCAAGCTGGAGTACACCTCGCTGCTGTACGTGCCCGGCCGCGCGCCGTACGACCTGTACCACCGCGACGCCGCCAAGGGCCTGAAGCTCTACGTGCAGCGCGTTTTCATCATGGACCAGGCCGAGCAGTTCCTGCCGCTGTACCTGCGCTTCATCAAGGGCGTGGTGGATTCGGGGGATCTCTCGCTCAATGTCTCGCGCGAGATCCTGCAGGCCGGGCCGGTCATCGACTCGATGAAGGCCGCGCTGACCAGGCGCTCGCTGGACATGCTGGAGAAGCTGGCCAAGGACAAGCCGCAAGACTACGCCGCGTTCTGGAAGCAGTTCGGCCAGGTGCTGAAGGAAGGCCCGGCCGAGGATTACGGCAACCGCGAGAAGATCGCCGGCCTGCTGCGCTTCGCCTCCACCCACGGCACCGATGGCGCGCAGGACGTGGCGCTGGCCGATTACATCGCGCGCCTGCGCGAGGGCCAGGACAAGCTGTACTACCTCACCGGCGAGAGCCACGCGCAGATCAAGGACAGCCCGCACCTGGAGGTGTTCCGCAAGAAGGGCATCGAGGTGCTGCTGATGACCGATCGCATCGATGAGTGGCTGATGGGCTACCTCACCGAGTTCGACGGCAAGTCGTTCGTGGACATCGCGCGCGGCGACCTGGACCTGGGCGCGCTGGACAGCGCCGAGGAAAAGCAGGCGCAGGAGCAGGCGGCGCAGGAGAAGCAGGCGCTGGTGGAGCGCATCAAGCAGGCGCTGGGCGAGGAAGTGGCCGAGGTGCGGGTGTCGCAGCGGCTGACCGACTCGCCGGCGATCCTGGCCATCGGCCGCGATGACCTCGGCCTGCAGATGCGGCAGATCCTGGAGGTCAGCGGGCAGAAGCTGCCGGAGGCCAAGCCGGTGTTCGAGTTCAACCCGGCGCATCCGTTGATCGGACGATTGGATGCGGAGGCCGACGCAGGCCGTTTCGGCGAGTTGGCGCGCGTGCTGTTCGACCAGGCCGCGCTGGCGGCCGGCGACACGCTGAAGGATCCGGCGGGCTATGTGCGCCGGCTCAACAAGCTGCTGCTGGAGCTGGCGGGCGGTTGAGGACGATGGGCGGGGTCGATGGCTGTCGTCGCCCCCTTCGCCCTCAGGCCATCACGTCCAGCAGGAACCCGACGCTCTCATCGCCCGCCCGCAGCATCCGCGCATTGGCATCGAACGCCAGCGCCGCCGAGCGCGACTCGACCAGGTCGCCGACCGGCGCGCCGGTATCCTGCGCCGCTTCGACCACGGTGCCCTGGACGCCACCGCCGGCACTGGCCGTGGCACTGACACCCAGGCGCGTGGCGCCCTCCACCGGCAGCCGCGCGACATTGGAGGCCGACGCATCCAGCCGCAGCGCGGCCACCCGCATCCCCGACGCCGAAATACCCAAGCTGTCCATTCACCCTCCACGCCGCCGACGCGGCAGCCCTGCCCGTTCGGTATCGGCCGTGCCGCGCTGTACTTGAGTGCACGCGGGCGCCACGGCCCCGGGTGTTAGCATATCGATCTGTCTTGAAGCCCCCGCCAATGCTCAATATTTTCCGCCGCAAGAAGCCCCGGGACGCCGCGCCGGACGCGCCCCAGACTCAGCACTACACGGCCGAGGAGATGGCTGCGGCGTTCCCGCAGGCGCCGGCCCAGGCCAGCGAAGCGGTGACCGAGGCCGAGCTGGTGCAGGCGTTGCCGCAGGAGGCGCCGGCCGTCGAGGTCGTGGCCGAGGCGGCGGTGATTCCGGTCACCGAAGCCGCGCCCACCCTGGTCACCGAACCGGCGGTGGCCCACGCCGCCACGCCGGCGGTCCAGGCGCCTGCAATCGAAGCGCCTGCCGTAGCCGCCCCCGCCGACGACATGACCGACCTCGGCGCCCACGCCGCGGTACCCGCCGCGGCCGGCAAGACCGGCTGGCGCGACCGGCTGCGCAACAGCGGCTTCGCGCGCAGCTTCGGCGGCCTGTTCTCGCGCAACCCGCGCCTGGACGACGACCTGCTGGACGAAATCGAAACCGCGCTGATCACCGCCGATGTCGGCGTGCCGGCCACCACCGCGCTGGTCGAAGGCCTGCGCAAGCGCATGAAGGCGCGCGAGTTCGCCGACGCTCCGGCCCTGCTGGCCGCGCTGCGCGCCGAACTGATTGGCATGCTGCGCCCGGTGGCGCGGCCGCTGGTCATCGACCGCGCCGCCAAGCCGTTCGTGGTGCTCACCGTGGGCGTCAACGGCGTCGGCAAGACCACCACCATCGGCAAGCTCGCCAAGCGCTTCAAGGACGAAGGCCACGGCCTGATGCTGGCGGCCGGCGACACCTTCCGCGCCGCCGCGGTCGCCCAGTTGCAGGCCTGGGGCCAGCGCAACGGCGTCACCGTGATCGCGCAGGGCCAGAACGCCGACGCCGCCTCGGTGGCGTTCGATGCGCTGCAGGCCGGCAAGGCGCGCGGCACCGACGTGCTGATCGCCGACACCGCCGGCCGCCTGCATACCCAGACCGGCCTGATGAACGAGCTGGGCAAGATCCGCCGCGTGCTCGGAAAGGTCGATCCGACCGCCCCGCACGAGGTACTGATGGTGATCGACGGCACCACCGGCCAGAACGCGCTCTCGCAGCTGCGCCAGTTCCATGCCGCGGTCGGCGTGACCGGCCTGGTGGTGACCAAGCTCGACGGCACCGCCAAGGGCGGCGTGGTGTTCGCGCTGGCCCGCGAGTTCGGCATCCCGATCCGCTTCGCCGGCATCGGCGAGCGCCCCGAAGACCTGCGCGTGTTCGACCCGGAAGCCTTCGTCGACGCCCTGCTGCCCGAGGCGCTGGGCGCCTGACCGCCCCGTCCCCGCCACCGCGCGGGGACGCCTCCCGACCCCGCATGCCGGACGCCTACAGCCACCGCCTGCTGGCCTGGTTCGACCGCCACGGCCGCCACGACCTGCCCTGGCAGCACCCGCGCACGCCCTACCGGGTGTGGCTGTCGGAAATCATGCTGCAGCAGACCCAGGTCGCCACGGTAATCCCGTATTTCGCGCGCTTCCTGCAGCACTTCCCCACCCTGCCCGAGCTCGCCACCGCTTCCAACGACGCGGTGATGGCGCAATGGGCCGGCCTGGGCTATTACGCCCGTGCGCGCAACCTGCATGCGGCGGCCCAGCGCTGCGTCGAGCTGCATGGCGGCGAGCTGCCGCGCGATTTCGACGCGCTGCACGCACTGCCGGGCATTGGCCGCAGCACCGCCGGCGCAATCCTCAGCCAGGCCTGGAACGACCGCTTTCCCATCCTCGACGGCAACGTCAAGCGCGTGCTGGCGCGCTTCCATGGCGTGGAAGGCTTCCCCGGCCTGCCGGCGGTCGAACGCCAGCTGTGGGCGCTTGCACAGGCGCACGTGGACAGCGTGCCCCCCGGCCGCCTGGCCGACTACACGCAGGCGCAGATGGATTTCGGCGCCACCCTGTGCACGCGTGCCAAGCCGGCGTGCGCGCTGTGCCCGCTGCAGGAAGATTGCGTGGCCCGCCGCGAAGGCCGCACCGATGCGCTGCCCACGCCCAAGCCGGGCAAGGCGGTGCCGGAGCGTTCGGCGGTGTTCCTGCTGCTGCGCAATGCGCGCGGCGAGCTGCTGATGCACAAGCGCCCACCCACCGGCATCTGGTCCTCGCTGTGGTCGCTGCCGCAGGCCGATGACCTCGCCGGGGCGCGCGACTGGTTCGAACGCCATGTCCACGGCGACTTCGACGCCGCCGAAAGCCTGCCCGACCTCATCCACGTCTTCACCCATTTCCGCCTGCACATGCAGCCGTTGGCGATCGCGCCGGTCGCCCCCGGCGACGCGGTGGGCGACAATGGCGACCTGCGCTGGGTCGCCCCCGGCGAACTCGCCGCGCTGGGCCTGCCCGCGCCGATCCGCAAACTCCTGGGCCCCTGACCGCCATGTCCCGTACCGTGTTCTGCCATTACCTCCAGCGCGAAGCGCCCGGCCTGGCCTTCGTGCCGTATCCCGGCCCGATCGGCCAGCGCGTGTTCGCCGAAATCAGCCAGGAGGCGTGGGCCGCGTGGCTGGCGCACCAGACCATGCTGATCAACGAAAACCGCCTGTCGCCTCGCGACCCGGCGCACCGCGCGTTCCTGGAAGGCGAGCTGCAGAAGTTCCTGTTCGCGCGCGATGCGGAGAAGCCGGCCGGCTTCGTCGCCCCCGGGGAAGCGTAACGCGCGCGCCCGCCTGCCGCGTCAGCGCAGGCCGGGCGAGAAACGCGCGATGAGGTCGTAGAAGCTGCCCAGGAATACCTGGCGCACCCAGGTCACCGGCTGTTCGTCACGCCAGGTGCGGCGTTCGATGACCAGGCAGGCGGTGCCGTCGGGCACGTCCAACAGGCGCGACTGCGCCGCATCGGCATTGATCGCGCTGATGCGGTGTTCGGCGCGCGTCCACGGCACATGGCGCAGCAACCAGCTGCCCGGCGCCTGTACCGCGAAATCCTGCTCGGCCGCCGCCGGCACGGCGAGCGGGTCGATCAGGCGCTGCTCCAGCGCGAACGGCCGGCCATCGGCCAGGTGCCGGCTGTCCAGCGCGAGCACGCGCCCGCCCTCGGCCAGCGCACGTTCTTCCGCATGACCGGCGCGTGGCGCACGCAGCCGCCGCTGCAGCAGCTCGAAACGATACGCGAGCCCGCGCGCGCTCACTTCGGCCTCGATATCGGGAATCTGCAGCGCCACCTGTTCCAGGTGCGGATGCGGCCGCGCCACGAAGCTGCCCGCGCGGCGGCGGCGTTCGATCAGCCCGGCGCTGGCGAGTTGGGTCAACGCCTTGTTCACGGTCATGCGCGAACAGGCGTATTCGGCCATCAACTCGTGTTCGCTGGGCACGCGATGCCCGGGCACCCAGTCGCCGCGCAGGATGCGGCCCTGGATGTCGTCGCGGATGCGCTGGTGCAGCGAGGCCGCGGCGGGCGTGGCGACTTCGTTCACGCCGTCGCGCCCAGCAGCCGCGCCACCACCTGCGCGTAGCGCGCGGCGATCCGCTCGCGTGCGACGTGGCGGCCTTCGCGCACCAGCGCCTGGCCATCGCGCCACACCGAACGCACCGCGCCGCAGCGAGCGGCGAAGATCCAGCTGTCCAGCCAGGCGTCGCCTTCGCGCGCGACCAGCGCCGGATGCGTGGTGTCGAGTTCGACCAGTTCGGCCGGCCGTCCCGCGGCGAGACCGGCCTGCACGCCCAGTGCCTGCGCGGCGCCGTCGAGTGCCTGCGTGAACAGCCAGCGTCCGCTCGACGCCCCTTCGCGCGCGAGCACATTGCGGCCGCGCAGCGTGAGCCGCTGGCCGTATTCGAGCAGGCGCAGTTCTTCGGCCGCATCGATCAACACGTTGGAATCGGAGCCCACGCCGAAGCGGCCGCCGGCCACGGCGAAGTCGCGCATCGGGAACAGGCCGTCGCCGAGGTTGGCCTCGGTGATCGGGCACAGGCCTACCACCGCCTCGCGCGCGATTACGTCCTGCCATTCCTGCGCGGTGACATGCGTGGCGTGCACCAGGCACCAGCGCGCGTCCACCGGCGCATGGGCCAGCAGCCACTGCACCGGGCGCAGGCCCGACCACGCCACGCAGGCGTCCACTTCGCGGGTCTGCTCGGCGATATGGATATGCACCGGCCCCCCGTTGAGCGGCAGCAGCGCGGCCAGTTCGTCGGGCGTCACCGCGCGCAGGCTGTGCGGCGCGATGCCGAGCACCGCGTCGGGCAGCGGCGCCAGCGCGCGGCGGCAACCTTCCAGCAGGCGCGCGAAGCCGTCCACGTCATGGATCAAGCGGCGCTGCGCGGGATTGGGCGGCGCCCCGCCGAAATCCGCATGCGCGTAGAACACCGGCAGCAGCGTCAGCCCGATGCCGCTGGCCTGCGCGGCGGCGGCCACGCGCGCGGACATCTCCGCCGGGTCGGCATGCGCTCGGCCATCGGCGGCGTGGTGCAGGTAATGGAATTCGCCGACGCGCGTGAAGCCGGCTTCGAGCATTTCGATATAGGCCAGCTCGGCGATGGCCTGGAAGCTGTCCGCGTCCAGGTGCGCGAGGAAGCGATACATCAGCTCGCGCCAGCTCCAGAAGCTGTCGCCGCTGTGGCCGCCGATCTCGGTCAGCCCAGCCATGCCGCGCTGGAAGGCGTGGCTGTGCAGGTTGCCCAGGCCGGGCACCACGACGCCGAGGCGCTCGTCGCCCGGCTGCGCGGGCACGCCGGTCTCGACTGTTTCCCAGCGCCCGCCTTGCGACACCAGCCGCACCGAGCGCGCCCAGCCCTCGGGCAACAGCGCCTGTGCGGCCCAGATGCCGCGCGATGCCTGGTTGGAGTTTTGTTGCGCCGCCACTGGACACCCTCCTTCGCCGGCTTCTATTGTATAGACATATCAGGTCAGCCCGGCGAACACCATGCATTGCGACACGCTCTGGCACAACGCCCACCTCGCCACGCTGGCCGGCGACGACGGCCTGGGCATCGTGCGCGAGGGCGTGGTCGCCTGCCGCGACGGGCGCATCGTGCATGCCGGCCCGGCCGCTGGCGCCCCGGCCTTCGAAGCCGCCGAACGCATCGACTGCGGCGGGCGCTGGATCACCCCCGGGCTGATCGACTGCCACACCCACCTGGTCTACGCCGGCAACCGCGCCAACGAATTCGAACAGCGCCTGCGCGGCGCCAGCTACGCGGAGATCGCGCAGGCCGGCGGCGGCATCGTCTCCACCGTGCGCGCCACCCGCGCCGCGGATGAAGATGCGCTCATCGCCACCTCGCTGCCGCGCCTGGACGCGATGCTCGCCGAAGGCGTGACCACGATCGAGATCAAATCCGGCTACGGCCTCACGCTCGAAGACGAGAGCCGCCAGCTGCGCGTGGCCCGCCGCCTGGCCGAACTGCGCGCCGTCGAAGTGGCGCCCACTTTCCTGGGCGCGCATGCGGTGCCGCCGGGCGTGGAGAAGCAGGCCTACGTCGATGCGGTGTGCGACACCATGATTCCCGCCATCGCCGCCGAAGGGCTGGCCGAAGCGGTGGACGTGTTCTGCGAAAGCATCGCCTTCTCGCCCGCGCAGGCCGCGCAGGTGTTCGAGGCGGCGCGTGCGCACGGGCTGGCAATCAAGATCCACGCCGAGCAGCTGAGCAACCAGCACGGCGCGGCGCTGGCCGCGCGCCACGGCGCGTTGTCGGCCGACCACATCGAACACCTCGACGCCGACGGCGTGGCCGCGATGGCCGCCGCCGGCACCGTCGCCGTGCTGCTGCCCGGCGCGTTCTATTTCACCCGCGACACCCTCGTCCCGCCGATCGACGCGCTGCGCGCCGCCGGCGTGCCGCTGGCCCTGGCCACCGACTGCAACCCCGGCACCTCGCCACTCACCAGCCCGCTGCTGGCGATGAACATGGCCGCCACGCTGTTCCGCATGACCGTGGACGAATGCATCGCCGGCTTCACCCGGCAGGCCGCGCGTGCGCTGGGCCGGGGTGAGCGCCTGGGCCAGCTGCGCGATGGCTTCGACTGCGACCTGGCGATCTGGGACATCGACGCACCCGCCGACCTCGTTTACCGCATGGGCTTCAACCCGCTGCACGCGCGCGTCTGGCGCGGGCGCACCACCGTTTCCCGGAGAGATTCATGAGTTCCCCCATCGTGCTGCGCCCCGGCGCGGTCAGCCTCGCGCAGTGGCGCGACCTCTACCGCGGCGCCGCCGTGCGCCTGGACCCCGCCGCGCTGGCCGCGGTGGAACGCAGTGCGGATGCGGTCGCCAAGATCGTCGCGCGTGGCGAGCCGGTCTATGGCATCAACACCGGCTTCGGCAAGCTTGCCAGCTTGCGCATCGCCGATGCCGACCTGGCCCAGCTCCAGCGCAACATCGTGCTCTCGCATGCCGCCGGCGTCGGCGAGCCGATGCCGCGCGCCGTGGTGCGGCTGATGCTCGCGCTCAAGCTCACCAGCCTGGCGCAAGGCGCCTCGGGCATCCAGCCGGCCACGCTGGCGCTGCTGGAAGCGCTGCTGGTGCACGACGTCATTCCGGTGGTGCCGTGCCAGGGGTCGGTCGGCGCTTCGGGCGACCTGGCGCCGCTGTCGCACATGGCGGCGGTAATGATCGGGGTGGGCGAAGCCTTCGTTGGCGATGAACGCCTGCCCGCCGCCGAGGCGCTGGCGCGCGCCGGCCTGCAGCCGATCGTGCTCGGCGCCAAGGAAGGCCTGGCGCTGCTCAACGGCACGCAGTATTCGACCGCCTACGCGCTGGCCGGCCTGTTCGAGATCCAGACCGTGTTCTCCGCCGCGCTGGTGGCTGGCGCGCTCTCGGTGGAAGCGGCCAAGGGTTCCGATACCCCGTTCGACCCGCGCATCCACGCGCTGCGCCGCCAGCCCGGGCAGATCGCCACCGCGCAGGCGCTGCGCACGCTGATGACCGGCTCGGCGATCCGTGAATCGCACCGCCTGGGCGATGTGCGCGTGCAGGATCCGTACTGCCTGCGCTGCCAGCCGCAGGTGATGGGCGCCGCGCTGGACGTGATGCGCCAGGCCGCCGCCACGCTGGAAACCGAGGCCAACGGCGTCTCCGACAACCCGCTGGTGTTCGTCGAAACCGGCGAGGCGCTGAGCGGTGGCAATTTCCACGCCGAGCCGGTGGCCTTCGCCGCCGACATGCTCGCGTTGGCGGTGTGCGAGATCGGCTCGATCAGCGAGCGCCGCACCGCGATGCTGGTGGACCCGGCGCTGTCGGGCCTGCCGGCGTTCCTCACGCCGAAGCCCGGCCTCAACTCCGGCTTCATGATTCCGCAGGTCACCGCCGCGGCGCTGGTCTCGGAGAACAAGCAGCGCGCCTACCCGGCCAGCGTCGATTCGATCCCGACCTCGGCCAACCAGGAAGACCACGTGTCGATGGCCGCGCACGGCGCGCGCCGCCTGCTCGACATGGCCGGCAATGCCGCGCACGTGGTGGGCATCGAATTGCTGGCCGCCGCGCAGGGCTGCGATTTCCACGCCCCGCTGCGCTCCAGCGACGCGCTGGAGGCGGCGCGTGCGCTGCTGCGCGCGCAGGTGCCGATGCTGCAGGAAGACCGCCATTTCCACCCGGACATGCTGGCCGCCACCGCGCTGGTGCGCTCGGGCGCGCTGTCCGACGCCGCCGGCGTCGCCCTGCCGGATGCCTGCGGCGAATGAGTCGCACGAGGAGCCCGCGATGAACGCCCTGCCCGACTGGTTGACCGTGCACCGCGGCGAGGCGCCGCTGCTGATCAGCTTCCCGCACACCGGCAGCGATTTCCCGCCCGAACTCACCGAGCGCTATGCCACCCCGTGGCTGGCGCAGCGTGATACCGACTGGTGGGTGCACCACCTGTATGACTTCGCCGCCGAAGCGCTGGGCGCCACTACCGTGCGCACCTCGATCTCGCGCTCGGTGATCGACGTCAACCGCGATCCCAGCGGCGTATCGCTGTATCCGGGCCAGAACACCACCGGCCTGTGCCCGCTGACCACCTTCGACAACGAGCCGCTCTACCACGAGGGCCAGGCACCGGACGAAGCGGAAATCGCAGGACGCCGCGAGAAGTGGTTCGACCCGTACCACGCCACGCTGCGCGCCGAGATCGACCGGCTGCGCGCGATCCATCCGCGCGTGGTGGTGTATGACGCGCATTCGATCCGCTCGCATATCCCGCACCTGTTCGAGGGCCAGCTGCCGCAGTTCAACATCGGCACTAACCTGGATGCCAGCTGCGATCCGGCGCTCACCGACGCGGTGGAAGCCCTGTGCGCCGCCAGCGGCATGGGCCACGTGCGCAACGGCCGCTTCAAGGGCGGCTGGATCACCCGCCACTACGGCGCGCCGGCCGACGGCGTGCACGCGATCCAGATGGAACTGGCCTGCCGCGGCTACATGCAGGAGCCGGACACCGTGACCGCCGGCAACTGGCCCTCGCCCTGGTTGCCCGAGCGCGCGGTGCCGCTGCGTGCCGTGCTGTGCCAGGTGCTGCGTGCATGCATGGCGTTCGTCCAAGGCACCGACTTCCCTTCTTCTTCGAGGCATTGCGCATGACCCGTCGCGACCCCACCCGCGTCATCCACGCCCCGACCGGCACCACGCTGACCGCCAAGAGCTGGCTCACCGAAGCGCCGCTGCGGATGATCCAGAACAACCTCGATCCGGACGTCGCCGAGCGCCCGGAAGAACTGGTGGTGTACGGCGGCATCGGCCGCGCCGCGCGCGACTGGGAGAGCTTCGACGGCATCGTGGAAACGCTCAAGCGCCTGGAAGACGACCAGACCCTGCTGGTGCAGTCCGGCAAGCCGGTCGGCGTGTTCCGCACGCATGCCGATGCGCCGCGCGTGCTGATCGCCAACTCCAACCTCGTGCCGCGCTGGGCCAACTGGGACCACTTCAACGAGCTCGACAAGAAGGGCCTGGCCATGTACGGCCAGATGACCGCCGGCAGCTGGATCTACATCGGCGCGCAGGGCATCGTGCAGGGCACCTACGAGACGTTCGTGGAGATGGGCCGCCAGCATTACGGCGGCGATCTCGCCGGCAAGTGGCTGTTCACCGGCGGGCTGGGCGGCATGGGCGGCGCGCAGCCGCTGGCCGCGGTGATGGCCGGCGCCTCGTGCCTGGCGGTGGAATGCCGGCAGTCGAGCATCGACATGCGCCTGCGCACCGGCTACCTGGACACCTGGACCGACTCGCTGGACGAAGCGCTGCGGTTGATCGACGAATCGTGCAAGGCGAAGCAGCCGTTGTCGGTGGGCCTGCTCGGCAACGTGGCCGACGTGCTGGCCGAGCTGCTCGCGCGCGGCGTCAAGCCGGACCTGCTCACCGACCAGACTTCCGCGCACGACCCGGTCAACGGCTACCTGCCGCAGGGCTGGACGGTCGAACAGTGGGACGAAAAGCGCGTGAGCGCGCCGAAGGAAGTGGAGAAGGCCGCGCGCGCCTCGATGGCGAACCATATCCGCGCCATGCTCGGCTTCCACGCGCTGGGCGTGCCGACCGTGGACTACGGCAACAACCTGCGGCAGATGGCGCTGGAAGAAGGCGTGCGCAATGCCTTCGACTTCCCCGGCTTCGTGCCCGCCTACATCCGCCCGCTGTTCTGCCGCGGCATCGGCCCGTTCCGCTGGGCCGCGCTGAGCGGCGATCCGGAAGACATCGCCAGGACCGATGCGAAGGTGAAGGAGCTGATCCCGGACAACCCGCACCTGCACCGCTGGCTGGACATGGCCGCCGAGAAGATCAAGTTCCAGGGCCTGCCGGCGCGCATCTGCTGGGTAGGCCTGGGCGACCGCGACCGGCTCGGCCTGGCGTTCAACGAGATGGTCGCCAAGGGCGAGCTGAAGGCGCCGGTGGTGATCGGCCGCGACCACCTGGACAGCGGCAGCGTCGCCTCGCCGAATCGCGAGACCGAAGCGATGCGCGACGGCTCCGACGCGGTGTCGGACTGGCCGCTGCTCAACGCGCTGCTCAATACCGCCTCGGGCGCGACGTGGGTGTCGCTGCATCATGGCGGCGGCGTGGGCATGGGGTTTTCGCAGCATGCCGGCATGGTCATCGTGTGCGACGGTACGGAGGCGGCGGCCAAGCGCATCGCGCGCGTGCTGTGGAACGACCCGGCCACGGGCGTGATGCGGCATGCCGATGCGGGCTATGACATCGCCATCGAGTGCGCGAAGGAAAAGGGCTTGGATTTGCCGGGGATCCTGGGCTGACCCTTCAGGCCGGACACGCGCCAGCGTGTACGAACATTTCCGCTACACCCTGCCAATGCCAGCGAGGCTGACAACATCGCATCGGCATTGAAACTTCGCATGGCAGGCACCGTCCCGAATTGTTTCCCTTGGTTGGCCAGCAACGTGCTGGCCAACCGAGGAAGGCAAATCATGAGGATGTTGTCCAAAAGCGAAGTCGCGCATGTCGGCGGCGCGTTCAACGGCGTATCTCGCGAAACCATCGGCTGCGCCGTAGGCGGCGCGATAGGCACGGCCATCGGCGGAATACCGGGGGGACTCGTGGGCTGCGCGGGCGGTGCCCTGGCCGCGAACAACATGGCGATCGGAGGAACCTGGTACGGGCCCTTCGGCGGAAGTCCGGCGGGGCTCCGGGCATGGCTGATTCACCTCTATACCCGCTGAGTTCGCTGCCATGCCCCAGTGGCTGAGAGCGCTGCTCCATGTGGTGATGCTCTGCGCAGCCTCGATTCCCCTCCAGGATCGCCTGCCGAAGCCGTGGTTCATCGCGGCACTCGTCGTCCTGACAGGCATCATCCTCGGCGTGCTGCGATGGGCCGATGCCTGTTGGAGACGCAGGCAACGGGAGTAACTGGACAGGGCCGGCCTCCGGCCCTGTCCCACATGCGCTCACCACTGCAACCCGGCACCGACCGAGAAGCCGAAGTCGCGCGTGGTGTTGCCGCTCATCTGCGCCTGCATCAGGTAACGGCCCGATTCGCTCACGCGCGACATGCCCACGGCCATGCCCACCTCGCCCTGGAAGCCGCCGACGCCCACCGCCACCATGTTGCGGCCGGCCTCCGAGGCCTGCGGCATGCCCGCCATCGCCATCGCCGAAGCGGTACCGCCGCGCATCTCGCGACGCATGGTCCACATGTCGCCGTTGATCGCCTGCAGCCGCTGGTCCGTGTACTGGCGTGCCTGCGCCAATCCGCCTTCGAGCTGCTGCACGTTCACCGCATCGGTGGGCGCCACGCCCGCCGAGACGTTGTGGACGCGCGTGGTGGTGGCACCACCCGGCCCGCCCAGGCTCAGGCTGGCATAGTCGGTGCCGCCCGCGGCCGTGGTGTCGTACTGCGCCGTGCCCGCCTGCGTCTGCCGCAACTGGCTCACGTTGACCGCATCGGTCGCCTGCACGCCCGCCGCCACGTTGCTGACCGTGCGTTCGTTGCCGGCGCTGCCCACCGACACCGTGTTGGCCACGCTGGCCACCGAGCCGGCGCCTATCGCGACACTGTTGTCGCCATTGGCCTGCGCGTTGTGGCCCAGTGCCATGCTGGCAGCGCCGGAGGCCGCAGCGTCATTGCCCAGCGCCACGCTCTGCGCGCCCGTGGCGATCGCGCCAGAGCCACCGGCCACGGCATCGGTGCCGGCCACGGTCGCCGCGCGCGTGGTCGGCGCCGCCACGCGGAACATGGCCGAGTCGCCGCCCGGCTGGACGACGATCTGGCTCAGCCGCGTCTCGGTGTAGGCGTTGGCGACCTCGATGGCGCTGTTCACGCCGGCGGTGAGCTGGGACACATTGACCGCGTCGGTCCCCAGGCTGCCCGCCGCCACGCCGCTGACGGTGCGGCCGCCCAGCGCCAACTCGCCGACGGACTGGCTGCTTCCCACATATGCGCCGTCGTAACCCGATTGCGCGCCGGTGGTGGTCTGCGAGCCGGCGCCCAGCGCGATGCTGTTGTCGTGCGAAGCACTCGCGGCACTGCCCAGGGCCACGCTGTTGCTTGCGCTGGCAGTGGCGGTGGGGCCGACCGCCACGCTGTCGGTGCCGGTCGCACTGGCATCGGCGCCGGTCGAATTGGCGCGGAAATACTTGATGCCCGCGCCCGTGCTGATCGCCCCGACCACGCTGGCCAGGCTGTCGACGCTCTGGTTGGTCGCATACAGCTGGCTGCCGTTGATGGCGTCGGTACTGCTTGCGCCGATGCGGCCGGCCGCCACGTTGGTCAGCGTCCGCTCGCTGCCGGCCGCGCCGATGCTCACGGTGCTGGCCGGCGTCGCACCGGCGAAGGTGTAGGCGGTGCCGGCGATCGTGGTGCTGGCTGTACCCACCGCCACCTCGGTCACCGCGCCGCTGCCCAAGGCGACAGAACCGTCCTGCAAGGCATTCGCGCCAAGTCCCAGCGCCACGGCGCCAGTCCCCTCCGCGTAGGCCTCCGGGCCAATGGCGATGCTGTCTTCTCCCTGCGCCTGCGAATCGTCCCGCAGGGAGTTGGCATGGAAGTAGAACGGCTGCACGCCGGCCAGGGCAAGGTGGCTCAGCGCATCGCCTACGTTGTCGTAATCGGTGCCGTTGACATGGTAAGTCGGCGCGCTCATGCCCCCCGTGGCGGCATCGTAGATGGCGCCGCCTCCGAGCCCCTGCGCCACCGCGCCGCCCAGCGCATCGACCTTGCCGCCCACCGCGCCGGCCTGCGCGGCGGTGGCTTCCACCGCCTGATGGGTGGCGAACAGCTGGCTGCCATTGATCGCATCGGTACTGCTCGCCGAGACCCGGCCCGCCGCCACGTTCGTCAGCGTGCGCTCCGCGCCCACCGCCCCCAAGCTCACCGTGCTGGCTGGCGTGGCGCCCGCATACGCGTACACGGTGCCCGCCACGACGCCACTGGGCGTCGCCACCGCGGCGGTGGTCTGCGAGCCGGCGCCCAGTGCCACCGCGCCAATCTGCGAAGCCGTCGCGCCGGCGCCGAATGCGGCGGCGTTGTCCGCGGTGGCCTGCGCATTGGCGCCGACCGCCGTTTCGCCCGAATTCCCGCCGGGCACGCCCGCCACCGCGCCGTGGCCCACGGCCACCGTGTCGTTGGACAGCGCCGCGGCCCCTTGGCCGAGCGCGGTGGATGAAACGCCTTCCGCCTTGGCCTCTGGACCGCCGGCCACGCTGTTCGCGCCCGTGGCCGCGGCGTCGGCAGCGGTGGAATTGACGCGGAAATACTTGACGCCCGCGCCGCCGGTGATCGCGCCGAGGACGGTATCGATGCCGCCGACGGCATCCCCGACACTGCGGTAAAGGGTGCCGCCTACCTGGTAGGTGGGCGCGGCGAGGGTGCCGTCGGGATTGATCGCCGCGCCACCGCCCAGCGCGGTGGCGATGCTGCTGTTGCCGGCGAACAGCTGGCTGCCGTTGATCGCCTCGGTACTGCTCGCCGACACCGTACCCGCGCCCAGGCCGACCAGCACGCGGCTGCCGGCCGTGCCGGTGAGATCCACCCGCGTGCCGTCGGTCGCCGCGCCGACGCTCAGCTGTCGGGTGGTGGCGTCCTGCCGCACCAGCCCGATCGAGCCGTTGTTGATCGCATCGTCGAGATTGCCGATCGCGGTGGTATTGCTGGTGGTGCGCGCATCCAGATTGGTGACTGCCGCGCCGACGTCGTTCACGGTGCCACCGCCGACGCTGTAGCTCGGCGCGGTCAACGTGCCGGTGGCCGGGTTGTAGGCGGAGCCGCCGCCGAGCGATGTCGCCGCGGCGCCGCCCAGCGCATCCACCTTGTCGTCCGCCGCGCCCAGTTGGGTACCCAGCGTGCCTACTGCCTGGTTGGTGGCGAACAACTGGCTGCCGTTGATCGCATCGGTGCTCGTCGTACTCAGCCGCCCTGCCGCCAGGTTAGTCAGCGTGCGCTCGCTGCCCACCGCGCCGATACTCACCGTGCTCGCCGGCGTGGTGCCGGCGAAGGTGTAGGCGGTGCCGGCGATCGTGGTACCCGTGGTCGCCACGGCCGCGGCCGTCACCGATGCCGCACCCAGCGCCACGGCACCGGCTTGGCCGGCGGTGGCGCCGCGCCCCAACGCCATCGTGTCCGCGGCACTGGCCGAGGCCAGCGGGCCGACCGCCACGCTGTCGGCGCCGCTGGCGACCGAATCGGCAAGGCTGGAAGTAACGTGGAAATATTTCGTCGCACCGGCCACCACGGTGTCGATGCGTGCGTCCAGCCCCACCAGCGCACCGCCGACGCTGGTGTAAGTGCTCCCGCCCACTTGATAGGTGGGTGCGGCGACGGTGCCATCGGGATTCACCGTCGCGCCCCCGCCCAGCGCGCTGGCGATGCTGCTGTTGCCCGCGAACAGCTGGCTGCCATTGATCGCCTCGGTGCTGCTCGCCGACACCGTGCCGGCCGTGACCCCTGCCAGTACGCGGGTGCCCGCGGTCCCGGTGAGATCCACGCGCGTGCCGTCGGTCGCCGCGCCGACGCTCAGCTGGCGGGTGGTGGCGTCCTGACGCACCAGGCCGGTGGCGCCGCTGTTGATCGCATCGCCCAGGTTGGTGATCGCGGTGGTGTTGCTGGTGGTGCGTCCATCGAGGTTGCTGACCGCCGCGCCGACGCTGTTCACCGTGGTGCCGTCGACGCTGTAGCTCGGCGCGGTCAATGCACCTGTGGCCGCGTCGTACGCCGAACCACCGCCCAAGGCCGTCGCCGTACCGCTGCCGAGTGCGTCGACCTTGTCGTCCGTCGCGGCGACCTGCGTACTGACCGTGCCCACCGTCTGGTTGGTCGCGAACAGCTGGCTGCCGTTGATCGCCTCGGTGCTGCTGGCCGATACCGTGCCGGCCGTGACCCCCGCCAATACGCGGGTGCCCGCGGTACCGGTGAGATCCACGCGCGTGCCGTCGGTCGCCGCGCCGACGCTCAGTTGGCGGGTGGTGGCGTCCTGACGCACCAGGCCGGTGGCGCCGCTGTTGATCGCATCGCCCAGGTTGCTGATCGCGGTGGTGTTGCTGGTGGTGCGCCCATCCAGATTGGTGACCGCCGCGCCCACGTTGTTCACCGCGGTTCCGCCCACGCTGTAGCTCGGCGCGGTCAATGCACCGGTGGTCGCGTCGTACCCCGCGCCGCCGCCCAATGCGCTGGCCACGCCCGTGCCAAAGGCGTCCACACGGTCATCGAGCGCGCCCACTTCCAGGTTGGTGGCATTGAGCTGGCTGCCATTGACCGCGTCGGTGCTGGTGGTCGCCAGCCGTCCGGCCGCCAGGTTGGTCAACGTTCGCTCGCTGCCCGCCGCGCCGATACTGACCGTGCTGGCCGGTGCGGTGCCGGCGAAGGTGTAGGCGGTATCGGCGATCGTCACGCCGGCCGTCGCCACGGCGGCGGCACTTGTCGCGCCCGCGCCAAGTGCCACGGCACCGGCTTGGCCAGCCGTGGCACCACTGCCCATGGCCACCGCGCCGGCTGCGCCGGCTGTCGTTTCCAGTCCGATCGCCACCCCGTTCGGCGCCGTGGCGGATACGATGGCGGTGTCACCGAGCGCGACGGCGCTTTCGCTCGCTGCCTGCGCGCTTCCGCCCATCGCCACGGAGTAGCGCCCCGAAGACACCGCGGCGGGGCCAATCGCCACGGAGTCCTGGCCCGGCGCGCTGGCGTCGAGGTAGGTGGAATTGACGCGGAAATACTTGACGCCACCGCCGCCGTTCACCGCGGTATTCAAGCTGCCGAGCGCCGCGCCGACGTTCGTGTAGTTGGTGCCGCCCACCGAATACGTCGGCCCGGTCACGCTGCCGTCGGCATTGATCGTCGCCCCGCCGCCCAGCGCATTGGTCACCACCCGCAACTGGCCCACGTTGACCGCGTCGGTATCGGCCGCACCGCGCGCCAGGTTGGTGATCACGGTGTTCTGCATGTCCACGCCACCCCAGAAGGTGGCGCGCTGCCACACGTCCAGGTAGCCCCCCAACGCGATGGAGTCCTCGCCCTGCGGCACGCCGCTCGAGGAGTACATCACGATGTTGGTTCCCGGATTGCCTACGCCACTCGTACCCGTACCCGCCGAGGGATGGCAGCGCCCATCGTTGCCGATGAACCAGCTCCCGTCGCCGTCGTCGGCATTCGATTCGCACGTCGTGCCGCCCACGGCCTGCCGCGTGATCGCCAACAAGGCCGAGGCAGGCCCGGATTGGAAGAGCGCCGCGGAGACGACTAGCGCCAGCGTTGTCCGGCGGATCGGCGCAGCGCGCGCGCCGGACTTCCTGTTCAACTGAGTTTTCATGTCAGCCACCGTATGAGCGAAGGAGTTCCGCGGGTGAAACACCTGCGGAGGCCGCGATTTCGCTTCTTGCGCTCGGCGTGGCCCGATCTCTTCGCCATACCGGCGGTCATGCGTTCACGTCCTGCGCCGAATGCTGGGAACGCCGGGGTTAAACAGTCGTGTTAGGCCTCAGTAAATCCACTGGAAAAAAAACCAGTAGTCCGGGAAAAATTCCCGATCGAAACAAGCCCCTCGAAAGAGCCGTCCAATGACCCGGGCCATGCGCGGACAACGCGCGGAACACCCGTGATTCGCCGTACACGCGCTCCGGTCCAATCTGAACGCGAAACCGCCATTCTTGCCCCCTGCCCACCGGGGCGGGACAATAGCCAGTCATTCAGCACGCCGCACCCCGATGATCGATTCCACCCGCTATCCCCGCCTGTCCCAGGTGCAGACCCCGGCCGACCTGCGCCGCTTCGGCGAAGACGAACTGCCGGCGATCGCCGAGGAGCTGCGGGCGTATCTGATTGAATCGGTAGGCAAAAGCGGCGGGCACTTCGCCGCCGGCCTGGGCGTCATCGAGCTGACGGTGGCCCTGCACTACCTCTACCAGACCCCGGCCGACCAGCTGGTGTGGGACGTGGGCCACCAGACCTACCCGCACAAGATCCTCACCGGCCGGCGCGACCAGATCCACACGGTCAAGCAGAAGGACGGCGTGGCGCCGTTCCCCAAGCGCGAGGAAAGCCCGTACGACACCTTCGGCGTGGGCCATTCGTCCACCTCGATCTCCGCCGCGCTCGGCATGGCCATCGCCCTGCAGCAGGCTGGCGACGAGCGCAAGGTGGTGGCGGTGATCGGCGACGGCGCGATGACCGCGGGCATGGCCTACGAGGCGCTCAACCACGCCGGCGGCATGGACCCGGAACCGAACCTGCTGGTCATCCTCAACGACAACCGCATGTCGATTTCCGAGGCGGTGGGCGGGCTGACCAAGATGCTGGGACGTGCGACCGGTAGTCGCACCCTCAACGCGATCCGCGAGGGTGGCAAGAAGATCCTCGGCGACAAGAAGAGCAACCCCACCGCGCGCTTCGTGCGCCGCTGGGAAGAACACTGGAAGGGCATGTTCGTGCCTTCCACGCTGTTCGAGGAAATGGGCTTCCACTACACCGGCCCGATCGACGGCCACGACCTGCCCGCCCTGCTCGGCGCGCTGAAGACGCTCAAGACCCTCAAGGGCCCGCAGCTGCTGCACGTGATCACCACCAAGGGCAAGGGCTACGAGCTGGCCGAGGGCGACCAGATCGGCTACCACGCCGTCGGACCGTTCGACCCGGAGAAGGGCCTGGTGGCCAAGGCCGGCGCGGTCAAGAAGCCGACCTACACCGATATCTTCAGCGACTGGCTGTGCGACATGGCCGCCGCCGACCCGAAGCTGCTGGGCATCACCCCGGCGATGCGCGAAGGCTCGGGCCTGGTGCGTTTCAGCAAGGAATACCCGCTGCGTTATTTCGACACCGCCATCGCCGAACAGCATGCGGTGACGCTGGCCGCGGGCATGGCCACCCAGGGCGCCAAGCCGGTGGTGGCGATCTATTCGACGTTCCTGCAGCGCGCCTACGACCAGCTGGTGCATGACGTGGCGGTGCAGGACCTGGACGTGCTGTTCGCGATCGACCGCGGCGGCGTGGTCGGCCCGGACGGCGCCACGCATGCGGGCAACCTGGACCTGAGCTTCCTGCGCTGCGTGCCCAACATGGTGGTGATGGCGCCGGCCGACGAGGCCGAGGCGCGGCAGATGCTCACCACCGGACATCGTCACGTGGGCCCGGCGGCGGTGCGTTATCCGCGCGGCACCGGCCCCGGGACCGTGGCCGGCACCGAACTCACCACGCTGCCGATCGGCAAGGCGCAGGTGCGCCGCGAAGGCCGCCGCATCGCGCTGCTGGCGTTTGGCGCGAGCGTGCCGGCGGCGGAAAAGGTCGGCGAGGAACTGGGCCTGACCGTCGTCAACATGCGCTTCGTGAAACCGCTGGACCGCACGCTGCTGCTGCAGCTGGCGCAGGACCACGAAGGCTTCGTGACGATCGAGGACAACGTGGTGGCTGGCGGCGCCGGTTCGGGCGTGTCGGAACTGTTCAATGCCGAAGGCGTGCTGCGCCCGGTGCTGCACCTGGGCCTGCCCGATGCGTTCCAGCACCACGCCAGCCGCGAAGACCTGCTGGCCGAAGCCGGCATCGACGCGGCGGGCATCCGCGCGGCGGTGCTCAAGCGCTGGCCGGACATCGCCACGCAGCCGCCGCTGAGCGCGGCGGGCTGAAGCAAAACGCCGGCCGCCGCCTCACGGGCGCGGCTTCAACGGCGTTCGCCCTCCCTCACCGCGCCGCTACTCCGGCGCGGTGATTTCATACCCCTCCGCGCGCAACGCATCCAGATAACCGTTCGGCGCCAGCAAGGCGCTCAACGGCATCACCGCGAACGTGCCGGTGTTCTCGCGCAGCGACTTGCGCACGATCCCGACCCAATGCTCGCGCAAGCGCTCCTCCAGCCGGTCCATCCCGCGGCTGCGCGCGAACTGCGTCTGCGACAGCGCCGCGCTGCACGCGGCCGTGGGATCCTCGCGCGGCATGTTGCGCAGCCGCTCGATATCGCCCACCGCCCACGCATTCGCCCGCTCCACCATCGTCGGCAGGTCGTTCTGCACGGCGTTGAGCAGGCTGCGGAAGCAGGCCGAATCGTCCATGCCGCCGGCGGTGAACTCGCGCAGCGCCTGTTTCGGGTCGGACACCTTGAACTCCAGCGTGGTCCGCGTGGGCTTGATGCCGTGGCGCTTGGCCGCCGCCTCGACCACCGGCCACACCACCGGCTTGCGCGACAGGCCGTTCTTCTTGATTGCCGCCTGGTACAGCTCGCTGGCGGCGATCATCGGGCGCTTCTTTTCGATGCCGCCATCGCGGCCCAGGTAATACGCCTTCAACGGAACCCAGCGCGCGTACAGATCCGCCGGCAACACGTCCTGCAGCGTGGCGCCATCGGGATTCTTCATCGCCTTCATCGCCGAGGGCACCAGCGCGAGCTTGCCGAAGAAGCCGACGTCGGCGTCGAGCATCACCGATGGCGCGGCAAGGATCTGCTGCGATTGCGCGATGGCTTCCTCGACCTCGTCCGCCTGCCAGGTCATCTTGTCCGGCAGCGGCGCGATCGTGCCGAGGATCCACAACGTGTGCTCGCCCTGCGTCACCTTCCACAGGCCCGGACCGGGCTGCACGCCACGCACCACCATCGCATCGAGATCGACGATGCCGCCCTGCCCCGCGGCCGGCGCGGGCACCGGCACGTCCGGGGTTTCCTGCGCCATCGCCACGGGCGCCGCCAACGCCAACGCCAACATCGACCTCACCGCCAGACTGCGAACTGCTTCCTGCATGACCGCCCCACGATTCCCTGAATAGGCGAACGCTAGACGATGCCGCGCGAATTTGCGTTAGCGAATCGTTGCCCGCTCAGGGCCATTGCGCCTGGGTACGCAGCCAGTCGGCGAGCGGATCGTCCCCGGCCATCAGCGCGAAGTGCTCCCAGACGAAACCCGGCGACACCGTGCAGGCCACCAGCGTATAGGCCTCCAGCGGACGCGCGGCCTGCCACCAACCTGCCGGCACCACCTGCATCGGCGGCTCACCGGCCTCGGCCGCGCCGAGCCGGCACACGTGCAGGCTGCGCGTGTGCGGGTCGAGCATGCGCAGTTCCAGCACGCCGCCCTGCTGCCAGTGCCAGCATTCGTCGGCATCCACGCGATGCCAGCGGCTGCGCTCGCCGCGGGTCAGCAGGTAATGGATGGCGGTGAGCGCCGGGCGGCCTTCGTGGCGCAGCGCCGATTCGTAACAGCGGCGGAAGTGCCCGCCTTCCGGGTGCGGTTCCAGGCCAAGGCGGGTGACGAGGGCAAGGGCGGCGGCGTCCATCGCCGCATCCTAGCGTGGCCGCTTCAGTCGTGCCGGCGCGCGTGGCACGTGCGGAAGAACACCAGCAGGTCCCAGCTGTAGCGCTTGAGCAACCGGCGTGGCTCGTGGACGAGCCGGTACAGCCACTCCAGCCGGTAGCGCCGCACCCACGCGGGGGCACGGCGGGCGTTGCCGGAAAGAAAATCGAGCAGCGCGCCGACGCCAAATACCAGCGGCGTGCGCAGTTGCGCGGCGTGGTCGAGCATCCACTGCTCCTGCAGCGGGTTGCCGAATGCCACCAGCAGGATGTCGGCACCGCTGTCGTTGATGCGCGCGGGCAGCGCATCACCGGCCTGCCGGCGTTCCTCGTAACCGTCGCAGGTGCCGACCACGAGTTGCCCGTGCTGCTCGCGCAGCGCACGCGCCGCGGCCTGCGCCACGCCGGGCTGCCCACCAAGCAGGAAGAAGCGCAACGGACGGCCGGCATGCCGGCACAGGTAGGGAATCAGGTCGGTGCCGTTGAGGTTGCCGGCGAAGCGCCGGCCGTGCAGCCAGCGCGCGGCCAGGTCCATGCCGATGCCGTCATTGACGATGCGCACGGACGGCGTCGCCAGCCGTTCGCGCAGGCCTTGGCACTGCACGACGAAATTGGTGTTGGCGAAACACACCAGCCGCTGCTCGCCGCGTTCGCGCGCGGCGAACAGCTCGCGCGCGAACGCCTCCTGCGTGGTGGACAGCACCGCAAACCCGCCGAGGCGCACGATCTCACCCACCGCGAAACGTCCAGCGTCCGCGTCCATGGCGGAAGCGGCCGGGTCGCTGCTCATGCCTGCGTCCACAAGTCGTACGGGAAGGCTTCGAGCAGGCCGCGCTGCACCGCGCCCAGGTCGAATTCGCCATTGCCACCCAGCGCAATGCACTCGGCCACGCTGCCGCCGGCATGCCATTCGCTGCGGCCGGTGCCGCGATAGTAGTCGTCGTACTTGAAGCGGTCCTCGCCGTTGCCCCAGTCCAGGTACACGGCGGGAATGCCGTAGGCCTCGGCCAGGATCAGCCCATGCAGCGAGCTGCTCACCACCAGCCCCGCGCCGAGCAGGCGGCGCATGAACGTCACCGGCGGGCAGTCCGGCGCGACCAGCTGGCCGGCAAATTCGCGGTACTTCTCCGGTGGCTCGTTGAAATGCGGCACCACCACGACCTCGCGTGGCGTGCCGCCGCCCAGCAACTCGGGCGGGAAAAACAGCGGCATCAGCAGGCCGGGGTCGCCATAGACCTCCGGCACCGGGATGCCGCGATCGAGCAGGGTCTGCCGCGTGCGCGGGCCGCGCACCGCGCGCACGTCGAGCATGCCGAACTGGTGCGCACCGGCGGCGATCTTGCCGTTAATGCCGCTGCCCCACACGGTGTCGCCGGTGCGCGCGAAGTGCAGCACCGAGCCGATGGCGAACAGCCGCTGGCCATTGGACGGCTTGTCGATCAGCTCCAGGTCGCGCAGCCCCAGCGTGCGCGCGACGATCACCTGCGAGAGCTGGTCGCCCATGTTGATGCGGCCGTCCTTGGGCTGCCACCAGAACATGGCGCGGCGCTCGGCGTGGGTGATCCAGCGGTGCAGCAGGGCGTTGGGCATGGAAGGCTCTCGGGAGGAAGGGTCAGCGCACGAGCGCCAGGCGGGTGTCGGGGTACTGCGTGGGGTCGAGCACGCGGTCGGTGGTCTGCGACCAGTCCAGGCACTGGCGCAGGCGCTCGCGCGGCGCGGCCAGCGCCAGCGACATCGCCGCCACGATCGAGGCCTCGTCGCCCGGCGTGTAGCCGAAGCGCGAGCGGTAGTCGCCCACCACCGCGTGCGGGCACACCGCCGGCAGGCCGAAGTAGTCGTACTGCAGCAGCTTCATCGAACTGTCGGCCAGGTACGCCGGCACCTGCTGCGAGGCATACGGCGCGATGCCGATCTGCGCGTGCTTGATGTAGCGGATGGTGTCGGCATGCTTCATTTCGCCGTAGACCACCACGTTGTCGCCGTAGTCCGGGTGCCGCCCCATGCCCGAACCGATGACGTGGAAGGTCACCTGCGGGAACGCGCGGCTGGCGGTGACGAAGAAGCGCGGGTCGAACAGCATCGAACCGACGGCCACCGCGTGCAGGCCCTCGCCGTAGGGCGACGGATCGCCCAGCGCGTCGAGGTCGTGGTCGATGCCGTGGCCGATGTGGAAGACGTTCTCGCGGCTGGCGATCTCCCCGGCCATCGCCGGCGAAACCAGCGCGATCACGTCCAGCTGCGGGGCGACCTTGTCGAAGGTACGCGCGACCCAGTCGGCCACGTCGATCGCGGACAGCGCGTCGGAGGCGCGATAGACCAGCCGCGCGCGCGGATTGAGCCGGCGCGCCAGTTCGATGAAGGCGATGGCGGTGCCGCTCTCGAACACGATCACGTCCGATTCGACGATCCACTGCCGCAGGATTTCCGGCGGATGGCGCGCGTACCAGTCGAACATCGCGTTCTCGATCGGCCGCGCCCAGCGCTTGCGCGTATTGAACGGATGCACCAGCGCGCGCCACAGGTAGCACTCCACGCCGCGGTGTTCGACCACGCGGTTGGCGGTGTCGTCCAGCGGCAGGCGTGCGTCGCCCTTCCAGCGCGAGAGGCGGCTGTAGCGCAGCGAGAAGAAGCGCGTCTGCCCGCGCAGGGCCAGCTGTTCGGCGATGAAGTGGATGTTGGCGCGGCGCGGGGTGCGGTAATCGTGCGCCGAAAGCACCAGGTAGCGCGGCGCACGCGCTTCGCTGCGCGAGGGAGTGGACAGGAGGGCGTTCATCGGCGGCTCCGGGCTTCGGCGATCAGGTGGCGGGTCTGCAGGATGGAAAGCACGTCGCGGCGGAAGGCCGGCCAGGCGACGAAGACGAGGGCGAAGGCGGCGAGCATCGTGCCGGTACCGACGGCGAGCTGGCGCCACAGCGCCCCGCCCAGCCACCACGAGGCGGCCCACGAGGCCACCGCGCACAGGCCATAGCCGACCACCGCGCGCAGGCCGTTGGCGAACACCGTCCACACCGGGATGTCGCTCACGCGGCCCACCCAGTACAACGACAGCGGCCACATCACCAACAGGCCGAACGAGTAGCCAGCCGCCACGCCTTCCACGCCCCACCACGAGCCGGCGAAGATGCAGGCGATCAGCAGCACGCGCGTCACCACCGAGTAGCGCAGCTGCGCACCCATCAGGCCCTTGGCGAGGAATACCCAGTAGGCGGCGTAGGCAGTGGTCTGGAACACGCCGCCGGCGGTGAGCCACTGGAACAGCGGCACCGCCGGGCGCCACTGCTCGCCCAGCACCAGCACCATCAGCGGCAGCGCCTGCGCGCAGGCGAAGGCGAACGTGGCCACGATGAGATGCACCATCACCGTCTGCCCGCGTACCAGGAAGGCGGTGAAGCGCTCGCGCTCGTCCTGCAGCTGCGAGAGCACCGGCAGCGCGACGGTGGTGGCCGGCGCATTGATCTGGTTCAGCGGCATCATCAGCAGCTGGAACGCGCGGTTGTACAGGCCCAGCGCCTCGGCGCCGGTCCGCGCGCCGATGATCACCTGGCCGACATTGCGGCTGGCATAGCCCAGCAGCTGCGCGAGCATCAGGTTCCAGCCGAAGCCGAGGAACTGGCGCATCGGCGCGGCGCGATCGTAGCCCCGCGGCAGCCAGCGCGCGCAGGCCACGGTGAGCAGCAGCTGCACGCCGGCCTGCACCACCTGCTGCAGTACCAGCGCCCAGAAGCCGAGCCCGGCCAGGGCGGCGGCGACGGCCGCCACCAGGCCGGCGACCTGCGCGCCCACGTCGCTCAGCGCCAGCTGGCCGAAGCGCAGGCCCCGGCTCAGGTGCGCGCGGAACTGCGTGGTCATGCCGCTCAGCAGGAAGGTGACCGCCAGCGCCTGCGAGATCTGCACCAACGCCGGCTCGTGGTAGAACGCGGCCAAGGCATTCGCGCCGGCGAACACCGCCAGCGCCAGCACCAGCCCGATGCCGGTGTTGATCCAGAACAGGTTGTCGCGCTGTTGCCGGCTGACTTCCTTGGCCTGGATCGCGGCCGACGACAGGCCGAAGTCGCGCAGGATCTCCGCCGCGCCGACGATCGCCGTGACCATCGCCATCAGGCCGTAGTCGTGCGGGGTGAGCAGCCGGGCCAGCAGGATGATGCCGCCGAACTGCACGGCCACGCGCACGCCCTGCCCCGCCATGGTGACGAACGCGCCACCGGCGGCGCGGGCACCGAGCCGGGGCGCGGGCGGGGACATTCGCTCGGCCTCGCTGCTCATGCATAGGCCTCGCTGTCGTGGCCCAGCGCTTCGAGATAGGTGCGGTAGTGCTGCAGGCCGATCTTCGGCCAGTCACGGCGCGAGAGATCCGGCGCGGCGCTGCGCGGGGTGTCGCGCAGGCGGGCCAGCGCGTCGACCAGCACCTGGCTGTCGAGCTCGCCGCGGTACAGGTGGACCCAGCCCGGCCCGACTTCCTCTGCCACGGCGGCGTTGGATTCGCTCCACGGCGCCAGCACCGGGCGATGCAGCGAGAGCGCCAGCAGCAACGTGCCCGAGTTGTGCATCTGCCGGTACGGCAGCACGACCAGCTCGGATAGCCCGACCTCGCGCGCCAGCTCGGCGTCATCGACATAGGCCAGGTGCGCGCTGATGCGTGGATCGGCGGCGCAGGCGTCCTCCACGGTGCGGCGCACCTCGGCGTTGGCGGGATTGCCGCAGATGCGCAGCTGCAAGGTCGGATCCGGGGTATCGCGCACGACCTCCAGCAGCGTCTCCACCCCCTTGTACGGGCGAATCAGGCCGAAGTGCAGCAACCGGCCACGCTGCGAAGCCGGTTGCGGGAAGCTCGCGAACCAGTCGCTGTAATGACCGTGCAGGATCGTGTCGGTGAACGGCGGACGCGCCGGGGTGACCGCGTTGATGCGAATCCAGCGCCGGGTCAGGCGGTCCATCCAGCCAAGCAGCCATTGTTCGACGCGGCCCTGGCTCTCGTGCGGCTGCAGGTTGTGCAGCGTGCGCACCACGGGGGTGTGCGTGAGCTGCAGGCGCAGCAGCAGCAACGCGGCGCACGCGCGCTTGGCCCAGGTACCGGCGCGGCTGGGGTGGCGCATCAGGTATTCGGGCCAGTGCACGTGCAGCACGTCGTAGCGCGAGAGCAGCGCCTCGCGCATGGAGAAATAGCGCAGGCCTACGTTGTCCGGCAACGCACGATAGAGCTGCGTCAGGTAAGGATTGGTCTTCTCGCCCGTCGGCTCGGTGGAGAACAGCACCACCATCGACGGCGCGGCCTGCGGCGCGGCCATCACGCCACCTCCGCCGCGGCGCGCGGCTCCAGCGCGAAGCGGTACTCGTCCTGGTACTGGCGTGCGATGTGCCGCCAGTCGTAGCGCGCGGAAAACGCCATGGCCTGCTCGCGCAGCGCCGGCAGGTCGGCGTCGCTCGCCTCGGCCAGGGCCTGCACGCGGGTCGCCGCACCTTCCGCATCGGCCGGCTGCACCAGCGCGCCCAGCCCGGATTCGCGATGCAGCCGCGCGAACGGCGGGATATCGCTGAGCACCGGCAGCAGCCCGGCGCTCATGGCCTCCACGGCGGCAATGCCGAACCCCTCGTGGCGCGACAGGCAGACGAAGAACTGTGCCTGTTCCAGCAGCTTGGCCAGCTGCGTCGGGCTGGGCGAAGGCACCAGCTGCACGGCCTCGTCCAGCCCGCGCGCGGCGATGGCCTGCCGGAGCGTGGCCAGGTCGAAATCGTACTCCCGGCCGGCCAGCACCAGGCGCCAGCGCGGGTCGCGCCGGCGCAGCGCGGCGAGCAGGTCCAGCGTTTCCAGCAGGCCCTTGTTGACCGACCAGCGGCCGAAATACACCAGCGTGCGACCGGCCTGCGGGCTGCCGCGCCCGGCGAACTTGGCCACGTCCACGCCGTTCTCGATCACCCGCAGGCGATGGCCGGGCACGATCTGCGAGAACAGCCGGCCATCGTTCTCGCTGGTGGCGATGACGCGGGCATACGCACGCGCCGAGGCGCGGGTGAGCGTGCGGAACCACAGCTGCTTCAGGCGCGAAGCGTAGGCCGTGTGGAAGAAGCCACCGTGGGTGGAGACGACCATCGGCTTGCGGTGCAGCGGGCGGCTCATCGCCAGGAAGTCGTAGAAGAAGTCGATGCCGTGCACGTGCACCAGGTCGGCGTCCTGCAGGTGCGAAAGCACGGCCGGCGCCAGCGGGTAACGCGAGGAGCCACGGTAGCCGATGCGGCGGATCGCGATGCCGTCCACTTCGTCATGCGTTTCCAGCCGGGCGCCGGGCGCGGTGAACAGGCGGTCGAGCGTGAGCACCTCGGCCTGCCCGCCCTGCTGCTGGTGTTGCCGCGCCACGTTGAGCACGACCTCCTCCATGCCACCGACGGAAGGATGGAACTGGCGAACGACATGCACGACTCTCATTGCGAACCTACCTCGGGAGTAGCCTGGATCGGCGCACGTGCCCGCGGGCCGGGCGACAGGCCCAGCGTCCACGGCGCCCAGCGCGCCAGCACGACGCGCAGCGGAACCGCCACGGCGATGGCCACGGCGCTGGCGAACAGCGCCCAGGCCGGCCCCGGCGGTGCGGTGATGCCGGCCACGGAACGCACGCCGGACAGGAAGAACAGCACCAGGAAATGCGTGCACAGGATCAGCAGCGTGTTGCGGCCGATCCACTGCACGCCGGGCACGCGCTGGATCCAGCCACCGACGTGCAGCATCAGCGCGGTGCCCAGCAGCGCGACCAATAGGAACAACGCCGGCCATTGGCCGAAGCGCAGCAGGTTCACGTCGACCTTGCCGTTGATCCAGGCCAGCGGCAGCCACAGCACCGCCAGCAGCAGCGGCACGCCCCACCAGCGCAACGCCGGGTGCGCGGCCGCGGCCTGCGCGTGCCGTGCGAACGCCGCACCGGCGGCGAAGAAGAACAGCGAGACCGGCAGCACATCCAGGCCCCACGGCAGGCGCACGCCCTGCCCCGGGAACCACGCGCACCACAGGCAGGCGACGACGGCCATCGCGAGGGCCAACACGGCCGCCGGGATCCGCTTGCCCAGGTAGTGGAAGGCGATGGCGGTGACGAACAGCGCCGGCAGGAACCACAGCGCCGGCTGCACGTAGAGCCCTTCGCCGGTGCCCTGCACCAGGCCCGTGAGCGGGTCCCACCACGGCAGCGTGCCCCAGCGCGCGGCCTTGGCGCCGATATGCCGCGTCGCCAGCCAGTAGGCATAGGCCACGAAGAAGAAGAAGACGTAGGGCACCACGAGCCCGCGCAGCAGCTTGCCCCAGGTCTCGGCATCGCCACGCGGGCGACCATACGCCGCGCCGACCCAGCCGGAGAGGAAGAAGAACAACGGCACGTGGAAACTGAAGGCCAGCAGCGTGTACGCCTGCGGCACGCCCTTGGCGTGGCCCAGCACCACCAGCACGATGGCGATGGCGCGCGTGGCGTCGATACGGCCGTCGCGTTCGCGTGCCACCGGGTTCATGGGCCGCCCCCTGCCAACGCCGTGCGATCACGCCACAGCCGCCGCGCCGAGGGCAATACCGGCGCGCCCTGCCACAGCCAGCCACAGACGAACCACCACAGCGCGGCGGTCTTGATCGAGAAATAGCCGTTGGAGACCAGCAGGCTCAGCGCGAAGGCGAAGATCGCCAGCTGCTTGAACGCCTGGCCCTCGGTGCCGGGCAAGACGAGCAGGAACGAATACGCCAGCAGGAACGCCATCACCCCGAAGATCGATTGCGAGACGATGAAGTACGCGATACCGCTGTCGAAGTAGCGATACGCGGCGTCGGTATCCAGCCCCAGCCAGGCGGGCAGCGAGAGGTGCGACATCGAATCGACGGTGAAGAAGATGCGGCCTAGCGTGGTGTCCTCGTACGTCTGTACCCCCGCCGCGGTGACCAGCAGCCAGCCTCCGAACAGGACGAGGATGAACAGTCCGAAGGCCAGCCGCTGGTCCACGCGCCGCAGGAAGGGGGCGAGCACAGCCATCAGCACGCACGTGCCCGCGGCCAGGCGGCCATCGGAGGCGACGATGAGGAAGCCGATCAGGCCGATGCTCAACAATTGTTTCCACCCGCTCAGCCAGCGCCGAAACGCCAGCAGCACCGCGGTGAAGAAGATGATGTAGTTGCCCATCGTCACCGGTTCGATGAACACGGAAGACGCACGCGGCAGGTTGCTCGACGGCAGGAAGTTGCGCGCACCCGGGCGGGTGGCGCTGACGAACAGGTTGCTGTCCTCGTTCCAGAAGCCCGAGGCGCTGAACCCGCGCGCGTTGACGAAGTAGCTCTTGGGGTTCACCACGTCGCCGTAGGTGGTTGGCGCGGCGAGTTCGAAACCGGCCACCAGTGCGATGACCAGGGTCAGGCGCACGCACAGCTTCGGCACAGAGCCGCGATAGGCGCAGCCCAGCACGAGGAAGGCGAAGGGAATCAGCGCATCGCGCAGGAATTTCGGATCGAACTGCCAGGTGAGGAAGAAGCGCAGCAGCACCAGCCCGACGAGAAAGCCCAGCCCGCCGATCACCAGCGCCGCGCGCTTGCGGTCCAGCGACAGCACGCCCAGCACGAAGCAGGCGCCATACAGGGCGAACTCGACCACGTAGGTCATCGCCGGCCGCACGGTGAACACCTTGGCGTTGATCACCGCGAGCAGGAAGTTGTAGCCCACCGCCAGCAGCAGCACGCACTCGATGGCCACGTTGCGCCAGCGCACGCGGTGCGCGACCTGCGGCGGCAGCGCCGTCGCCCACGCGGGCGACGGCGCCGGCAGGCCGGCGTGGGCACCGATCGCCGACATCAGTAGGCGTTCTTCTGGCCGAGCACCCGCACCGCGGTCAGCACGATGATCCGCACGTCCAGCCACAGCGACCAGCGGCGGATGTAGTCCAGGTCGTACTGGATGCGCTTCTTCATCGTGCGCAGCTCCGGCGTCTCGCCGCGGAAGCCGTTGACCTGCGCCCAGCCGGTGATCCCTGGCTTCACGTAGTGGCGCTGCATGTAATGGTGGATCAGCTTTTCGTAGTGGGTGTTGTGCTGCGCCGCGTGCGGGCGCGGGCCGACCACCGACATGCTGCCACCAAGCACGTTGAAGATCTGCGGCAACTCATCGAGGCTGGAACGACGCAGGAACGCGCCGAAGCGGGTGATGCGGCTGTCGTTGCGCGTGGCCTGCTGCACGTGCTGGCTCTCGTCGTGCACGCGCATGGAGCGGAACTTGAGCATCGAGAACTCGCGCCCGCCCAGGCCATGACGACGCTGGCGGAACAGCACCGGCCCCGGCGAGCTGAGCTTGACGCCCAGCGCGCACGCCGCCATCACCGGCCACAGCACCAGCAGCGCGGCGACCGCGACGATCTTGTCCTGCATCGCCTTGGCGACGATGAAGTAGCTGTCGCGGTCCACGCCGCCCTGGCGCAGGTTGATCACCGGCACGTTGCCGATCACCTCGCCGGACTGGTTGAGCATGCCGAAATCGAACAGGTCCGGCACCAGCTTGACGTTGATCGGGTAGCGGTCCAGCCCTTCGAGCAGCTGCTTGATGTGGTCGCGTTCGCCCAGCGGCAGCGAGATCCACACCTGGTCGACGTGGTTGGCCTCCAGGTAGGCGATCAGCCCTTCCGGGTTGCCCAGGCACGGCAGGTCTTCCTGGCGATGGTCGGCCAGCGTGAGGTCGTAGCGGCTGCTGAAGTAGCCCACCACCTGCATGCCCACCCAGGGATTGCGCAGCAGGTGCTGCTGGATCTTCATCACCGGGTGGCGCAGGCCGACCACCACCACGCGCTGGGTATCCACGCCCCGGCTGCGCAGGTTGTTGAGCAGCGTGCGCAACAGCGTACGCGAGACCAGCAAGCTGCCCAGCGCGCCGGCGAACCACACGCCGATCCACACCCGCGACACGCCCTGGCCGAACTGCACCACCAGCGCATGCACCGAGAACAACGCGAACACGCCGCCGAAGGCGGCGCCGAGCACCAGCAGTTCCTGGCGCAGGCCGCGTCCACGCCAGCTGCGATACAACGGGAAGGTGGCAAAGCAGATCACCGCGTACAACGCGGTGGTGCCGATGGCGACGCGATACGCCGCGGCCGGCACCCAGGTGCCATAGAGGATGCGGTACGCGCACAACGCGCTGGCCACCACCACGGCCACGTCGAAGACGCGCAACACGAGGTCCGCGGCGGCGGAGTACTTGGTCAACAATCGCGGCGAAGTCGCCGTATAGGTCGCACTGCTCAGATCGGCCAACAACATGGGAATGTCCTCCAAACCTTCCGGCGTCGCGTGCGTGGGGGAACACACTGCGCCTTCAGGCCTCGATCGCCTGCCGCATGGATCAGCGACGCCCTCCTACGTCGACCCCGGATCCCGCGACAGCCCTTTTCAACCGGCGATGCCGTCACCGCCGCCCATCTGCTACATCCGCCAAACCACCCTCCCGACCTCGATCATCGCGACTTGAAAACTAATGCATCGCCTTGCTTCGACCCTGAACCACCTGTCACCAACTTGACCCGGGCACAACGTTGCGTGCATCACGCTCTTGCCGGTTCATTCGGATCGCGCAACAGGAAGCGCAGCAGCGCCACCGCAATGCCGATGAACAGGCCGAACACCAGCGCCAGTGCCACATTCAGCGGCAGCTTCGGCATGTTCGGGTTGGACGGCACGTCGGCGCCGTCGACGATGGAGACGTTGTTGTTGCCGACATTGCCGGCCACGCCGATCTCCTTGAAACGCTGCAGCAGCGCGTCGTAGAGCTGGCGGTTGGTGTCGGCCTCGCGCTTGAGCAGGTTGTACTGGATCGAACGCGTCTGCAGGTCGAGCTCGTCGCCCTTCAGCCCGGCGATGCGCTCATTCATCAGCTGCTCCTGCTGGCTGTCGGCGTCGTACTGCGCCTTCAGCGCCTGCCGGATGTTGAGCACCTCGCCGTTGATCTGGCGCTGCACCTCGGTCATCTGCGACTTCAGGCGCTGCATTTCCGGGTAATCCGGCTTGAAGGTGGACAGCTTCTGCTGGTATTCGGCATTGAGCCGGACCTGCTCGGCGCGCAGCTGCTGGATCAGCGGGTTGGAGATCACCTGCGGCAGCGCCATGCCGTTCCCGCGGCTGGCCTGGCGCCAGGCGGCCTCGGACTTGATGCGCTGGTCCTGCGCGCCGGCCAGCAGCGCGTTGAGCTCGGTCAGGTTCTGCGCCGGCAGCGAAGGCTTGTCATCGCCCACCGGCACGATCATTTCCTGGCTCGAATACGCCACCAGCTTGCGCTCGGAATCCTCCACCCGGCCCTGCAGCTGCTCCAGCCGCTCGGACAGGTACTTGGTGGCGAACGCCGAGGCCTGCATGCGCCGCTGCTGGTTGCTCACGATGAACACGCGGGCGTAAGCGTTGGCGACCTTGGCGGCGACGCGCGGGTCGGGCGAATCGAAGTTGATCCGCACCAGGCGCGAGTTGCGGATCGGCTCGATTTCCAGGCCATCGATCAGCGCGGCCATCAGCGCGCGTTCGACCGCCGCCTGGCGCTCGGGCGATTGCTTGCCGCCTTCCGGATGCGTGGCGTCGAACTTCGCGGTGACCTTGTCCACCAGCGGGCGGAAATACGGGTCGCTCGCGAGCTGCGCCTCGCGCACCACCGCGCGCGCCAGCGAGCGGCTCTGCAGCAGTTCGTACTGGGTTTCGTAGAAGTCGCGATCCTGCGGCGATTCGGCCGGCATCAGGTTCTCGACGTTCACCACGTTGAGCGCCTCGCGCTCGATCTGCAGCGTGCTGGTGGCGCGATAGGAAGGCGTCATCAGCAAGGTCACGCCCAGCGCGACCACCACGATCGCCGCGGTGATGCCAATGATCAGCCAGCGTTGCGCCAGCAGTGCATGCCAGTAATCGCGCAGGCCCAGTTCGGGGTGATGGTGCACGTGGGGGTGCAAGGTCGGGGTGTCGTGCTGGCTCATCGGTAGGCCCGCCACACCATGACGAAGGGGGTCAGCTCCAGCACCGTGCGCAGCAGCAGGCGTGCGTCGGAGCGGTACACGACGACGATGTCGCCGCCATAGATCTCCGGGTCCGGCGACTTGCCGTGCTCGATGTCGCCCAGGTCGAAGCGCGCGATCATCTTCTGCCCCTGCACCGTGCGGAACACGATGATGTTGCCGCGGCTGGCGATGTTGCTCACGCCCTTGGCCTGGGCGATGGCCTGCTGCAGCGTGAGGTTGGCGCCGATCACCGGATAGATGCCGGGCTCGTCGACCGCGCCGGTCACGGTGACGCGGCGGCCGTTGGCCTCCTGTACGAAGACCGAGACCTGCGGGTTCTGCAGGTAGCTCTTGCGGTAGCGATCGGCGACTTCGCGCTCGAATTCCGCCACGCCCTTGCCGGCGGCGCTGACGCTACCAATCAACGGCAGGGTCACGTTGCCATCGTTGTCCACGCGGATCTGCCGTTCGAGGTCGTCGACCTGGAACACCTTCACCAGAAGCACGTCGCCGGGCGAAAGCCGATACTCCGGCTGCACCGTGGCGAGGGCCAACGGGTCGGGCTGGGGCAGTTCCTTCGCCATGTGTGACGTGTTGTGGCACGCCGCCAGCAGGGACATCAGGCCGAGCGACAACCACAACCGCGTCAGGCTTCTACTTCTGGTCGAGTAACTCATGCGTGGGGATCACCGCCTCGATCGGTTTTTTCGGGACGACCTCGCCCACTCCGACCGGCACGAGGCCAGGCAGCGGTGAACGCAGGTGATGGAGTTGCCTTGCTGCCGGCGAGGGACTACCGGCGTTTCGCGGACTTCAACGTTACGGGGGAAGCGTTGTTGCGTTAGGCAAAGCGTTGTTGCGACGCACTATGGCATAGAAAACGGTTCACACAATCCCCTTGCGCCAAAAAAATGGCGCGCGTGGGGTTCTTGGTTCAAGTTCGTCTTTGGGTCGTTCACGCACCTTGCACGCGTGGTGAAAAAATGTGCATCGCTTCACGCTTCACTGCGCGATGTCGATCACGGCATGCCGTAGCGCGAGGGCATCTATTCCACGCGCGCGGTCGCGTGCGTTGCGCGAAGTGGCACCGTCGCCTGCCATGGAAACGTCATCCGCGCAGATTTCACGCGACGTGCACGCACGCGAATACGCGCGTCAGCGACGACGTTCGGCCTCTGCGTCGGTGGGGATGAGCCCGGCCTGTTCGAGCATGGCCTGCAATCGGCCGCGGATGTGCTCGAGGTCTTCGGCAGCCGCACCGGCGCGGATGCGATCCGCCTCGGCCTGGAAAGTGAGGAAATCGAAATCCGCGTCTTCGTCGCTGCGCAGGTTCGGCAACTGGTCCTGCAACGTATCCAGGCAGCGATCGATCTCTGCTCGGCTCAACATGACACTCGCCCCGCTCAACATCACGATGGCCCCTGTGGGGGCGATCCTACGCCAAGGCTTTGCGTGGAATCTGTGCGATTCATGCATCCCGTGAAGACAGGGCGTCGTCATCGGTGCGGTGGAGGCCGCCCATGCCCATGCCGCCACCGCCCATTCCCCCAC
>NZ_LLXU01000054.1 GCF_001431645.1 Stenotrophomonas panacihumi | reverse complement strand
GGGGCGGCGGGGCGGCTTGCATCGTCATGCGCGCATTCTAGGTCGAGGGACGGCGGTTTCATCCCACGCCGTCCCTGCGCGACCGCGCTTCGTCCCAGGCGACGCGCGGATCGTCACTTCGCGCGCCTTGCCGCGCCTGCGATGCGGACCATGGCGTCCTCCTTCCGATGGGACCGCGCCATGAACCGCCGCCACGACATCGACGCCCTGCGCGTCATCGCCTTCGGCCTGCTGATCCTCTACCACGCGGGTATGCTGTACGTGGCCGACTGGGACTTCCACCTCAAGAGCACCTACGTCTCCGAAGGGTTGCAGGGCGGGATGATCGCGCTCAACCGCTGGCGCATGCCGCTGCTGTTCCTGATCTCGGGCATCGCCCTGGGCCTGCTGCGGCCGGCGCAGCTCGGCCGCGCCGCCCTGCTGCGCAGCTGGCGGCTGTTGTTGCCGCTGCTGTTCGGGATGTTCGTGGTGGTGCCGATCCAGCCGTATTACGAGGCGCTGGCGCACGGCCACATCGAACCCGGCCTGGGCCAGTTCCTGCTGCGCTACTGGCAGGTGCGGCCGTGGCCGGCGGGCACCTTCAGCGGCGCCGAGTTCGGCATCACCTGGAACCACCTGTGGTACCTGGCCTACCTGTGGCCGTACACGATGCTGCTGCTGGGCGTGCTGGCCGTGCTGCGCCAGCCATGGCTGCAGGCGCCGCTCGCGCGGATTCGCCAGCTGCCGGTGCCGGCAGCCGCCTGGGTGCTGCTGCCCATCGCCTGTGAAGCCTTCAACCTGTTGTGGGTGATGCCGCGCTGGGAGCCGACGCACGCGCTGTTCGGCGACTGGTTCGTGCATGCCGAATCGCTGCCGTCGTTCCTGCTCGGCTACGCGGTGGCGCGCAACGAGACGTTCTGGGCACGGGTGCGCCGCTGGCGCTGGGCCACCTTGGGCGTGGCCGCGCTGTGCATCGGCGTCGAGCTCGGGCTGCGCACCGCCGGCCGGCACCACGTCGAAGTGCATGGCGTGTGGGCGCAGGTGCCGTGGTATGCGGTCGAACGCATCGCGCGTGCCGGCTACACCTGGACGGCGCTGCTGGCGATCTTCGGCTGGGGCCAGGTGGCGTTGAACCGCCCGTTCCGCTGGCTGCCGTACTGCACGGAAGCCGTGTATCCCTGGTACATGCTGCACCAGAGCGTGATGATCGCGCTGGCGTTCTGGCTGATCCCGCTGCACCTGGGCCCGGTGGTCGAACCGCTGCTGGTGGTCGCCGGCACCGCCGCCGGCTGCCTGTTGCTGCACGAGTGCGTGATCCGCCGCGTGGCCTGGCTGCGGCCGTGCTTCGGCCTCAAGGCGCGGCGCCGGGAAGTCATCCCGGCGCTGGCGCCCGCCCCGGCCGCGGGCTGACCGCGGCGCGGCTCAGCCGGCGACGTCGAGCCGGTTGTCGCTGCGATCCGCATCCGGCAGCTTGGCATCCGGATCCAGGCTCACGTGCAGCACCTTCTGGTGCGTGGGCAGCTTCACCTGCGGCGCCTTCTGCTGCAGCCACGCCTCGACCGGCACGCGCTGGTCGAGGTGGCTGCCATCGGCCAGGTCCACGCGCAGGGTGGCCGGCATCACCAGCTTCTGCCGGCTGCCCAGCGTCACCAGCAGGCCCTTGCCGGGGTCGCTGTCGACGTAGTGCGCCTCGCGCACGCCCATGTCCAGCTGCCAGTTGTGCAGATACCAACCGCGCCACCACCACGACAGGTCCTCGCCGGATTCGCTTTCCATCAGGCGGAAGAAGTCCGAAGGGTCCGGATGCTTGAACGCCCAGGTGGCGATGTACTTGCGAAATGCCGGATCGAAGCGCTCCGGGCCCAGGATCTGCTCGCGCAGCAGCACCAGGCCCAGCGCACCCTTGAAGTAGGTCAGCGGGTGGCGGTACTTCTCGCTGGTGGCGTCGGCGGTGTCCATCAGCGTGGGCGCGTCGGCGTCGGCCAGCAGCGACAGGATTTCCTCGACCGGGTTGCCGCCCTTCGGCGCGTACTCCGAATCGCGCTTGGGCGCGTACTCGCCATGGTTGAAGGCGTCGGAGGCGTAGACGTCGATGAAGGTGTTGAAGCCCTCGTCCATGAACGCATGCCGGCGCTCGTTGGAACCGACGATCATCGGGAACCAGGTGTGGCCGATCTCGTGGGCGGTGATCCAGAACAGCGGCTTGCCGGCATCGTTCATGCCGTCGAAGACGATGCCCGGGTATTCCATGCCCGCGCCATGCCCGCCCAGGTTCACCGCCACCGGCCACGGATACGGATACCACTGCGAGAAATGCTCGATGGCGCCCTTCACGTATTCGGTGGAGCGGTTCCACTTGTCCGCGCCCACGCCTTCGACCGGATAGACCGACATCGCCAGCGCATGCCGGCCTTCGGGCAGGTCGATGCGCGCGGCATCCCACACGAACGCGGGCGAGGCGGCGAAGGCGACGTCGCGGGTGTGCGCCATGTGGAAGCGCCAGGTGCGCGTGCCTTCGCGCGTCGGGCGGCTGGCCGGGTCGGTCACTTCCTGTGGCGTGCGGATCAGCACCGTGCGCTCGCTGTTGGCGGCCTGGCGCAGGCGCTCGCGCTGGGTGGCGGTGAGCACGTCCTGCGGATTGACCAGCTCGCCGGAGCCGGCGACGAGGTAATCCCACGGCACGGTCACCGCGTAATCGAAGGTGCCGTACTCCAGGTAGAACTCCGAGCCCAGGTAGGGCTGGGTGTCCCAGCCACGCAGGTCGTCGTAGACCGCCATGCGCGGATACCACTGGGCGATCTCGTAGATCTCGCCGTTCGTGCTCGGGGTGACGGCGGTGCGGCCGCCCCAGGTGCCGGGGATGTCGTAGTCGTAGCGGATGTGAAGCTTCAGCGCCTGGCCCTGTCCGGCGAGCGGCTGCGGCAGGTCCACGCGCAGGCGGGTGTCGTCGACGAGGTAATGCACCGGCACGCGCTTGCCGGCGCGTTCGACCTCGACCGAGGCGATGCGCAGGCCGTCGGTGGTCTCGGCGCGGCGCGTAGGGCGCGCCATGCTGGCGCGCGAATCGGCGCGGTAGAGGTTCTGGTCCAGCTGCAGCCAGAGCACGTCGAGGGTGTCGGGGCTGCGATTGGTATAGGTGATGGTGGCATCGCCGGACAGGCGATGCGCCGCCGGGTCGATGCGTGCCTGCAGGTCGTAGTCGGCCTGGTTCTGCCAGAACAGCGGCCCGGGGACGCCGCCGCCGCTGCGATAGGCGTTGGGTGCCTGCGGCAACTGCAACGGGGCGAACAGCGCGCGCGGGTCGAAGCCGGCATCGGCGGCGTGGGCGGTGGAAGCAAGGGCCAGGACGGCCGCCACGGCCAGCGGGCCGCGCATCGACAGGCGCATCGGGAATCCAGGGACAGCGAGGGAACCGCCATCCTAGGCAGCGCAGCCCCGCGGGCTGCACTGCCATTGGTCACCCCTCAGCCCAGCAGCGTCTCCAGCACCGCCATGCGCACGGCCACGCCATTGGCGACCTGGCGCAGTACCCACGATTGCGGGCCATCGACCACTTCGTCGGTGATCTCCACGCCGCGGTTGATCGGGCCCGGGTGCAGCACGGCCGCGTCCGGCGCGGCACGGCGCAGGCGCTCGGCGGTCAGGCCGTAGCGCGCGTGGTAGCCCTCCAGCGAGGGCACCAGGCCTTCTTCCATGCGTTCGCGCTGCAGGCGCAGCATCATCACCGCGTCCACGCCCTCGAGCATGGCGTCGAGGTCGTCGCCGACCTGGCAGCCGTCGAGGATGCCGTCCTCCGGCAACAGGGCGGCCGGGCCGCACACGCGGATCTCGCCCGCGCCCAGCGTGCGCAGCGCATGCAGGTCCGAGCGCGCCACGCGCGAATGCTTCACGTCGCCGACGATCACCAGCTTGAGCTTGGAGAAATCGCTGCCCTTGGCCTGGCGCAGGGTGAGCATGTCCAGCAGGCCCTGGGTGGGGTGCGCGCTGCGGCCGTCGCCGGCGTTGATCAGCGCGGTGCCCTCGCCCGCCTCGCCGGCCAGGCGCGCCACCGCGCCGTCTTCCGGGTGGCGCACCACGAAGCCGCGCACGCTCATCGCTTCGAGGTTCTTCAGCGTGTCGCGGTCGGTCTCGCCCTTGCGGGTGGAGGAGGTGGATGCGTCGAAGTTCAGCACGTCCGCGCCCAGGCGCTGGGCGGCGAGCTGGAACGAGCTGCGCGTGCGCGTGGACGGTTCGAAGAACAGCGTGCACACCGCGCTGCCGGCCAGCACGTTGCGCTTGCCGACGCGGCCGACCGCCGCATCGCGGATCTGCCCGGCGCGGTCCAGCAACTGCAGCAGCGTGGCGCGCGGCAGGCCTTCGAGGGTGAGCAGGTGACGCAGACGGCCGTTGGAATCCAGTTGCATGGTCATGGCGAAAGGGTGGAGGTCAGGAAAGCGGGATGGCCTGGTCGGGCGCGGCGAACCAGCGCTCGATGATGACGGCCGCGGCCACGGCGTCCAGCGCCTCGGCGTCGCGGCGGCGCTTGCGGCCCTCGGCACGGTCGCGCGCGAAACGCTGCGCGGCCTCCACCGAACTGGAACGTTCGTCGACCAGCACCACCGGCAGCTTGTAGCGCTCGCGCAGCTGGCGGGCGAAGGCGTGGGCGCGCTTGCGCGCCGGCTGGTCCTCGCCTTCCAGGGTGAGCGGGTCGCCCACCACCAGGCCGGCCGGGCGCCAGTCGCGCTGCACGCGGTCCAGCGCGGCCCAGTCCGGGCCGGCGCCGTGCACGTCGATCACCGCCACGGCGCGGGCGCCGGCACCGAGCGCGCTGCCGACCGCCACGCCGATGCGCCGCGAGCCGACATCGAAGCCGAGCACCGTGGCGTCGAAAGGAATCGCGGCCGCCTCAGGCATGTCCGCTGTAGTCGGTGAGGCGGAACAGGTCCACGCCGATGCGTCCGGCGGCGGCCTGCCAGCGCTGTTCCAGCGGCAGGTCGAACAGCAGTTCGGCATCGGCCGGGGCGGTGAGCCAGCTGTTCTCGCCGATCTCCAGCTCCAGCTGGCCGGCGCCCCAGCCCGCGCAACCGAGCGCGACCAGCGCATGCGCCGGGCCTTCGCCGCAGGCCATGGCTTCGAGCACGTCGCGCGAGGTGGTGAGGTACAGGCCTTCGCCCAGCGCGAGGCTGGAATCCCACGGCTGGCCGTCATGCACGACGAAGCCGCGCTCTGGATGCACCGGGCCGCCGCTGAGCACCAACTGCTCGCGCAGGGCGGTGTCTTCGGTCTCGATGCCCATCTGGCCGAGCACTTCGCCCAGGGTGTATTCGGAGGGACGGTTGATCATCACGCCCATCGCGCCGTTGTCGTCGTACTGGCAGATCAGCGCGACGGAGCGCGAAAAGTTCGGGTCCGACAGCGCCGGCAGCGCGATCAGGACTTGGCGGGTCAGGTGGGTGGCCGGCGCGGACATGGCCCACATTCTACCGTCCCGCGCGGGGGGCGCAGGCGCCGGGCGTGGAATCTGCACATAATCGTCACGGACGCGCCGGGCGCGCCGCCGAAGAGCAAGGAAGACATTGATGAGCGGCTACTGCAGCATCGCCCCCGGCCACCCGGTCCACGGGCACTACCATGACCACGAATACGGCTTCCCGCAGCGCGACGAAGCCGAACTGTTCGAACGCCTGCTGCTGGAGATCAACCAGGCCGGGCTGAGCTGGGAGACCATCCTGAAGAAGCGCGAAGGCTTCCGCCGCGCGTACTCGGGGTTCGACGTCGACGCGGTGGCCGGCTATGGCGAGGCGGACATCCTCCGCCTGCTGGAAGACCCGGGCATCATCCGCAACCGCCTCAAGGTGCTGGCGGCGATCCACAACGCGCAGGTGATCCAGGGCCTGCGCGCCAGCCACGGCGGGTTCGCCGCGTGGCTGGATGCCCACCACCCGCGCAGCAAGGCCGAGTGGGTGAAGCTGTTCAAGAAGACGTTCCGCTTCACCGGCGGCGAGATCACCGGCGAGTTCCTGATGAGCCTGGGCTACCTGCCCGGCGCGCACCGGGCGGATTGCCCGGTATACGCCCGCATCGACACGCTCGGGCCGCCCTGGCGCAAGGCCTGAGGCCGCGCCTCACACACCCATGTAGCGGTGCGGCCGGTGGTTGAACATCAGCACCAGGCTCAGCACCAGCGCGCCGAGCGCCGAGTAGATCACCCTGTCCGGCTGCAGCAGGAAGAACGCGACCACCATCAGCATCGCATCGAAGCCCAGCTGCACGCGGCCGGCGCTGATGCCACGGGTCTGCTGCAGGTACACCGCGAGAATGCCGACGCCGCCCAGGCTGCCGCGGTGGCGAATGAAGAACAGGATGCCCAGCCCCGATAACGCGCCACCGGCCAGCGCCGAGAACAGCGGGCTGATGTGCGCGTAATCGGCCCAGCGCGGCAGCAGGTCGGTCAGCGCACCGCAGGCGCCCACGGCCAGGAAGGTCTTGGCGGTGAACTCCCAGCCCATGCGCCGCACCGAGAGCCAGTAGAACGGCAGGTTGACGATCACGAACACCAGGCCGAAGTTCCAGCCCAACGCGTAGTGCAACAGGAAGGACACGCCTGCCATGCCGCCGATGAACAGGCCGCCCTTGGCGAAGATCGCCAGGCCCATCGAGGCGATGAGGGTGGCCAGCACCATGCCCTGCACGTCCTCCGCCACCGAATGGTGGAAGGCGCGATCGTCGGCCACGGTGCCGGTGGCGTCGGCGGGCGGGGTCAGCGGGCCGGACGTGACCCGCGGGCTGTCCGGGTGCACGGCGTCGCCGCCGGCCGGCAGGTCGGAAACGGGAGAGTTCATGGGGGGAGCATCGGTGACGCGGGGGCGCGTATTAGACAACAAGCCCGCGACACTTGCATGAAGGCCCGCGGGCCCGGAAACGACCGCGCCCGCTGCGGTTGGCAGCGGGCGCGGGGGTGAAGCGTCTGCTCCGGGCGCGGCTTACCGTACTTCGGCAATCTCCACGCCATCCAGGCCCTGGGCCAGGGTCTTGGCGTCGCCACCCTGCGAGAGCTTGATGCGCAGGCGCACCTCGTTCTGCGAGTCGGCGTAGCGCAGGGCGTCCTCGTAGGAGATCTCGCCGGCCTGGTACAGCTCGAACAAGCTCTGGTCGAAGGTCTTCATGCCCAGGTTGGTGGACTCCTTCATCACTTCCTTGATCTTGTGGATCTCGCCGTCGCGGATGTAGTCCTGCACCAGCGGCGTGCCCAGCAGGATTTCCATCGCCACGCGGCGGCCCTTGCCGTCCGGCGTGGGCACCAGCTGCTGGGCGACCACGCCCTTCAGGTTCAGCGACAGGTCCATCAGCAGCTGGCTGCGACGGTCCTCGGGGAAGAAGTTGATGATGCGGTCCATCGCCTGGTTGGCGTTGTTCGCATGCAGGGTGCACAGCACCAGGTGGCCGGTTTCGGCGAAGGCGATGGCGTGGTCCATGCCCTCGCGGGTACGCACCTCGCCGATCATGATCACGTCCGGCGCCTGGCGCAGGGTGTTCTTCAGCGCGTTCTCCCAGCTGTCGGTATCGATGCCGACTTCGCGCTGGGTGATGATGCAGCCCTCGTGCTTGTGCACGAATTCGATCGGGTCCTCGATGGTGATGATGTGGCCGGTCGAATTCTGGTTGCGGTAGCCGATCATCGCCGCCAGCGAGGTCGACTTACCCGTGCCGGTGGCACCGACGAAGATGATGATGCCGCGCTTGGTCATCGCCAGCGTCTTGATCACCGGCGGCAGGCTCAGCTCGTCCACGGTGGGGATGCGCGTCTCGATGCGACGGAGCACCATGCCGACCTGGTTGCGCTGGTAGAAGCAGCTCACGCGGAAGCGGCCCACGCCGGCCACGCCGATGGCGAAGTTGCACTCGTGGGTCTTTTCGAACTCCTCGCGCTGCGAGGGGGTCATCACGTTCAGCACGAGGTCGCGGCTCTGCTGCGCGGTCAGCGGCGTCTGCGTGATCGGGGTGATCTTGCCGTGCACCTTGATGGACGGCGGCATGCCCGAGGTGATGAACAGGTCCGACGCCTTCTGGTGCGCCATCAGCTTGAGGAACGAGGTGAAGTCGATGGTGCTCATGGCGGCTCTCCGGGAATCGGGATCGGGGCTGCGTAAACGGACCGGGGCGCCCCGGTGGCGGAACGACCGCCGCGACGCCAGGCGCCGCGGCGGGCACGCATCTTCATTCGAAGATGCGCTTGTCCTTGGCGTACTCGCGGGCCTGGTTGCGGGTGATCAGGCTGCGCTTGACCAGGTCCTGCAGGTGCTGGTCCAGCGTCTGCATGCCCGACTGCTGGCCGGTCTGGATGGCCGAGTACATCTGCGCCACCTTGTCCTCGCGGATCAGGTTGCGGATGGCCGGGGTGCCGACCATGATCTCCCACGCCGCGGTACGGCCACCGCCGACCTTCTTCAGCAGCGCCTGCGAGATCACCGCGCGCAGCGATTCGGACAACATCGAGCGCACCATCGGCTTCTCGCCGGCGGGGAACACGTCGATGATGCGGTCGATGGTCTTGGCCGCCGAGCTGGTATGCAGCGTGCCGAACACCAGGTGGCCGGTTTCGGCGGCGGTCAGCGCCAGGCGGATGGTTTCCAGGTCGCGCAACTCGCCGACCAGGATGATGTCCGGGTCTTCACGCAGCGCCGAGCGCAGGGCTTCGTTGAAGCCGTGCGTGTCGCGGTGCACCTCGCGCTGGTTGATCAGGCACTTCTGCGAGGTGTGGACGAATTCGATCGGGTCCTCGACGGTGAGGATGTGGCCGTATTCGTTCTTGTTGATGAAGTCGATCATGCCGGCGAGCGTGGTCGACTTGCCCGAACCCGTCGGGCCGGTGACCAGGATCAGGCCCTGCGGCTGTTCGATCAGCTGGCGGAAGATGGGCGGGCAGCCCAGGTCCTCCAGCGTCAGCACCTCGGAGGGAATGGTACGGAACACCGCACCGGCGCCGCGGTTCTGGTTGAACGCGTTGACGCGGAAACGCGCCAGCGACGGGATCTCGAACGAGAAGTCGACCTCGAGGAATTCCTCGTAGTCGCGGCGCTGCTTGTCCGACATGATGTCGTACACCAGCGCATGGACCTGCTTGTGGTCCAACGCCGGAATGTTGATGCGGCGAACATCGCCGTCGACACGGATCATCGGCGGAAGCCCTGCGGAAAGGTGCAGGTCCGACGCCTTGTTCTTGACCGAGAAGGCCAATAGTTCAGCGATATCCATACGCTGCGTTTCCCCTGGCTGCGACTGGAAAGGTTTATCCCCGGGCGGCAGTATAGCGCCCTTGCTTGTGGCTGGAAGAAGACGTCGTGCCGGTTTCCCCGTTGCAAACGATCCTGGCGGAAATGGACAACGCCGCGCGCGCGGCCGGGCGGCCACCGGCGCGCCTGCTGGCGGTTTCCAAGACCCAGCCGGCCGACGCCGTGGCCGCGCTGGCAGCCCAGGGGCAGGTCGCTTTCGGCGAAAACTACGTGCAGGAAGCGGCCGGCAAGATCGCCGCACTGTCGTCGCGGGGCCTGGAGTGGCACCTCATCGGCCACCTGCAATCCAACAAGGCCGAGCAGGCCGCGCAGTTGTTCGACTGGGTGCAGACGGTGGACCGGCCGAAGCTGGTCGGCGCCCTCGCCCGCCATCGCCCCGCAGCGCGCGGGCCGCTGAACGTCCTCATCCAGGTGAACATCGACGACGAGGCGAGCAAGCATGGTTGCGCGCCCGAAGCGGTCGAGGCACTGGCCGCGGCCATCGCCGCCGAGCCGGCGCTGCGCCTGCGCGGGCTGATGGCCATCCCCGCCCCGTTTCCCGAACGCGCGCGGCGCCAAGCAGCGTTCGCACGCATGCGCGCACTGCACGAAGCGCTCGCCGCCGCGCACCCCACGGCCGACACCCTCTCCATGGGCATGAGCAGCGATTTCCCGGACGCCATCGCCGGCGGCGCCACGATGGTGCGCGTGGGCACGGCCCTGTTCGGCGCGCGGGGCGCTCGCCCCACCTGAGGTCGCGGGAAAGCCCGATGCCCATCGGGAAGGTGCTGCGCCATGCTAACGCTTGACGATAGTAACGCGCGGCATTAGCATCATGGCCATCCAATCCTTTGCCTGCAAACGAACGCAGGCGTTCTTCCACGGCAAGCGGGTCGCGGCCTTCGGTTTCATCCAGGCCTCGGCCATGCGCAAGCTCGCCATGTTGAACGCCGCGCTCTACCTGGAAGACCTCCGGGCACCGCCGGCGAACTGGTTGGAGGCCCTGCGCGGAGACCGCGAAGGGCAACACAGCATCCGCGTGAACGACCAGTTCCGCGTCTGCTTCACATGGACCTGGAAGGGGCCCGCCCAGGTCGAGATCGTGGACTACCACTAGGAGGCCGCACCATGCGTTCCGTTGCCTATCCCACCCCCGGCGAGATCCTTCGCCACGAGTTCCTCGACCCGCTCGGCATCACCCAGTACCGGCTGTCCAAGGCCATCGAAGTACCGCAGGACCGCATCAGCAAGATCATCAACGGCGAGCGCAGCATCACCGCCGATACGGCCTTGCGCCTGGCGCGTTACTTCGGCACCTCCGAGGACTTCTGGATGAAGCTGCAGATGGACCACGACAAGGCCGTCGCCCGCGACGCCCTGGCCGAGACGCTGGCCCGGATCCAGCCGCACACCTCGGTGGCCTGAGCACATCGCGCTACCATCGGGGCCCGCTTACCCGCAGGCCCCGCCATGCCCGACACCACCGCTCCGCGTTTCGAACCGATCGCCTTCATCGGCGGCGGCAACATGGCCCGCTGCCTGATCGCCGGTTTGATCCGCCAAGGCGTGCCCGCCAACACGATCCATGTCGCCGAGCCGGTGGATGCCCTGCGCGAGCAACTGGCCACCGACTTCGGCGTGCAGGTGCACGTCACCGCGGCCGAAGCCGCCGAGGATTGCCGCACCTGGCTGCTGGCGGTGAAGCCGCAGGTGATGGCCGAGGTCTGCGCGCCGCTCGCGCCGCTGGCGAAGATCCTGCGGCCGCTGGTGGTGTCCATCGCCGCCGGCATCAGCCGCGACCGCCTGCGCCAGTGGCTGGGCGAAGACGCCGGCGTGGTTCGCGCGATGCCCAACACGCCCGCCCTGCTCGGGGCCGGCGTCACCGGCCTGTACGCGGGGGCCGATGTCGATGCCGATGGCCGCGCGCGCGCGCAGGCGCTGCTGGCCAGTGCCGGGCAGACGGTATGGATCGAGGACGAAGCCCTGATGGACGCCGTCACCGCGGTCTCCGGCAGCGGGCCGGCCTATGTCTTCCTGCTCGCCGAAGCCATGCAGGCGGCGGCGGTCGCGCAGGGGCTGCCGGAAGACGCAGCCACCACGCTGGTCGCCCAGACCCTGCTCGGCGCCTCGCGCATGCTCAGCGAATCCGGCGAGACGGCCGCCGAGCTGCGTCGCCGCGTCACCTCGCCCAAGGGCACGACGCAGGCGGCGATCGAGACTTTCCAGGCGGGTGGCTTCGAGGCGCTGGTGGCGCAGGCCATCGATGCGGCCGCTCGCCGCGGCCGCGAACTGTCGGCCGGCTGAGCGGCGCTCAGCGCGGCAGCGGAACCCGGTTGGACAACGCCACGCCGCGCTCGAACGCGGTGATGTTCTCCAGCGTGGTCGCCATGATCTGGCCGATCGCCTCGGCAGTGAAGAACGCCTGGTGCCCGGTCACGATGACGTTGGGGAACGACACCAGGCGCTGGATGACATCGTCGGTGATGATCGTGGCCGACAGGTCCTGGAAGAACAGGTCGGCCTCCTGCTCGTAGACATCGATCGCCAGGCCGCCCAGGCGGTGGGTCTTCAGCGCGTCGATCACCGCTTCGGTGTCGATCAGCCCGCCGCGGCTGGTGTTGATGAGGAACGCGCCCTGGCGCACGCCCTGCAGCGACTGCGCGTCGATCAGGTGCCGGGTCTGCGGCGTCAGCGGGCAGTGCAGCGAAATCACGTCGCTCTCGGCCAGCAGCTGCGGCAGCGGGACGTATTGGCCGATGCCGTCGAACTCGGCGCCCGGGTACGGATCAAAGCCGAGTACGCGGCAGCCGAAGCCGCGCATGATCGAGGCGAAGATGCGCCCGATCTTGCCGGTGCCGACCACGCCGACCGTGCGGCCGTGCAGGTCGAAGCCCATCAAACCGTCGAGTTCGAAATTGCCATCGCGCGTGCGCTGGCTGGCGCGCGCGATGCGCCGGTTCACCGCCAGCAGCAGGCCGACGGCGAATTCGGCCACCGAGTACGGCGAATAGTCGGTGACGCGCGTGGCGGCGATGCCCAGGCGCTGCGCGGCCACCGCGTCGATATGGTTGAAGCCGGTGGAGCGGGTCGTCACCAGGCCGATGCCCAGCGTCTTCAACGCTTCCAGCACGGCCTCGTCCACGTTGTCGTTGACGAACACGCAGACCGCCCCGCAGCCCTCGGCCAGCGGCGCGGTCGCCACGCTGAGGGCATCCTGCACATAGACCAGCTCATGGCGATGCGCGGCATTGGCACGATCGAGCATGACCCGGTCGTAGCGACGCGTGCTGTAGACGGCGACCTTCATCGGCGGGCTTCCTGCGCGGGCGGATCTCCATCATGCCTGCCGGGGGCGCGGCATGGCGAACGCTAGTCCTGCATCTCCAGCTCGGGCCAGCGCCGCGCGCCGTCGCCGTGCTGGCCCAGTTCGTCGTGCGGGTTGCTCAGCCGGCAACGACGCAGCGACAAACAGCCGCAGCCGATGCAGTCGTCGAGCTGGTCGCGCAACACCTGCATCGCCTCGATGCGCCGATCCAGTTCGCCCCGCCAACGCGCCGACATGCGCGTCCACTCCGCGCGCGTGGGCGGGCGCCCCGCGGGCAACACGGAAAACGCATCGCTGACATGCCGCAGCGCGATTCCCAGCCGCTGCGCCACGCGGATCACCGCCAGCCGGCGCAGCACGTCGCGGGCATAGCGCCGCTGGTTGCCAGCGTTGCGCTCGCTGTGGATCAGTCCCTTGCGTTCGTAGAAGTGCAAGGCCGACACGGCGACCCCACTGCGCCGGGCCACTTCGCCCACGGCCAGCGTCTTGTCCATCAGGGTTGACCTCAACTTCGGTTGAGGCCGCATCCTGCGCCGCCCCGCCCTACCGGGCAAGCCCGCCCTCCTTGCGCCCCCAATGAACGTCGAAACCTTCGAGCATCCGCCCGCGCACGCCGCGCCTCCTTCGATCCTCTCGCCGCGCTATCGCGCCACCACGCTGGCGATGGTGGCGCTGGTCGCCCTCAATGCCTTCGAGGTGCTGGCCGTCGCCACGGCCATGCCGACGGTGGCGCGCGAACTGTCCGGGCTGTCGCTCTATGCCCTGGCCTTCGGCGGCACGCTGGCGACCAGCCTGGTCGGCATGACCGTAGCCGGCCGGTGGAGCGACCGCGCCGGCCCCGCGCCCGTGTTGTGGGGCGGGATGGCGTGCTTCGTCGCTGGCCTGCTGATGTCCGGGGTGGCGGGCGACATGGCGGTGTTGGTCGGCGGGCGCCTGCTGCAGGGCCTGGGGGCCGGCGCGTTCTTCGTGGCGCTGTACGTGATCGTGGGACGGCTGTATCCCGAGCCGCTGCGCCCGAAGGTGTTCGCTGCATTCTCCGCGGGGTGGGTGGTGCCTTCGCTGGTCGGGCCGGCGATCAGCGGGTTGATCGTCCAGCACCTGGGCTGGCGCTGGGTGTTCCTCGGCGTGCCGCTGCTGGCCGTGCCCGCGGCCTGGCTGCTGCGGCCCGGCCTGCGCGAACTGGCCACGCTGCCGCGTTCGGTGGCCGCTACGCCGGCCGGTCCGAGCCCGGTGGGCTGGGCGATCGGCGCGGCGGCGGGGGCCCTGTTGCTGCATGTCGCCGAGCAGCTGCCGTGGCCGTCGCGCATCGGCGCGTGGCTGCTCGGCGGCGGCGCGCTGTTGCTCTGCGCCCATCGGCTGCTCCCTGCGGGCACGCTGGCGCTGCGGCGCGGTTTGCCTTCGGTGATCGCGCTGCGCGGGATCGCCGCGGCGGCGTTCTTCAGCTGCGAAGCCTTCCTGCCACTACTGCTGTCGCGCGAGCACGGCTATTCGCCGCTGGCCGCCGGGGTCGCCCTCAGTGTCGGCGCACTCGGCTGGAGCGCGGGATCCTGGTACCAGGGCCACCGGCTGCAGGCCCACCGCCGCCTGCGCGCGATGGGTATCGGGGCCTCGTGGCTGCTGGCCGGCATCGCGACGGTCGCCGGGGGCGTGGGCGGATGGCCGGCGTGGCTGGCGATCGCGGGTTGGCTGCTCGCCGGCGTCGGCATGGGGCTGCTGTACCCGAGCCTGTCGGTGTTGATGCTGTCCCTCTCGCCGGCCCACCTGCAAGGTCGCAACAGCTCGGCCTTGCAACTGAGCGAGGCAATGGCGGTGACGGCAGCACTCGCCGCAACGGGCGCGGTGTTTGCCGGCCTGTTGGAAGCCACGCCGACGCGGGCCTATCTCGCCGCGTTCGGCCTGTCGGCGGCGCTGGCGGGGGCCGCGTGGGCCACGGTTCGGCGCGTCTAGGGGTCTTCGTCGAACACCGGCTGCAGGCTTTCGTCGACGAAGATCGCCGGCGACTCCCACGGATGATGCCGGCGCACGCCTTCTTCCAGCACGCGCGCCAGCCGGTCCGCTTCGCGCGGAATGGCGAACTCCAGCCGCACGCTGGGCAGGCTCGACAACATCCCCTGCTCGCCCTGCGCCGGCCGCGCGCCGTCCAGCGGCCGGAACTGCTCCAGCCCCGGCGCGGACAGCCACATCACCTGGTCGTAGCGGTCATCGCCCAGCGGCTCCACCGCGCGGATGCCGTCCTGCAAGGCCTGCAGGTGTGCCGGCGGCACGAACACCGTGATGCGGTAGACCGGCCGCAGGCGCATGGCCGTCAGGGGTACAGCATCCGCTTGCTCCACGCGCCGGCGGCGTCGCACTCGTAGCGCCAGCGCTCGTGCAGGCGGAACTGCGCGCCGTACCAGAACTCGAAGCGCTGCGGCACCACGCGGAAGCCGCCCCAACCTTCCGGCCGCGGCACCTCGCGCCCTTCGAAGCCGGACTCGACCTTCGCCAGCCGCTGCTCGAACTCCTCGCGCGAGGACAAGGTGCGCGACTGCATCGAGGCCCACGCGCCGATCTGGCTCTGGCGGGGCCGCGAGGCGAAGTACGCATCGGACTCGGCGGCCGAGACCTGCTGCACTTCGCCCTCGATGCGCACCTGGATGCCCGCCTCGCGCAACCGCCGCCACAGGAACAGCAGCGCGGCCTGCGGGTTGGCCTGCAGCTCGCGGCCCTTGGGGCTCTCGATGTGGGTGTAGAACACGAAGCCGCGTTCGTCGAAGGACTTCAGCAGCACGGTGCGCGCGCTCGGGCGGCCTTCCAGGCTCGCCGTGGCGAGCGTCATCGCGCTCGGCTCGATCTCGTCGCCCTGCTGGGCTTCCTGGTACAGGGACGCGAAAGTCGACAGGGCTTCGGCGTAAAAGTCGGTCATGGGATCCGTGCAGCAGCGTCGTTGGCGCTATTGTGGCCGCATGCAGGTGAAAGCGCACTCGACCCCGTCCCCGCCGGCCGGCGCATTGCTGGCCGAAACGGTCCTCGCCGATGCGCTGGCGCATCGCCCCGCCGATGGCCGCACCGCGGTGCTGGCCATCAGCGGCCTGCAGGGCAGCGGCAAATCCACGCTGGCCGATGCGGTGGTGCAGGCCGCGCGGGTGCGCGGACATGTCGCAGCCACGTTGTCGCTGGATGACCTCTACCTCACCGCCGCGCAACGCCGCGCGCTCGCCGGCCAGGTGCATCCGCTGCTGCGCACGCGCGGCCCGCCCGGCACGCACGACCTGGCGCTGGCCGCGCAGGTGCTGGACGCCATCGACGCCGGCCACCCGCTGCGCCTGCCGCGCTTCGACAAGCTCGCCGACGAGCGCCTGCCGGAGCGCGAATGGCCACGCGTGGACAGCCCGCTCGACCTGCTGGTGCTCGAAGGCTGGTGCGTGGGCGTGCCGGCCGAGGCCGACGCGGCGCTCGCCACGCCGCTCAACGCGCTGGAACGCGATGAAGATGCCGACGGGGCATGGCGGCGCTACTGCAATGCGGCGCTGGCACGTGACTACCCCGCGCTGTGGGACCGCCTTCACCGGCTGTGGGCCTTGCAGGCGCCTTCGTTCGAGGTCGTCACCGCCTGGCGTGGGCAGCAGGAGCAGGGGCTGGTGGCCGCCTCGTCCGGCCGCGCCGGGATGGATGCGGCCGCGCTCGCCCGTTTCCTGCAGCACTACGAACGGGTCAGCCGGCAGGCGCTGCGCACGCTGCCCGCGCGCGCCGACCACGTCCTGTGGCTCGACGCGGCCCGCGCCATCGTGCGCAGCGCCTGAACACCGCGTCCCGCCCGGCACGGGCGGGGCGGTTTCACCCGAAATCACCCTCCGGCGGCTTGCGGCGCGGTGCTAGCATCCTCCCAATGAAGTCCGCACCAAACGTCGTCATGATCGGCCCGATGGGCGCCGGGAAAAGTTGCATCGGCCGTCGCCTGGCCGAGCGCTTCGGGCTGTCGTTCGTGGATGTCGACCACGCCATCGTCGCGCACGCCGGCGCCAGCATCCCGACCATCTTCGAACACTCCGGCGAAGCCGCCTTCCGCGCGCACGAACGCGAGGTGCTCACGCAGCTGCTCGCCGGCGAGAACCAGCTCATCTCCACCGGCGGCGGCGCCGTGCTCGATGCCGGCAACCGCGAGGGCCTGCGCGCGCGCGGCTTCGTCATCCACCTGCATGTCAGCGTGGCCAGCCAGCTCGAACGCCTGCATCGCGACCGCACCCGGCCGCTGCTGCAGCGCCCGGATCGCGAAGACGTCCTGCACGCCCTGGCCGTGGCGCGCGACCCGCTGTACCGCGAACTGGCCGACCTCAGCCTGGACACCGACCACCTTTCCCCGGCCGAGGCCACCGCGCACCTGGTGACGCGACTGGCCGCCGCCTGGCAGCCCCGGACCATCACCCACGCATGAACGACGCCTCCTCCCTGCGCACCGTCGATGTCGGCGGCGCCACGCCCTACGTCATCGCCATCGGCCCGGACCTGCTGCGCGACGGCGCGCGCCTGGCCGCCCCGGTGCGTGGCCGCCACGTGTTGATCGTCAGCGACGACACCGTCTCCCCGCTCTATGCCTCACGCGTGCGCGCCGCGCTGGTGCAGGCGCGCCCGCAGCTCCAGGTCGGCGAGCTGGTGATCCCGGCCGGCGAGGCCTCCAAGACGCTGGACCACTTCGGCGCGGCGATCACCGCCCTGGCCGAGCTCGGCGCCACCCGCGACGCCTGCGTGTTCGCGCTCGGCGGCGGCGTGGTCGGCGACCTGGCCGGCTTCGCGGCGGCGTGCTGGATGCGCGGCGTGGACTGCGTGCAGCTGCCCACCACGTTGCTGTCGATGGTCGACTCCTCCGTGGGCGGCAAGACCGCCGTGGACATCCCGCAGGGCAAGAACCTGGTCGGCGCGTTCCATCCGCCGCGCGCGGTCATCGCCGACACCACCGCCCTGCACAGCCTGCCGGCGCGCGAACTGCGCGCCGGGCTGGCCGAGGTCATCAAGTACGGCGCGATCCGCGACCCCCTGTTCTTCCAGTGGCTGGCGGCCGAGCGCGAAGCGCTGCTGCGCGGCGAGGCCGGGGCCACCGCGCAGGCGATCGCGCGCAGCTGCGAGCACAAGGCCGAGATCGTCGAACGCGACCCGCTGGAAAAGGGCGAGCGCGCCCTGCTCAACCTTGGCCACACCTTCGGCCACGCCATCGAGACCGAACAGGGGTACGGCGCCCCGCACAACGACAACCTCAACCATGGCGAAGCCGTGGCGGTGGGCATGGTGCTGGCCGCGCGCCTCTCCGCCCGCCTGGGCATGGCCCCGGCCGCCGACACCGACACCCTGCGCGCACTGCTGGAGGCCTACGGCCTGCCCACGACGATCCCGGCCGGCCTGGACCCGCAGGCGCTGCTGGCACGCATGCGCCTGGACAAGAAGAACGTCGCCGGCCGCCTGCGCCTGGTGCTGTGGCGGGGCATCGGCCAGGCCGAAGTGGTGCCGGACGTGGACGAGGCCGCCGTGCTGGACGTGCTGCGCGGCTGAGGCCGCGCGACATCGCATCCCGGCGTCGCGCCGGGCCAGCCGGTACAATCGGCGCCATGCGCGTTTACCTGCGACAACCCCCGATCGGCACCGCGCCCCTGCGCTACGTGCAGCTCACCCTGGCCCCCGACCTGTTCGGCGGCTGGGAGCTGGTGCGCGAGAGCGGCGAGATCGGCGGGCGCATCCAGCTGCGGCGCGAGCAGTACCTGCTGCAGGAAGAGGCGCAACGCGCCTTCGACAAGGCCCGCGACTCGCAACTCAAGCGCGGCTACGAGATCACGCCGGCGCCCGGTGGCGACGACGGCCCCTGAAGGAAACCCGATGCTGAAGAACGATCGCCTGCTGCGCGCCCTGCGCCGCGAACCGGTGGACTGCACGCCCGTGTGGCTGATGCGCCAGGCCGGCCGCTACCTGCCGGAGTACCGCGCCACCCGCGCCAAGGCCGGCAGCTTCCTGGCCATGGCCAAGAACCCGGAGATTGCCTGCGAGGTCACGCTGCAGCCGCTGCGCCGTTTCCCGCTGGACGCGGCGATCCTGTTCTCCGACATCCTCACCGTGCCCGACGCGATGGGCCTGGGCCTGTACTTCGCCGACGGCGAGGGCCCGAAGTTCGAGCGCCCGCTGCGCAGCGCGGCCGACGTCGCCAAGCTGGCGGTGCCGGACATGGGCACCGAGCTGCGCTATGTCACCGACGCGGTGCGGCTGATCCGTCGCGAGCTGGATGGCGCGGTGCCGCTGATCGGCTTCTCCGGCAGCCCGTGGACGCTGGCCTGCTACATGGTCGAAGGCGGCGGCAGCAAGGAGTACGCCCGGATCAAGGCGATGGCGCTCAACGAGCCGGCGCTGCTGCATCGCGTGCTGGAGGTGGTGACCGACGCGGTGATCGCCTACCTCGGCGCGCAGCGCGAGGCCGGCGCGCAGGCGCTGCAGGTGTTCGATACCTGGGGCGGCGTGCTGTCGCCGGCGATGTACCGTGAATTCTCCCTGCCCTATCTCACCCGCATCGCGCGCGAATTGGCACGCGGCGAAGGTGCGCAGCGCACGCCGCTGATCCTGTTCGGCAAGGGCAACGGCGTGCACCTGGAGGCGCTGGCCGCCAGTGGCGCCGAAGCGGTGGGCGTGGACTGGACGGTGGAACTGGCCGATGCCGCGCGCCGCACCGGCGGCCGCGTCGCCCTGCAGGGCAACCTCGATCCGGCCACGCTGTACGGCGCGCCGGACGCCATCGCGCGCGAGGCCACCCGCGTGCTCGACAGCTACGCCGAAGGCAATGGCGGCTCGCGCGAGGGCCATGTGTTCAACCTTGGCCACGGCATGTCGCCGGACATGGACCCCGAGCACGTACGCGTGCTGGTCGATGCCGTGCACGAGATCAGCCGCCGCTGAGCCCACCCCGCCCCGCGCGACCATCGCGCGCGGGCTTGCCGAATCGGCCCCCTCGCCATCCCGCATCGGGCGAAAAGCACGGCGATGCCACTTCCCGGCATCGCCTGCACATGCCCTGTCCGATAATGGGGCGTCCCCTTCGTGCGAGCGCCCATGAACACCCCGCCGACCTACGCCTCCCTGCGTCCCTTGCTGTGGCTGGTGTCGTTGGCGATCTTCATGCAGATGCTGGACTCGACCATCGTCAATACGGCCCTGCCGGCGATGGCCAGCAGCCTGGGCGAAAGCCCGCTGCAGATGCAGTCGGTGGTCTTCAGCTACGCGCTGGCGGTGGCGATGTTCATCCCGGCATCGGGCTGGGTGGCCGACCGCTACGGCACGCGCCGCACCTTCCTGGCCGCGATCATCGTCTTCACCCTCGGCTCGTTGCTGTGCGCTGGCGCCCAGCAGCTCGGCCAGCTGGTGGCCGCGCGCGTCGTGCAGGGCATCGGCGGCGCGATGCTGCTGCCGATCGGCCGGCTGGCGGTGCTGCGTTCGGTGCCGCGCGAGGAGTTCCTGCGCGCGATGAGCTTCATCGCCATCCCCGCGCTGATCGGCCCGCTGATCGGCCCCACGCTCGGGGGCTGGCTGGTGGAAGTGGCCTCGTGGCACTGGGTGTTCCTGATCAACCTGCCGATCGGGGTGATCGGCCTGGTCGCCGCGCTGAAAATCATGCCCGACCACTACGGCGCCCAGCGCCAGCGCTTCGACCTTACCGGCTACGTGATGCTGGCGTTCGGCATGGTGGCGCTGTCGCTGGCGCTGGACGGCATTTCCGAGCTGGGCCTGCGCAGCGCGTTCGTGATGCTGCTGACCATCGGCGGCCTGGCCGCGCTGATCGGCTACTGGCTGCATGCCGCCAATGCAAAGGCGCCGCTGTTCCCGCTGGCGCTGTTCCGCGTGGCCAGCTACCGCATCGGCATCCTCGGCAACCTGTTCTCGCGCATCGGCAGCGGCAGCATGCCGCTGTTGATTCCGCTGCTGCTGCAGGTCGGCCTGGGCATGAGCCCGATGAACGCCGGCCTGATGATGGTGCCGGTGGCGCTGGCGGGCATGGCCTCCAAGCGGGCTGCGGTGCGGCTGGTGACGCGCTTCGGCTACCGCCGCGTGCTGATGATCAACACCGTGCTGGTCGGCGTGATGATGGCGAGCTTCGCGCTCGTCGACCCGGGCCAGCACATCGTCTGGCGGCTGGTGCAGCTGGCCGTGTTCGGCGCGGTCAACTCGTTGCAGTTCACCGTGATGAACACCGTGACCCTGCGCGACCTCGACCGCGACATGGCCAGCCCCGGCAACTCGTTGCTGTCGATGGTGATGATGCTGGCCACCGGCTTCGGCGCGGCCGCCGCCGGCAGCCTGCTGGCCGCCTTCAGCCATCACCTGGGCGTGGACCACGGCGATGCCACCGAGGCACTGCACGCCACCTTCGTATGCGTGGGCGCGATCACCCTGACCTCGACGCTGATCTTCTGGCAGCTCTCCGACATCCGGCCGGAACCGCGGCAGGTGGAGGAAGTGGCGGAGTAAGCCGGGCCGGCACGAGCCGCCCCGCACCAGGCAACGCACTCATGGACTGCCGACCGCTCATCGCGGAAGTAGTGAAAGGCTGAGTCCCATCCGTGGGTACCCGCGAGTGGTCCTCTCGTTGTGCAGGAGGACGCTATCGCCGCGGAAGTTCGCGGGCATCCGCAAAACTACGTTTCGTCGCGTAAGACCTGCGCGATCGCTTCAGTCAGGATTTCCCCCGTCACCGGCTTGCGCAGGAACCCGTCGAACCCCGCCGCGCGCGCCGCCGGCTCCGCCTCGGCATCCGCGCGCGCGGTCACCGCGATCAACGGCATCGCATGGCCGAACACGCGCAGCTGGCGGGCCAGCGCGAAGCCGTCCAGGCCGGGCAAGTCCAGGTCCAGCAGCGCCACGTCGAACGGCTGTTCGGCCACTTCGGTCAGCGCGGCCAGGCCATGCGCGGCATGCACGACGCGATGCCCGCGCGCGGCGAGCAATCCGGAAATCACTTCGGCGATGGTGGCGTCGTCTTCCACCAGCAGGATCTGCAGGCCCGCTTCGATCGAGGGCGCCACCGCGGCGGCCGCACTGCGCGCCGCGCCGGAGGTGACCCAGCGCAGCGGCAGCTCGACGATGAAGCGCGTGCCATGCCCCAGCCGGCTGACGATATCGATGCGGCCGCTCATCGCCACCGCCAGTTCCTGGCAGATCGCCAGGCCCAGGCCGCTGCCACCGTAGCGTGCCGCGGTGCGCGGGCCTTCGCCCTGTTCGAAGCGGCGGAACAGGCGCTGCTGCTGTTCGGCGCTGACGCCCGGGCCGGTGTCGGCCACTTCGAAGCGCAGGCCCTGCCCCGGCGCCAGCGTGCCCACATGCAGCGTGACGCTGCCGCGTTCGGTGAATTTCACCGCGTTGTTGAGCAGGTTGAGCAGGATCTGCCGCACGCGGGTGACATCGCCGTTGGCGGTGAGCTCGCCGGGCAACGCGTTGTCGAGCACGAAGGACAACCCGCGGCTCTCGGCCAGCGGCGCGGTCATCGCCGCGACCTCCTCCACCAGCTGGTTCACCGAGAACGGTTGCAGGTCCAGCTCCAGCTTGCCCGACTCGATGCGCGCCAGGTCCAGCGCGTCGTTCACCAGCCGCAGCAGGTGCGCGCCGGCGCGGCGGATCGCCTCGGTGTAGCCGCGCTGGCGCGTGTCCAGCGGCGTATTGAGCAGCAGCTCGCTCATGCCCATCACGCCGGTCATCGGCGTGCGCACCTCGTGGCCGAGCGTGGCCAGGAAGCGCGTCTTGGCCAGCGAGGCCTGCTCGGCCAGTTCCTGCTTGTGGATCGCCAGTTGCCAGGCATGCAGGCGACGCAGGCGGCGCCGGTACAGCAGCACCGCCACGCCGATGACCAGCAAGCCCAGCGCCGAGAGCACCGCGATGCCCCAGCCGCTGCGCCACCACGGCGGCATCACGCGAAATTCCAGCGTGCGCACCTTGGACCACACGCCGTCCACCGTCTTGCCCTGCACTTCCAGGCTGTAGCGCCCCGACGGCAGGCGCGAGAACAGGCGTTCGCCGCTGGGTCCGACGTCGATCCAGTCCGGGTCGTAGCCGCTGAGCTTGAAACGGTAGCTGTTGGCGTCCGAGTCGGCGAAGGAGAGCATGCGCGCGACGATATGCAGGTCGCGGTCGCCGTCGGCGATTTCCAGCGGCTCGACATGCGTGAGGTCCAGCCCGCTCTCGCCGCGGCGCACGCCGACGCGCTCGATCATCAGCGGCGGCTGTCGCGTGGACGGGCGCACGTGCGCGGGGTCGAACAGCACCAGGCCGTCGGGCGTGGCGGCCACCACCTGGCCCAGGCGCGATTGCAGCAGCGTGCGCGGGCGGAACTGCTGGTTCGGCAGGCCGTCGTGCACGCCGTAGATGCGGATGGCGCGGTTGGCCGGGTCGATGCGGATCAGCCCGCGCATGCTCGACACCCAGGCCACGCCGGCGGCATCCACCACCATGCTGCCGGGCTCCAGCGCGGGGAAATCCTCGCGCGCGCCGACGCCATCGAGCAGCTGCAGGCGCTGCCCGTCCCAGAAGTACTGCGACACCTGGCCCATGCCGGCCAGCCAGGTGATGCCGGTATCGGTGAACGCCGAGGCGTAGATCGCCTGCGTGGGCGCGCCCGGTACCGGATCGAAGCGGTCGGCCGCCTCGTTCCAGTGCAGCATGCCGCGGCTGGTCGCCAGCCAGATCAATCCGTCCGGACCCACGCGCATTTCGTTGACCGCCAGCTCGCGGGTGAGCCCGTGCGCGTCGTGCGCCAGCGTGCGCAGCACGTGGCCATCGGGATCGCGCAGCTGGATGCCATCGACATCGGAATACATCCACAGCCGGCCGTCGGCGGTCTGGCGGATCATCTCCGCCTCGCCGTGCATCGCCGCATCGCGCGCGTCGGTGTCGTGCCAGCGCAGCACGCCGTGGTCGGCCGGGTCGTAGCGCACCAGCGAGCGGTACAGGCCGATCCACACGCGCCCCTGCTGGTCCTCCATCACCGATTGCGGCCACTTCAGCCCGTCGACCGGCTGCAGGTGGTGCTCCACGGCGCCGGTGGCCGGGTCCAGGCGATCGAGCATGCCGCGCGTGCCGACCAGCCAGAAACGTCCGTCGGCGGCGCGCGCGGCGGCCAGCACGTAAGGGTTGCCGATCGAGGTGTCGTCCTCGCGCCGATTGGCCAGCACCGCGAACTGCCGCCAGTTCGCCGGCAGGTGCCACAGGCCGGTGTTCGGGCTGGCGAACCAGATGCCGCCTTCGTGGTCCTCGTAAGCGGCCGACCAGTTCGGCTTGACCAGCCCGTGCGCCGAACCGCTGTACAGCGGTACGTTGCGCAGCTCGCCGTCGGCCTCGCGGCCCAGGCCGGAGAGCGTGTCGAGCCAGTAGCTGCCGGCGCTGTCGCGCAGCAGCACGCTGAGCACGGAGTCGTCGGTGATGTGGCGCCACGGGTGCGGGTCCCAGCTGCCGTCGGGATGGCGCAGCAGCGGGCTGCCGTTGGAATCGGCGATCCACAGGCTGCCATCGGCTTCCACCGACAGGCCGTTGATGTAGCGCGTCACGTCGCCCGGCATCGCCAGCCGTTCGAAATCGTGCCCGGTCCAGCGCGCGACGCCGTTCTTGGCCGCCACCCACAAGGTGCCGTCCGGGCCGACCTTCAGGAAATTCACCGAGGTCGAAGGCAGGCTGCGCTCATCGCCCGGGATCGGCATGAAGCGGTGCATCTTCCCGGCCGGGTCCAGCCGGTACAGGCCCCCGGTGGAGGTGCCGAACCAGACGCTGCCGTCGGGCGTGGATTCCACGCACCACACGGTATTGCCGAGCATCTGCGGGTAGCCGCGATGGTCGTAGTAGTGGAAGCGCCGGCGGTCGGCGGTGAGCATGACCAGGCCAGCGTTCTCGGTGCCGATCCAGACCCGGTTGCGCGCATCGACGTGCACGGCCCAGATCATGTTGTCGCGCAAGCCGTCCTCGATGCGCCAGATGCGGTAGCCGCGGCCGTCGTAGCGGGCCAGGCCATCGCCGCTGGCCAGCCACATGTAGCCGTAGGCGTCTTCGGCAAAGCCGTTGATGGTGTTGGAGGGCAGGCCGTCGGCGACGGTGAGCTGGCGCGGCTGCGGCGTGGCCGGCACCGCCGCGGTGGCGATGCCGCTGGCGGCGGCGCACAGGGCGAACAGGCCGCGCACGGCGAAGCGGACGACCCGCCGCCATGCCCCGTTGCCAACACCGTGTCCCGCCACCTGCATCGTCATGTCCGCCTCCCCGGCCCGCATCCTGCTGGGCGGCGGGGCGGGCTGGCAAGTCGGCGGGGCGAGGCGGCAGCGGTCATGCCGTCGCCGGCGCACCGGCCTGCAGGTCGAGCGCGGCCAGCGCGCCGGCCAGCGCCTGCCCGGTCACCGGCTTGCGCAGGAAGCCCGCGCAGCCCGCCGCGCGGGCCTGCGGTTCGGCTTCCGGGTCCGAGCGCGCGGTCAGGGCGATGACCGGCAACACCACCCCCATCGTGCGCAGTTGTCGGACCAGCGCCAGGCCGTCGATGCCCGGCAGGTCGAGGTCGAACAGGCCCACGTCGAACGCCTGCAGCTGCAATTCGGCCAACGCGGCCAGCCCGTGCGCGACCCGCGTGACGCGATGGCCGCGCGCATGCAGCAGGCCGCGGACGACATCGGCCACGGTGTCATCGTCCTCCACCAGCAGCAGGCGCAGCGGGGGCAACGACGCGACCGGCGGGGCGGGCGCGGCGGCATCCAGGTCGACATCGGCCTGCGCGGCCCAGGGCAACGGCAGTTCGACGCGGAAGCAGGCGCCCTGCCCCGGCGCGCTTTCCACCCCGACGTGGCCGCCCATGGCGGTGGCCAGTTCGCGACAGATCGCCAGCCCCAGGCCGCTGCCGCCCTGCCGCGTGCGGCCGTGCGCGCCGCCCTGTTCGAAGCGGCGGAACAGGCCGGCTTGCTGTTCGGTGCTCAGGCCCGGGCCGGTGTCGCGGATCTCGAACACGACGCCGCGACCTGGCGTGGCGGGCATCGCGCGCAGCGTCACCGTGCCGCGTTCCGTGAACTTGATCGCGTTGCTGAGCAGGTTGAGCAGGATCTGCCGCACGCGACTGGGGTCGCCGCGCAGCGCCGGCGGCAGCGCCGGGTCGATCTCGCACGCGAACGCCAGGCCCTTGCGGCCGGCCAGCGGCCGCGCCAGCGCCATCGCCTGTTCCAGCAGCGCGTGCAGCGGAAAGTTGCGCCGCTCCAGCGACAGCTTGCCGGCCTCGATGCGCGCCAGGTCCAGCGCATCGTTCACCAGCCGCAGCAGGTGGCGCCCGGCAGTGTCGATGGCGCTGGCATAGCCGTGCTGGCGCGCGTCCAGCGGGGTCTGCAGCAGCAGCTCGGTCATGCCGAGCACGCCGGTCATCGGCGTGCGCACCTCGTGGCCCAGCGTGGCCAGGAAGTGGCTCTTCGCCAGCGAGGCCTGCTCGGCCACTTCGCGCTTGTGCTGCGCCAACTGCCAGGCATGGCGCGTGCGCAAGCGCTGCCGGTACAGCGCGGCGATCGCCCACACCACCAGCAGCGCCAGCAGGCCGAACAACAGCAGCCCGAGATGGCTGCGCCACCACGGCGGCGGCATCGCCAGGCGCAGGTGGTGGACGTTTGACGCATTGCCCTGCGCGTCCACGCCCTGGATCTGCAGCGTGTACTGCCCCGGCGGCAGCAGCGCGAACTCGCGCAGGGCCTGGCTGTCGAGGTCGCTCCACGCCTCGTCCAGCCCCTGCATGCGCCAGCGGTAGCGGATGCCCTGCCCGTCGCCGAAGGACAGCAGCCGCGCGGCCACGCGCAACTGGCGGTCGGTGGCGCGCAGCGTGAGCGTGCCCTGCACCGGCAGCGCGGTGCGCTGGCCATCGCGCATGACGCTGATTTCCTCGATGCGCAGCGGCGGCGTGACCGGCGCGGGATCGGGCATGCGCGTATCCACCAGCAGCAGGTTGCCGTCCACGGTGGCGCCGGCCAGCACGCCGTCGCGATCCATGCGCAGGCAGCCGCGGATGAACTCCCGGCTGCTCAGGCCATCGCGCAGGCCGAACGCACGCGCGGCCGACATGCCCACCGTGGCGGCCGCCGGATCGATACGCCACAGGCCGCGCCGCGTCGCCAGCCAGATGCGGCCCAGGGCATCCACGCGCAGATCCATGGCCTCGGTCGCCGGCACGCCTTCCGCCGCGGCCATGCGCCGGGCCTGGCGCCAGCGCGCGCCGTCCTGGCGCCACTGCACGAGTTCGCCCAGGCGATAGGTCCACAGGCTTCGATCCGGCGCCAGCGCGAAGGCTTCCACGTCCTGCGCCGGCAGGCCGGGCACCGGCACGAACCGTTGCCGCGCCGCATCCCAGGCATGCAGCCCGCGACTGCCCGACAGCCACACCGCCCCGTCCGGGCCGTTGCCCAGCTGGCCGATCTGCGCACCGGGCAATTGCGCGTCGCGACCGAACTCGAACGCCGCCAGCACCCGGCCGCTGTCCCCCGCGCGACGCTGCACGGTATTGAGCACGCTCAGCCAGATGTCGCCGTGCGCGTCCTCGACCATCCACCCCGGCGCGCCGTACTGCGGCGTGGCATCGGCCGGATCCTGCCAGGTCCAGTACTGGCCGTTCGCCAGGTCGATGCGCGCCAGGCCGGTGAGGTAGTTGCCCAGCCACAAACGGCCGCGATGGTCCTGCACGCCGGCGGTCACCGGCATCGCGCGCAGCGCCGGCCACGCGCGCGGCAGCGCCTGGCGTTCGCCACTGCGCGTATCCAGCCGCGACAACCGGCCTTCCGGCTCGACCTGCCACAGCCCGCCATCGGCCGCCTGCACCAGCGGGCAATACACGCCGTCCCCCAGTTCCACCGGCAACGGCAGCACCGCGGTGCGCTTCCAGTCCGCACGCAGGTAGGCCAGGCCGCGACCATGCAGCGGCACCCACAGCCCGCCGTCCTGGCCGCGCAGCAGCGTCATCACGTTGCGCCGCCGGCTCAGCGGCACCTGCTCGCCGAGCATCGGCACGGGGTCGGCATCGCCATGCGTGCGCCACAGGCCGCGCTCGCTGCCCAGCCAGTATTCGCCGTCGCCGGCGGCGGCGATCGCCCAGGCGATGTTGCCCGCCTCGGTGCCGAAACGTCGCGACCAGGGCGGCAGGTGCCATTCGCCATCGGCATCGCGCCACGCAATGCCGGCGGCACTGCTCGCCCACAGGCGTCCATCGATCCAGGCCAGCGCGAACAGGCCGTCCTCGATGGGCATCGCCTCGCGGCGCAGCTGCGCGCCGTCGTAGTGCAGCAGCCCGCCGGTGGTGCCCACCCACAGTTCGCCGGAGGGCGTGGAGGCCATCGCCATCACGTGCGCGTCTGGCGGCAGCAGCCCGGCGGTATCCACGCGGGCGAGCGCGCCGGCCGCATCGATGCGATAGAGCTGGCCGGCCTGCGTGCCAAACCACACCTCGTCGCGGCGACCGGACAGCGCGAAGACTTCCTCGTCACGCAATTGCGGATGGCTGCCGGTGCGGTAGTGGCGAAAGCGCTGGCGCGCGGCATCGAGCATGCTCACGCCGCGGCCTTCGGCCGACACCCAGATGCGGTCCTGCGCATCGATGTAGAGCGCCTGCACCGAATTGCCGGGCAGCGAGGCGGCATCGCGCGGATCGTGCCGCCAGACCTTGAAACCGGCGCCGTCGTAGCGCGCCAGGCCGTCACCGGTGGCCAGCCACAGGTAGCCCTCGCGATCCTGCGCGATCCCTGCAATTTCCGTGGAAGGCAGGCCATCGCCCCCTTCGACCAACCCGAAGCGCGGCTGCTCCGGCACGGCCGCGTGCGCGGCCACGGCCATCCCCAGCCCGGCCCAGGCCATCGCGCCCCTGCACCAGGCGCGCAATCCCTTGCCCGTCATCCCTGTCGTTCCTTTCGCGTCCTGCCGCGCATGCTCGCAACGGATCGTTGCGGGCGCAACCGCGAGCGTGACACCCGGGGTATGCCTAGAATCGCCGACATGAATCCACGCGCCCGCCTCCTGCTGCTGTCCCTGGTCCTGGCCGCCATCCCGATGGCCCAGGCCGCACCCGTGCAGTACGCGCTCGACCCGGTGCATACCCGGGTACTGTTCTCCATCGACCACGCCGGGTTCTCCAAGGCGCTGGGCACGGTGTCCGGCAGCGAGGGCAGCCTGCGTTTCGACCCGGAAGACTGGCAAGCCGCGCGGCTGGACGTGAGCGTGCCGCTGACCCGCCTGGACCTGGGCGATGCCAAGTGGAACCAGGCGGTGCTGGCGCGCAACCTGCTCGATGGCGAACGCTTCCCGCAGGCGCATTTCGTCTCCACCCGCGTGGAGCCGATCGACGCGCAGCACGCCAAGGTATACGGCACGCTGACCCTGCACGGCGTCAGCCAGGAGATTGCGCTGGACGTCACGCTCAACCAGCTCAAGCGCCATCCGCTGCCGCCGTTCCACCGCACCGCCGGCTTTTCGGCCACCACCACGATCAGCCGCGCGGCCTTCGGCATCGATGCCTGGAAATCGGTGATCGGCGATGAAGTGCAGCTGCGCATCGAGGCCGAGGCGATCCGCCAGGGCAAGGCGGAAGAGGATGCCGAACCCGAATCCGCGCCTGCGTCCGACTCCCCGACCTCCTCCGCCGCACCCGCCAAGGAAGCCACGCCATGACCCTGCGCAACACCGCCGACCGCTGGGGGGGCGTGAGCCAGACCCTGCATTGGCTGATCGCCGTGCTGATCCTGCTGCTGGGCATCGTGGGCCTGACGATGGGCGAACTGCCGAAGACCCCGAAATATTTCTGGGTGTACACCGCGCACAAATCGCTGGGGCTCACCGTACTGGCGCTGGTCGTCGCGCGGCTGGCGTGGCGCGTGTATGCCGGCGCGCCGAAGCCGGTGCCGGGCACGCCGGGCTGGCAGGAGAAGATCGCCACCGCCACCCACTGGCTGCTGTACGCGCTGATCTTCATCCTGCCGCTGTCCGGCTGGCTGTATGACTCGGCCAGCGGCCTGCGTCCGTTCCGCTGGTTCGGCCTGGTCGAAGTGCCCAAGCTGAGCGGCCCGGACGAAGGCATCCGCGCCGTCGCCCACTTCTTCCACGAGTGGGGCTTCTGGCTGTTGATCGCCGTGGTGCTGGCGCATGCCGGCGCCGCGTTCTACCACCACCTGTTCCAGCGCGACGCCACCCTGGCCCGGATGCTTCCGCGCGGCTGGCTTTCTCCCAAGACCTGAGGAAACCCCCGATGTCCTCCAAGTTCGCTTCCCCGGCCGCCGTGGCCGCCTCGCTCGTCGCCCTGCTGGCCGGCGCCCCGGCGCTGGCCGCCGACTACGTGCAGGCCCCCGGCTCGACCCTGGTGTTCGCCAGCAAATACGACGGCGAGACCTTCACCGGCACCTTCCCCGGCTTCAGCACGCAGCTGAGCTTCGACCCGGCCAACCTGGCCGCCGCCAAGCTGGACGTCGCCATTCCGCTGGCGGGCGCCAAGAGCGGCAACCCGGACCGCGACTCCACGCTGCAGGGCGCGGATTTCTTCAACGTCGCCAAGTTCGCCACCGCGCACTACCGCGCCACCAAGTTCCGTTCGCTGGGCGGCAACCAGTACGCCGCCGACGGCACCCTGGAACTGCGTGGCGTGAGCAAGCCGGTCACGCTGACCTTCACCTGGACCCCGGGCGCGCAGCCGGTGCTGGCGGGCAAGGCGACGGTCAAGCGCCTGGACTTCGGCGTCGGCGGCGGCGACTGGGCGGACACCAAGACCATTCCGAACGAAACGGCGATCAGCACCAAGGTGGTCCTGAAAGCCAAGTAAGCGCCTTCGGGGCGTGCCAGTCGTCGCGCCCTTGCGGGCGGAGCCGTCATCCTCGCCGGCTCCGCCCTTTTTTATGAAAGACGGAAAGCCGCCCTTGATCTTCGATCCGCCATGGGAAGCCATCGGGCGTCCGGGGGCAGGCCCCTTTCGGGACCGTAGGCGACATGGATGTCGCCTACGAGCCTCCATGGATGGATTCACGGCGTGTCCCGAAAGGGGCCTGCCCCCGGGCGCCGTGCAGGGAACCCATGCGAGCCGAAGCTTCTCAACAAGCGGCCCCGTCAGCCAGCCAGGCCAACAAGCGAACAGCATCGAAAGGCCAATCCAGCTCCCGCCCCGAAGCGTCGCGCAGCACCGGCACCCGCACCCCGTAGCGCGCCTCAAGCCCCGGATCCTCGTCGATGAAGACGCTGGTGAAGTCCCCGGCCCGCGCGGTGGCCAGCACCGTCACGGCCATGTCGCACAGATGACAGTCATCGCGTTGATACAACGTCAGCCCCATACATTCCCCGGCGAATTGCTGCACTGCGTTCAGGCCTGACCCGGCCCGCGGACTAGAATACTCAACCTTTCTTGCCGTCCCCGCACCATGGCTGTCAGCACGTTCGACCTGTTCAAGATCGGCATCGGCCCGAGCTCATCCCATACCGTGGGCCCGATGCGCGCCGCCGAGCGCTTCGTCCACCGCTGGCTGCTGGATACCGGCCGCCTCCAGGACACCGTGCGCCTGCGCGCCGAAGTCTTCGGCTCGCTCGCCCTCACCGGCCGTGGCCACGGTACCGACAAGGCCGTCCTGCTCGGCCTGGAGGGCCACCGTCCGAACCTGATCGACCCGGACATCATCCCGGCCACGTTGGAGCGCATCCGCAGCAGCAAGCGCATCAACCTGATGGGCCAGCACGAGATCGCCTTCGAAGAGAAGCGCGACCTGCCGATGAACAAGCGCCAGAAGCTGCCGTTCCACACCAACGGCATGCGCTTCACCGCCTACGATGCCCACGACGAAGTCATCGCCACGCGCGATTACTACTCCGTCGGCGGCGGCTTCGTCGTCAACCAGGACGACGCCGCCGACGACCGCATCGTCGCCGACGAAACCCCGCTGCCCTACCCGTTCAACAGCGGCGACGAACTGCTCGCCCAATGCGCGCGCAGCGGCCTGAGCATCGCCGAGCTGATGTTCGAGAACGAAAAGAGCTGGCGCAGCGAGGCGGAAATCCGCGACGGCCTGCGCGAGCTCTGGAACGCCATGCAGAGCTGCATGCAGCGCGGCATCCGCGAGGAAGGCACCCTCCCCGGCGGCCTGCACGTCTCGCGCCGCGCGCCCACGCTGTACCGCGAACTGTCCTCCAAGCCGGAGGCCAACATGCGCGACCCGCTCACCACGCTGGACTGGGTGAACCTCTACGCGCTGGCGGTCAACGAAGAGAACGCCGCCGGCGGGCGCGTCGTCACCGCCCCGACCAACGGCGCGGCCGGCATCATCCCCGCCGTGCTGCACTACTTCGACCGCTTCTGCCCCGGCAGCAACGAACAGCGCATCTTCGACTTCCTGCTCACCGCCGCCGCCATCGGCATCCTCTACAAGGAGAACGCCTCGATCTCCGGCGCCGAAGTCGGCTGCCAGGGCGAAGTGGGCGTGGCCTGCTCGATGGCTGCGGGTGGCCTGGTCGCCGCGCTCGGCGGCAACCCGGGGCAGATCGAGAATGCCGCCGAGATCGGCATGGAACACAACCTCGGCCTGACCTGCGACCCCATCGGCGGCCTGGTGCAGATTCCGTGCATCGAACGCAACGCGATGGGCGCGGTGAAGGCGATCAACGCCTCGCGCATGGCGATGCGCGGCGACGGCAAGCACAAGGTCTCGCTGGACAAGGTCATCAAGACCATGCGCGACACCGGCCGCGACATGCAGGACAAGTACAAGGAAACCAGCCGCGGCGGACTGGCGGTGAACGTCATCGAGTGCTGACCGGCGCCACCGCCTGGCTGCGGTAACCTGCGACCTCCCCCACGAAGGAGGTCGCGGATGCGCCCTGTTTTCCGCCTGCTTACGCTTTCGCTCGCGCTGGGCGCCACGCCCGCGCTGGCCGCCGACACCTACGGCCCGCGGCTGGAAGGCTTCGAGTATCCGTATCCGGTGCACACGTTCGCGCTGGAATCCCAGCAGCAGAAGCTGGAAATGGCGTATCTCGACGTGCCCGCCGCCGGCACGCCCAACGGGCGCACCGCGGTGCTGCTGCACGGCAAGAACTTCTGTGCCGCCACCTGGCGCGACACCATTTCCGCCCTGACGCAGGCCGGCTACCGCGTGATCGCGCCGGACCAGGTCGGCTTCTGCAAATCCAGCAAGCCTGCCGGCTACCAGTATTCGCTGGCGCAGCTGGCGGCCAACACGCATGCGCTGTTGCAGCAGTTGGGCATCGAGCGCGCCAGCGTGGTCGGCCATTCGATGGGCGGCATGCTGGCGATCCGCTATGCGCTGCTGTTCCCCGCCTCGGTGGAACGGCTGGCGCTGGTCGACCCCATCGGCCTGGAAGACTGGAAGGCCGAAGGCGTGCCGTGGCGCAGCGTCGATGCCTGGTATGCCGGTGAGCTGAAGACCGACTTCGCCAGCATCCAGCGCTACCAGCGCGAGGTGTACTACGGCGGCGACTGGAAGCCCGAATACGAACAATGGGCGCGCATGCAGGCGGGCCTGTATGCCGGCCCCGGCAAGCAGGCCGTGGCGTGGAGCCAGGCCCTGACCTCGGACATGGTGTTCAACCAGCCGGTGGTCTACGAACTGCCGAAGCTCACCGTGCCGACCACGTTGTTCATCGGCCTCAAGGACCGCACCGCCATCGGCCGCGATGCCGCTTCCCCGGAAGTGCGCGCGCGCATCGGCAACTACCCGGCGCTGGGCAAGCGTGCCGCCGCGGCGATTCCCGGCGCGCGGCTGGTGGAATTCGCCGACCTCGGCCACTCCCCGCAGGTGCAGGACCCGGCCCGCTTCAACGCCGCGCTGCTCGAGGCCCTGGGCGACTGACCGCCGGCCATCCCTGCGCCGCCGGAGACTGCGGCGGCGCAGCATGCACCCCACCGCTGTAAACGTTGTCACCGGAAAGACGTCACACTTCCGGCGTCTTCACGATGGCGCTTTGTTGACAACGTTATCACCACTACCTGAAGGTCTACGGGCCGGCCGCTCACAGGCCAGGCCCGCTTCGCGATCACCGCAATTCGTTGCCACAGGGGGAAAGGCCCGGCGCAACGCCGGGGAAAGGACATCCATCTACCGGACAGGAGATCTATCGTGAACGTGAAACACGCCTTAGCTTGGCTGTTGTGCGGTTGCACCAGCCTGGCCCTGGCTTTCCAGGCCCAGGCACAGTCCGTTTCCTGTAGTGGCGTTTCCGAATGGAACGCCGCGACGATCTACCAGGCCGGCGCGAAGCTGACCTACCAGGGCAAGCTCTACCAGACCACCACGCAGATCTGGAACGTGGCCCCGACCTACTGCACCAGTTGCGGCTGGTACCAGGAGCTGGGCACCTGCGGCACCACCGGGGGCAACACGCCGCCGACCGTGGCCCTGACCGCCCCCACCGCCGGCACGACCTACAGCGCGGGCGCCACCATCACGCTTGCCGCCACCGCGAGCGACAGCGACGGCACGATCAGCGGCGTGGAGTTCTTCCGCGGCAGCACCTCGTTGGGCACCGATACCAGCGCGCCTTACAGCGTGACCTGGAGCGGCGCGACCGCGGGCACGTATGCGCTCACCGCCAAGGCCACCGACAACGCCGGCGCCAGCACCACGTCTAGCGCGGTGAGCATCACCGTCAACGCCACCAGCACCGACACCACCGCACCGAGCGTGCCCACCGGGCTGGCCTCCACCTCGCAGACCAGCGCGAGCATCACGCTGTCCTGGAGCGCTTCCACCGATACCGGCGGCAGCGGCCTGGCCGGCTACAACGTGTATCGCGGCGGCACGCTGGTCGGCTCGCCGACGACGACCTCCTACACCGATTCGGCGCTGCGGGCCGACACCGCCTACACCTACACCGTGCGCGCCCGCGACAACGCCGGCAACGTCTCGGCCAACAGCACGCAGATCAGCGCGCGCACCAGCGTGGCCACCGGCGGCGGCGGCAACAAGCGCGTGATCGGCTACTTCACCCAGTGGGGCATCTACGGCCGCAACTACCAGGTGCGCGACATCGAGAACAGCGGTGCGGCCAACTACCTGACCCACATCAACTACGCCTTCGGCAACGTGCGCAACAACCTCTGCGAGGTCGGCAAGACGATTCCCTCGAACGAATCCACCGGCGAAGGCGGCGATGCGTTCGCCGACTACACCAAGTCGTTCGCGGCCGGGCAGAGCGTGGACGGCGTGGGCGACACCTGGGACCAGCCGCTGCGCGGCAACTGGAACCAGCTCAAGAAGCTCAAGGCCAAGCACCCGGGGCTGAAGGTGCTGATCTCGCTCGGCGGCTGGACCTGGTCGCGCGGCTTCGCCAGCGCTGCCCGTCCGGAGAACCGCCAGGCGTTCGTGGCCTCGTGCATCGACGCCTACATCCGCGGCAACCTGCCGGTGACCGACGGCGCGGGCGGCACGGCGGCGGCGGCCGGCGTGTTCGACGGCATCGACATCGACTGGGAATACCCGGCCGCCTGCGGCCTGGCCTGCGGCACCGCCGAGGAACGCCAGAACTACACCGCGCTGCTGGCCGAGTTCCGCCGCCAGCTCGATGCGGTGCGTTCGGGCCTGCTGCTGACCGTGGCGGTCGGCGCCGGCGTGGACAAGGTGCGCGTCACCGATCCCAACCTGTACGCGGCGTCCGTGGATTACATCAACGTCATGACCTATGACTTCCACGGCACCTGGGATACCAAGACCAACCACCACTCCGCGCTGTTCAGCTCCACCGCCGATCCTTCGACCGGCGACCAGCGCTACTACAACAGCAATGACGCCATCCAGGCGTTCCTCGACCGCGGCGTGCCGGCTTCCAAGCTCAACATCGGCATCGGCTTCTACGGGCGCGGCTGGACGGGCGTGTCGAATGCCAACAACGGCCTGTACCAGAACGGCAGCGCGGCCCCGGGCACCTACGAGGCGGGCAACGAGGACTACAAGGTCCTGCGCGGCCGTGCCGGTACCAGCTACATCGACTCGCAGGCGCGCGCGCACTGGAAGTACGACGGCAACACGTTCTGGAGCTACGACAACCCGGCCATCGTCACCGAGAAGATGAACTACGTGAAGGTGCAGGGCCTGGGCGGCGCGTTCTTCTGGGAGTTCAGCGGCGACTACCAGGGCGAGCTGCTGCGCACGATGGGCGAAGGGCTGAAGTAAGGCCATCGCCATGAGGTGTTGGAGGGCGGGCTACGGCCCGCCCTCCCCGCATGCAGTGTTCTCTCCGCACTGCATGCGTTTTTCCTGGCGTGTCAGACGACGATGCGCAGCACGTCGTCCAGCAGGGCGGCCGCGGTGACTTCCGCGCCAGCGCCCGGCCCCTGGATCAGCAGCGGCTGTTCGCGGTAACGATCGCTGTGGATCGCCACGCGGTTGTCGGTGCCGCCGCCGCCGGCCAGCGGATGGGTGGCCGGCAGTTCGCGCAGGCCCACGGTGGCGCCATGCGCATCGAAACGCCCGACGAAGCGCAGCACGCGCCCGGCGTCATGGGCATGCCGCCAACGGGTAGCCAGCACCCCATCGAGTTCCGGAAGGCGCGCATCGAAATCGGCGGGCGACAACGCCGCCAGCGCCTCGGGCACCAGTGAATCGACCAGCACCTGCTCGGCCCGCAGCGCGATGCCCGCCGCACGCGCCAGGATCAGCAGCTTGCGGCGCACGTCCTCGCCGGACAGGTCGATGCGCGGATCCGGCTCGGTGTAACCGGCCTGGGCGGCGGCGCGCACGCATTCGGAGAAAGGCGTGCGACCGTCGAAGCGATGGAACAGCCAGGCCAGCGACCCGGACAGCACGCCCTCGATGGCGTGGATATGGTCGCCGCCGGCAACCAGCGCGCGCACGCTGCTCAGCAGCGGCAGGCCCGCGCCGACGGTGGCGCTGTCGCCATAGTGGGATTCACCGGCGTGGCGCGCATCGCCAATGGCTTGGGCACGTTCCCAGTGCGCGCCCTGCCCCAGCTTGTTGGCGGTGACCACGTGCACGCCGCGGGCGAGCCAGTCGGCATGCCAGCTGGCGACGGCATCGCTGGCGGTCGCATCGACCAGCACGTCGCCGGCCTGCAACGCGGTGGTTTCGGCCCACGGTTGCAGGTCGACATCGGCATCGCGCGGCGCCTGCCGCGCTTCGGCCAAAGCCTGGGCGATACCGGCGCCGCAATCGCGCGCGATGCGCGAATTGGCCAGCCACTCGAAGCGCGGCAGGCGCAGCTGGCGCTGCTGCAGGGATTCATACCGCGCCACGAAGGCGCTGCCGACCACGCCGGTCCCCAGCAGCGCCAGGCGCGGGGTACGCGTGGCCGGGGCGATGCGGCGCGAAGCGAGGGGCGCGCCCTGGCTCATGCGTCGGCCTGTTTGCGTTCGGCCTCGGCCAGCGCGCGGTCGGCGCGTTCCAGCCCGGCGGCCAGGTCGGCGATGAGGTCTTCGGTCGACTCGATGCCGATCGACAGGCGCAGCAGGCCGTCGCTGATACCGGCCTTGGCGCGGGCCTCCGGGGTCATCGCCGCATGGGTCATCGAGGCCGGGTGCGCGACCAGGCTCTCCACGCCACCGAGCGATTCGGCCAGCGTGAAGTAGCGCAAGCCATCCACGAACGCACGCACCGCGATTTCCTGCAGCGCCGCATCGCCGCCCGCCAGCTCGAAACTGATCATCGCGCCGAAGCCCTTCTGCTGGCGCGCGGCCACCGCGTGGCCCGGGTGCGAGGCCAGCCCCGGGTAATAGACCTGCGCGACCGCTTCGTGTCGCTGCAGCAGCGCGGCGACGGCCTGGGCGTTCTCCTGGTGCACGCGCAGGCGCGCATCCAGCGTGCGCAGGCCGCGCAGGGTGAGGAAGGCATCGAACGGCGAGCCGGTCAGGCCCAGCGCGTTGGCCCACCACACCAGCTGCTGGTGCACCTCGGCGTCGCGCGCGATCACCGCGCCGCCCACCACGTCGCTGTGGCCGTTGACGTACTTGGTGGTGGAGTGCAGCACGACATCGGCGCCGAACTCGATCGGCCGCTGCAGCGCCGGCGAGAGGAAGGTGTTGTCGACCACCGCCAGCGCGCCGGCCTTGTGCGCGGCGTCGATGACGAAGCGCAGGTCGGTGATGCGCAGCAGCGGGTTGGAGGGTGTTTCCACCAGCACCAGCCGCGGCGACTGCGCCAGCGCCTCGGCCAGCGAGCGCGGGTCGGTGAGGTCGGCGGTGATCAGCTCGAAGTGGCCCTTCTTGGCCAATGCGTTGAACAGGCGCCAGCTGCCGCCGTACGCGTCGTGCGGCACCACCAGCTTGTCGCCCGGCTGCAGCAGCGCGTGCAGCACCAGGGTGATCGCGCCCATGCCGGTCGCGGTGATCACGCCGCCGGCGCCGCCTTCCAGTTCGGCGAGCGCTTCGCCCAGCAGGTCGCGGGTCGGATTGCCGCTGCGCGTGTAGTCGTACTGGCGCTTGTTGCCGAAGCCGTCGAAGGAGAAGTTCGACGACAGCACCAGCGGCGGGGTGACCGCGCCGAAAGCGGTGTCGCGATCGATGCCGGCACGCACCGCGGCGGTGGCGGCGGTACAGCGGACGTCGGCGGAATCGTGCAGGCTCATGCGGTTTCTCCGGTGGTGCGCAGGGCGGTAGCGAGGATCGCGTCGATGCGATCGGTTTCTTTCAGGAAGGCGTCGTGGCCATAGGGCGAGCGCAGCACGCGCAGGCTGCCGCGCGGGCCAAGGCCTTCGACCAGCGAGACGAGGTCGGCCAGCGGCACCAGGCGGTCGCCTTCGACGGCGACGACGACCGTGGGCACGGCGACGGCCGAAGGCACGACGCGGTGCAGGTCGATGGATTCGGACAGGCGCAGGTAGGCGTCGACCGGCGTGCGCGAGACGTACTGCGCGCCGGCGGCATCGAGGTAATCCTCGGCGGCGACGCGCACGCGGCCATTGACGACTTCCGGCGCGGCATCGAAGCGTTCGCCGAACTCCTCCGGCGTGCGGTAGCTGAGCATGGCGAACTGCCGCGCGAGCGCCAGGCCGTGGTCTTCGGCGCACTGCAACTGGCCCAGCGCGACGGCGCGGCGCTGCAACGCGCGCCAGGCGGCGGCATACGGATGGGCGCGATGCGCGCCGCTCACCGCCACCAGGCGATGCAGCCGCGCGGCATGGCGGATGGCGAACTGCAGGCCGACCAGCGCGCCGTAGGAGTAGCCGACGAAGCCGTGCAGCTGCTCGATGCCCAGCAGGTCGAGCAGCACGGCGATGGCGTCGGCCTGGTCGGCGGTGTCGATCGGCGCATCGAGCTTGCCGTCGGCGCCGAGGAAATCGAAGGACAGCAGCCGGCGGTTCGCCGGGTCGAGCGCGCGGCCTTCACCGACGAGGTCGTCGACCCAGCCCTTCTCCGGGAAATCGGCGTTGGCGGCGAGATGGCGATGGGCGGAAATGCCGCCGGCCACGAACACCACCGGCGCATCGGCCGCGCCGACCAGCTCGTAGCGCAGCGCCACCTGGCGCGCGCCGGCATGGCGCATCGACAGGGTGATGACGCGCTCGCCGCGCACGGCAACGCGCTGCGCATCGGCCACGAAGGCGGCGGGCGTATCGCTGGGAAGGAATCGGTTGGCGGCGTTCACGAGACTCATGGCGGTTTCCGGAGGAAGTTCCTGGAAAAACAGCCATCGAGCTTCGCGGAGCTCGCGTTCGACCTGCGGAAGGCAAGGTTCGAACCATCTTTCGGCGGACGCGGTGGTCCCCGCAGGATTTGGCACCTACGCGGATGCTTGCGCTGTCCGCGGGCTGCCCCGGCATCAAAGGGCCTGTCCCTCCGCCGGTCTCGATGGTGCGTGCACGATGCCAGCCCTTTGCGAGCATGTCAATCGCTTCATGCGGATGAAAGGATGGATACATCTGCAACCTTTGCCGGCCGCCCCACGTATGATCCCCGGCCATGTCGCGACGCCCCTTTTTCCTCCTGGCCTTGCTGCTGGTGCCGATGACGGTGCCGGCCCAGCGCCTGCTGCACTGGAATGCGCCCACCGCGCCGGCGCGGCCGATGGCCGAAGGCAGCTGGCTGCGGCTGGCGCCCGCGGGCGGCGGCTACGTGGCGTGGGTCGACAACCCGCTCCCGGGCCCGGCGCAGGTGCGCCTGCGCGCCGGCAGTGCCGAGGGTTATGAAAGCGTGCCGGCCCTGCCCACCGCCGCCGTGCTCTCGGCCGGGGAACGTCGCGCCGTGGCCCACCTGTACCGGGTGGGTGGCGACGCGGCGCGGTTGGGCCTGGCCGTGGACGCGATCCCCGGCGACCCGCGCGCCCTGCCCGACGGCCAGGTGCTGCGCCTGCCCTTCGACGGCGCGCCGATCCGCGTGGACCAGGGCTACGACGGCGCCTTCAGCCACCACGACGACGCCAACCGCTACGCGCTGGACTTCGCCCTGCCCGAGGGCACGCCGATCCTGGCCGCGCGCGAAGGCACCGTATTGCAGGTGGAGGCCGGCTACCGCGAAGGCGGCGACGACCACGCCCTGCCGGCCAACCTGGTCCGCATCCTCCATCGCGACGGCAGCATGGCCGTCTACGCCCACCTCTCGGCCGACGGCCTCGCCGTGCGGCCGGGGCAATGGGTGAAGGCCGGCGAGCGGATCGCCCTGTCCGGGCAGACCGGCTACAGCACGGGCCCGCACCTGCATTTCGCCGTCCAGGTGAACGCCGGGATGCGGCTGGCGGCGATCCCCTTCCGCATGGCCGGCCCGCTGGGCGAGCTGCACCTGCCGCGGACCGGGCCGGCGCCCGCCGCCGCGCCCTGACGCCCCGGCCGGGGCGGCTATAATGCGCGGCTCCGATCGCTTCCGCTGCGCCGCCCGGCGCGCTCGCTCATGTCCGAAGTTTCCACCGAAGCCGCGCGCCGCCGCACCTTCGCCATCATTTCCCACCCCGACGCCGGCAAGACCACGCTGACCGAAAAGCTGCTGCTGTTCGGCGGTGCGATCCAGATGGCCGGTTCGGTCAAGGGCCGCAAGGCCGCCCGCCACGCGACGTCCGACTGGATGGCGCTGGAAAAGGAGCGCGGCATCTCGGTCACTTCCTCGGTGATGCAGTTCCCGTACGAAGGCAAGATCGTCAACCTGCTCGACACCCCCGGCCACGCCGACTTCGGCGAGGACACCTACCGCGTGCTCACCGCGGTGGACTCGGCGCTGATGGTGATCGACGTGGCCAAGGGCGTGGAAGAGCGCACCATCAAGCTGATGGAGGTGTGCCGCCTGCGCGACACCCCGATCATGACCTTCATCAACAAGCTCGACCGCGAGGGCAAGGACCCGATCGAGCTGCTGGACGAAGTGGAGACGGTGCTGGGCATCCAGTGCGCGCCCGTCACCTGGCCGATCGGCATGGGCCAGCGCCTGAAAGGCGTGATCCACCTGATCACCGGCGAGGTGCACCTGTACGAGCCGGGCCGCAACTTCACCCGCCAGGACTCGACCATCTTCCCGTCCATCGACGCCCCCGGCGTGGCCGAGCGCATCGGCGCCGAGCTGCTGCAGCAGGTGCGTGACGAACTGGAACTGGTGCAGGGCGCCAGCCACCCGTTCGACGTGGAGGCCTACCTGGCCGGCCGGCAGACGCCGGTGTTCTTCGGTTCGGGCGTGAACAACTTCGGCGTGCAGCCGCTGCTGGACTTCTTCGTCGAGCACGCGCCGCCGCCGCAGCCGCGCGCCACCACCGGCCGCGATGTCGCCGCCACCGAGGAGAAGCTCACCGGCTTCGTGTTCAAGATCCAGGCGAACATGGATCCGCAGCACCGCGACCGCGTGGCGTTCATGCGCGTGTGCTCGGGCCGCTTCAGCGCCGGCATGAAGGCCTTCCACGTGCGCAGCGGCAAGGAAGTGAAGCTGGCCAACGCGCTGACCTTCATGGCCTCTGACCGCGAGATCGCCGCCGAAGCCTGGCCGGGCGATGTCATCGGCATCCACAACCACGGCACCATCTCCATTGGTGACACCTTCACCGAGGGCGAGTCGCTGTCGTTCACCGGCATCCCGAACTTCGCCCCGGAACTGTTCCGCCGCGCGCGCCTGCGCGACCCGCTCAAGCTCAAGCAGCTGCAGAAGGGCCTGGCGCAGCTGTCTGAGGAAGGCGCCACGCAGTTCTTCCGCCCGCTGATGAGCAACGACCTCATCCTCGGCGCGGTCGGCGTGCTGCAGTTCGACGTGGTCGCCTACCGCCTGAAGGACGAATACGGCGTGGACGCGATCTTCGAGCAGGTCAACGTGACCACCGCACGCTGGGTGCATTGTGACAACGCGAAGAAGCTCGAGGAGTTCCGCGAGAAGAACGCGATGAACCTCGGCGTGGATGCCGCCGGCCAGCTGGTGTACCTGGCGCCGACGCGGGTAAACCTGCAGCTGGCGCAGGAACGCGCGCCGGACGTGCGTTTCAGCGCCACCCGCGAACACGCGCACAGCGTGGCGATCGACTGATCGCCGTCGCACCACCGGGAACACGCTGTGTGGCGTTCCCGGCGATGCGAATCCTTCTCGACTCAGGTAACGTGGCGGGCATGAACGCCGACGCATCGCCCTCCACCGATCTGCGCGACGAGCTCGCCAGTGCGCTCACCCACGGCCTGGGCGCCATCGCCGCATTGGCCGGCGGCTCGGTGCTGATCACCCTCACCGCGATCTACGGCGACGGCTGGCAGCTCGCCACCACCATCGTATTCAGCGCCACCCTGCTGCTGCTCTACGTGGCCTCCACGCTGTACCACGCCATCCCGCATCCGGGCGCCAAGGCGCGGTTGCAGATCTTCGACCACTGCGCGATCTATCTCTTGATCGCCGGCACTTATACGCCGTTCACCCTGATCGGCCTGCGTGGCCCATGGGGCTGGAGCCTGTTCACCGCGATCTGGTCGCTGGCGGTGGCCGGCGTGGTGTTCAAGCTGTTCTTCACCGGCCGCTTCCGGCTGCTGTCGACCATCATCTACATCGCGATGGGCTGGCTGGTGATCGTGGCGATCAAGCCGCTGCTGACCTCGCTCGATGCGTTCACGCTGGGCTGGCTGCTCGCTGGCGGCCTGTTCTATACGCTGGGCACCTGGTTCTACCAGCGCGACTCGGTGCGTTACTTCCACGCCATCTGGCACCTGTTCGTGCTAGCCGGCAGCGTGTGCCATTTCGTGGCGGTCACCGCGCAGGTGTTGTGACGCGCCCTTCAAATGCCGTTCGCGCGGCTTGCACGCGCTGATCCGAACCATGGACGCATGAATGATGCGTCCGCCGCTCCCGCTGCCCCGAAACGCCACTTCACGCCCCGTCGCCAGCGCTGGCTGGCCGCGCTGGGCGTCGTCGTCGCGTTGATCCTGCTGCTGATCGCGCTGTGGGACTGGAACTGGTTCCGCGGCCCGGTGGAACGCGCGGTGGAAGCCCGCACCGGCCGCGAGTTCCATCTCGGCCATCTGGACGTGGACCTCGGCCGCGTCACCACGATCCGCGGCGACGACATCACGCTCGCCAATGCCGATTGGTCCAAGACCCCGCGCATGGCCGCCATGGACCGCGCGGAGATCGACGTGCGCTTCTGGCCCCTGCTGGTGGGCAAGGTGCAGATTCCGGAAATCCGCCTCTCCAAGCCCGACCTGCTGCTGGAAACCGGCACCCAGGACCATCCCGGCAACTGGGTCTTCAAGGAAAGCGGCGGCGACGGCACGCTGCCCGCGCTCGGGCGCCTGCGCATCACCGACGGCCAGCTGAAGTTCGTCGATGCCGCCGGCAAGACCGATATCAACGTCAGCGTGAACAGCCTGCCGGTGAAGAAGGCCGACGATGCCGCGCCGATCGCCATCGAAGGCAAGGGCCGCTGGCAGGGCAATCCGTTCACCCTGCGCGGCAGCACCGCCTCGCCGCTGGAACTGAGCCAGACCGAACATCCGTTCCGCATCGACCTGCGCGGCAGTGCCGGCGCGACCAAGGCGCACGTGCGCGGCACGCTGACCAATCCGTTCCAGTTCCGCGTGTTCGACCTGCAGATGGCGCTCTCCGGCCAGGACATGGAAGACCTGTATCCGCTGCTGGGCCTGGCCATTCCTTCCACGCCGCCGTACCAGCTCGATGGCCGCCTGCAGCGCGAGAACGACGTGTGGCGCTACCTGGACTTCAAGGGCCGCGCGGGCGACAGCGACCTCGCCGGCGACGTCGAAGTCGACACCGCGCCGGAACGCCCGCTGCTGCACGCCGAACTCGTCTCCAAACGGCTGGACTTCGACGACCTCGCTGGCTTCGTCGGCGCGCCGCCGAAAACCGATGCGGGCGAAACCGCCAACGCGGAGCAGAAGGCCGAGGCGGCGAAGATCAAGGCCAGCGGCAAGGTGCTGCCGACCAAGCCCTACGACCTCTCCAAGCTGCGCGCGATGGATGCCGAGGTGCATTGGCGCGCGCAGCGCATCAATGCGCCGTCGCTGCCACTGGACGACATGGACGCCACGCTCAGCCTGCACGACGGGCTGCTGGAACTGCATCCGCTCAATTTCGGCGTGGCTGGCGGCGACATCCGCTCCAACATCCGCATGGACGCGCGCAAGCCGCAGATCGCCACGCGCCTGCAGGCGCAGATCCGCGGCCTGCACCTGGGCCAGCTGTTCCCGGACGCCAAGCTCGCGCAGCAGGCCGAAGGCGCCATCGGCGGCAATGTCGAACTGAGCGGCACCGGCAATTCCATCGCGCAGATGCTCGGCAGCAGCGACGGCACGCTCGGCGTGGCAATGGGCCGCGGGCACATCGGCAACCTGATCATGGAACTGGCCGGCCTGGACGTGACCGAGTCGGTCAAGTTCCTCATCACCAAGGACAAGCAGATCCCGCTGCGTTGCGCGTTCGCCGATTTCGGCGTGCGCGACGGCCTGATGACCAGTCGCTCGCTGGCGGTGGACACCACTGACACGATCATCCTCGGCGAAGGCACGATCAACCTGAAGGACGAGAAGCTCGACCTGCTGCTCAAGCCGCGCCCGAAGGACCGCAGCATCCTCACCTTCCGCTCGCCGCTGCGCATCGGCGGCACCTTCGCCGATCCGTCGTTCTTCCCGGACCTGAAGGCGCTCGGCGTGCGCGGCGCGATCGCCGTGGCGCTGGGCACGATCGCCCCGCCGGCCGCGCTGCTGGCCACCATCGAGACCGGCCCGGGCAAGGACGCCGACTGCGGCGGCCAGTACGCGCGCTGAAACTCAGCCGGCGATGTAGCGCTGCAGCTGGTCGATGTCGCGACGCTGGTCCTCGATGACCGCCTTGACCAGGTCGCCGATCGACACCACGCCCTTGACCACGCCGCCCTCGACCACGGGCAGGTGGCGAAAGCGCCGTTCGGTCATCACCTGCATGCAGTGTTCGACCGAATCGCCGGGATCCACCGTCACGACCTCGGCGGTCATGATCTCCGAGACACGCGTGGTGGCCGAAGCGCGGTCGCGCAGCACCACCTTGCGGGCGTAATCGCGCTCGGACACGATCCCGACCAGCCGCTGGCCCTGCATCACCAGCACTGCGCCGACGCTTTTGTCGGCCATCAGCCGGATGGCATCGATCACCGCCGCATCGCTGCCCACGGCGAAGACCTCAGCCTTCTTCATCCCCAACAGTTGCCGCACCGTCAACATGGCTTGACGCTCCCTGCCTGGAAGGATGGCCGGAGGATACGCCTGTGCCACCGATGCGCGTGTCGACGAAGTACAACGGGCGCAGCTTGGCCTCGTCGTAGAGCCTGCCGAGGTATTCGCCGATCAACCCCAGCGCGATCAGCTGCACGCCGCCCAGGAACAGGATCACGGCCATCATGGTCGGCCAGCCGGCGACCGGGTCGCCCCACAGCGCGGCCTTCACCACCACCCACACCGCGAAGGCGAGCGCGAACACGGCGGTGAACAGGCCCAGGTAGGTGGCCACGCGCAGCGGCGCGGTGGAGAAGCTGGTGATGCCCTCCAGCGCGAAATTCCACAGCTTCCACAAGGTGAACTTGCTGCTTCCGGCCAAACGTGGCGAACGGTCGTAGGGCAGCGCGACCTGGCGGAAACCCACCCAGCCGAACAGGCCTTTCATGAAGCGATGGCGCTCGCGCAGCTGGTGCAGGGCAGCCAGCGCGCGCGGGGACAACAGGCGGAAATCCCCGGTGTCGGCGGGAATCGGCGTGCGCGACAAACGGCCAATCACGCGATAGAAACTTGCCGCGGCGGCGCGCTTGATCCAGCTCTCGCCGGCGCGCACGCGGCGCGTGCCGAAGACGTTGTCGTAACCCTCGCGCCACAGCGCCACGAACTGCGCGATGAGTTCCGGCGGGTCCTGGCCATCGGCGTCGAGCAGCAGGGCCGCGCCGGTCGTCACCTGGTCCAGGCCGGCGGTCAACGCGAGTTCCTTGCCGAAGTTGCGCGACAGGCGGATCGCCCCGACGCGCACGTCGCCCGATACCAGGCGTTGCAGCACCGGCCAGGTGCCATCACTGCTGCCGTCATCCACGTATAGCACGCGGCCTTGCAGGCCGGGCACCGCCTCGAGCGCGGCGATGATGCGCGGATGCAGGCGCGGCAGGCTCTCGGCCTCGTTGCAGGCGGCGACGACGACGGTCAGCAGATCGGACATGCGGCGATGGTACGTAGCCGGCCGCGCGGCGGCCAGCCACGCCGGCTCACGGCGAGAGGTAGCCCGGGCCGCCGAGCTGGCGGGTCTGGCGCTGGATCCACGCCGCGCGGCGTTGCACATAGGGGCCGGGGTTGCGCGCGTCGTAGCGTCGCGGCGCCGGCAGCACCGCCGCCAGGCGCGCGGCCTCGCCGGGCGCCAGGCGCGCGGCGTCCTTGCCCCAGAACTGCCGCGCCGCGGCCTGCACGCCATACACGCCATCGCCGAACTCGGCGATGTTGGCGTACACCTCGATGATCCGCTCCTTGGACCACAGCAGCTCGATCAGCACCGTGTACCAAGCCTCCAGGCCCTTGCGGATCCAGCTGCGCCCCTGCCACAGGAACAGGTTCTTGGAGACCTGCTGGCTGATCGTGCTGGCGCCGCGCAGGCGGCCACCACGTGCGTTGTGGTCGCGCGCCTTCTCGATGGCCTGCAGGTCGAAGCCACTGTGGAACGGGAAGCGCTGGTCTTCGGCGGCGATCAGCGAGATCGGCACGCTCGGGGCGATTTCGTCCAGGTCACGCCACTGGTAGCGCAGGCGGAAACCCCAGTCGCCCTCACCCCACGCTTCCACGTAACGCAACGCCATGGTGGTGGTGAACGGCGGATCGACGAAGCGCAGCACCAGCACCTGCAGCACGCTGGCCGCGGCGAACAGCAGCGGCGCGGCCAGCAGCCAATTGCGCCAGCGTCGCCAGCGCGAAGGTGGCGCCGCCTTGTGGATTTCCGCTTGCGCCCCCATCGTCACTGCATTCCCCCGCTTCCGGTCGCCTGCTGCATTATCCGGCAACAGGCGCCGCCCATGCTCACCTCCCGTACCGATGAACGCACAAGACCGACTGACCCGTTTCCTGCTCCCCACCGCCGGCGTCCGCGGCGTCCACGTCCAGCTCGGCGCCGCCTGGCAGGAAATCCGTGGCCGCGCCGACTATCCGCCCGCCGCCCGCCGGCTGCTCGGCGAAGCCTGCGTGGCCTCGGCGCTGTTCACCGGGCACACCAAGGTGGACGGGCGTTTGTCGGTACAGCTGCGCAACGGCGGCGACGGCGCGCTGCGCACGCTGTTCGCCGAATGCACCGCGGCCGGCACGCTGCGCGGCATCGTGCAACTCGACGAGGACGGCGACGCCCCCACCGACCTGCGCACCCTCGGCGAGGATGCGCTGTTGGCAATCACCATCGAAAACCCGGGCCTGGACCCGCGTGAGCCGCAGCGCTATCAGAGCCTGGTGGCGCTGGACGCGAGCACGCTGGACGAGGCGTTCGAGGACTATTTCCGCCAGTCCGAGCAGCTGCCGACCCGCCTGCTGCTGGCCGCCGACGGCGAGCAGGCCGCCGGCCTGTTGCTGCAGAAGCTGCCCGGCGACAGCGGCGACGAAGATGGCTGGAACCGCGTCAGCGCCCTGTTCGACACGCTGGCCGCGCCCGAGCTGCTCGAAGTAGAGGGGCCTGCCCTGCTGCACCGCCTGTTCCACGAAGAGCAGCCGGAACTGCTGGGCGGCAAGCCGCTGGCCTTCGCCTGCTCGTGCTCGCGCGAACGGGTGGAAGCGATGCTCCGCGCACTGGGCGAGGAAGAGGCCCGCGCCGCCGCCGAACCCACCGGCGCGGTCAAGATCCGCTGCGAGTTCTGCGGGCGTGAATATCACTTCCCTTTGACCGAATTCGGCGTATTGTTCGCTGAACCGTCGGCCAATGCGCCGGCTCCTGAGCGGCTTCAGTAACAGCCGTAACAGATTGACGGGACTACGTTCTGGGGAGGACGGAGACTTGTTAAAGAATCATAAACCGCCTAGCATCGTCGGCCTGGTTCCACGGGAACTAGACGCCTGCCTTTTGGTCTGACGAACGACATGCGCACCCTTGCCCGCCTTTCGCTTGCCCTGCTGACCGCGCTCGCCGCGGCCACGGGCGCGCATGCGCAGGCATTGCCGGCCAAGGACAGCAGCACCGTCATCCCGGTCTGGAACCAGGGCAGCGGCAAGGTCGAGGCCCTGCTCTACCTGGAGCCGACCGGCGAACAGAAGGCCGGCGCGCGCTGGCACTTCGGCCGCAATTCCCTGGACGCCGCCTTTGGCCTGTCTTCCGGCGACTCGCTCGGCCTGCTGTGCAACAGCAGCCGCGGCACGAGCATCAGCGGGCTAGCCAGCCACTGCATGCTGGCCACGCTGGGGGATGACGAGGACGACGCCGCGAGCAACCGGCATCTGTCCGGCACGCTGGGCTTCAACCGAGGCAGCACCCGCCTGGGCCTGACCGCCGGCACCGGCCGCGACACCCTCCCCGCCTGGCTCACCGGCAACGTGCGTTCGCCGGCCTCGCGCGTGGAGCAGAACGACCTGACGGTATTCGGCCAGAAGAACATCGGCCGCGAAGGATTCGTCTCCATCGGCGGCACGTTCGCCAAGGCGCGCCTGGTGCCGCTGGCCGACGCCGCGCCGGCGCTGGCCGATGAGTGGGACAGCAAGACGCTGAGCGTTGGCGGCGGGTATGGCGCATTCAGCGCCAACATCATCGGCCGCGTCGTCGACGTGCCGGGCCAGCCGGAAAAGTGGCAGGGCCTGGGCCTGGGCATCACCTGGCGCACCCCGTGGAGCGGCCAGCTGACCGTTGGTGCTGAGAACATCGTCACACGCGGGAAAAATCCCTTCGCGCCCAACAACGAGAGCAACAGCGACGGCACGGTGCCGTATGTTCGTTACGAACAGGACTTGTAACGCACTGATTGCAATGTGATTTATCGAAAAAACGCCCGCCTTGCGCGGGCGTTTTGCGTTGGGGCCGCTGCACCTCGCGGGTGCATAAGTCACCTATCAGTGCAAGGGGATTTCACGCGTTCCTTCTCATGCGTTAACGGTACTTTAATTCTCCGGAAAACGCGGCTACCATCGGGTCAAGCCTGTCGGTTTTGGGTTCGCTTTTTCGAAACCTCCGCTGGCCAAACCCTTGGCAAGACCAAGATCTCACTTGGAGAGAGAGCTAATGAATTGCAAGTCCAACACACTGCGTGATGCAGTTGTGCTCGCGCTCGCCGTCGGCGCCGGTGGCACTGCCACCGCCGCTTACGCGCAGGAGTCGAGCAACCCGACCAACCTGGATCGCATCGAAGTCACCGGTTCGCGCATTCGCGGCTCGGAGATGGAGACGCAGCAGCCGATCATCTCGCTGGACCGCCAGACCCTGGAAAAGCAGGGTTTCACCTCGGTCGCCGACGTGCTGCAGAACCTGACCTCGGCCGGCTCTCCGGCGATCTCGCGCGCTGATGCGCTGGCTTCCGGCGAAAACGTCGGCGGCTACTACATCGACATCCGCAACCTGGGCGCCCCGCGCACCCTGGTGCTGATCAACGGCAAGCGCGCCGGTGCCACCACCGGCGGTTACCAGGATCTGGGCCAGATTCCGTTCTCCTCGATCGAGCGCATCGACATCCTGAAGGACGGCGCTTCGTCGATCTACGGTTCGGACGCCATCGCCGGCGTGGTCAACATCATCACCCGCAAGCGCTTTGACGGCGCCGAGGCCGGTGCCTACTTCGGCCAGTTCAGCGAAGGCGACAGCGACACCGAGCAGTACTGGCTGACCATCGGCTCGCAGGGTGAGCGCGGCGGCGTCACCCTGTCCGCCGAGTACTACAAGCAAGATCCGGTGTTCGCGAAGGATCGTGACTTCTCGGCCTACGGCAACGCCGGTCCGGACTATCCGGGTTCGGGCTGGAGCCCGGTGAGCTACAACGGTTCGTGGTCCGGCCCGTGCGGCCCGGGCGGCGCGACCACCTGGTGCACCCTGAACCAGGGCGGCGATCCGACCAACGTCGCTGACTACCACCCGATCACCGCGGCCGAGTACGCCAACTCGAACCAGGAGATGTATCTCCAGACCGGTATCGAGCGCAAGTCGCTGTACGTCAACGCGAACTACGACCTGACCGACACGGTCGTGTTCAACGCCGACATGCTCTACAACGAGCGCCAGACCCACCAGCAGATCGCCGGCTACCCGTACCAGTCGGGTTCGTTCGGCACCCCGCTGGATGCCGACAGCGCCTTCAACCCGGTCGGCCGCGACGTGGCCTTCCGTCGCCGCCTGTGGGAGGTGCCGCGCACCACCGACAGCAGCCTGAAGACCCTGCGTTTCGCCCCGACCATCAGCGGCGCCTTCCAGATCGGCGACCACGCGTGGGATTGGGACGTCGGCGCGCTGTGGAACCGCAACGACACCACCAAGACCGGCCACGGCGATGCCAGCCTGATCGCCACCGAGCAGGCCCTGGGCCCGTCGTTCATCAACGGTGACGGCGTCGCGCAGTGCGGTACCGCCGCCAACCCGATCGACCTCGGCTCGTGCCGCCCGTGGAACCCGCTGCTGCCGTACGGCGTGGCTGGCCAGGGCTCGCTGTCCGATCCGGACCTGCAGAAGTTCCTGTTCCCGTACTACACCGACACCGGCCGCACCAAGACCACCAGCTACACCGCGAACCTCTCCGGTTCGATCGTGACGCTGCCGGCGGGTGACCTGGGCCTGGCCGTGGGCGTGGAGCACCGCGAGGAATCGGGCCGCTTCGTGCCGGACGCGTTCAACCAGTCGGGCCAGAGCACCGGCCTGGCCGCGACCACCACCGAAGGCAAGTACGAGCTGGATGAAATCTATCTCGAACTGAACGTGCCGATCCTGGCCGACATGGCGTTCGCCAAGGAACTGTCGCTCAACGTCGCGACCCGTTACTCGGATTACGACAACTTCGGCGACACCACCAACTCGAAGTTCGGCCTGGTGTGGCGTCCGATCGACGGCCTGCTGATCCGCGGCACCTACGCCGAGGGCTTCCGCGCGCCGACCATCGACAACCTGTACGGCGGCATCGGTTCCTCGTTCGAGTCGTACGTCGACCCGTGCGGCATCGGCGCCCCGAACAGCGTGAACGGCAATGCTGCCTGTAATGCCGCCGGCGTGCCGGCCGGTTACGTGCAGCTGGGCCAGGGCCTGGTGCCTTGCACGGCGTATCCGTGCCAGACCCCGGACCAGTTCATCAGCGGTTCGAACCCGAACCTGCTGCCGGAGAAGTCCAAGAGCAAGACCGCCGGTATCGTGTGGAGCCCGCAGTGGGTCGAGGGCCTGGACCTGTCGCTGGACTGGTACAGCTACAAGATCACCGACGCGATCATCTCCGACAGCGTGGACCGCATCCTGCGTGACTGCTACGTGCTGGGCAATGCTTCGCGCTGCGACGGCATCACCCGCGCCGCCGACGGCCACATCAGCGCCATGTTCTACGGCCTGGCCAACCTCGGCGAGCTGGAAACCGAAGGCTACGACTTCGGCGTGAAGTACCGCCTGCCGGAGTTCGGCATCGGCCAGTTCTCCATCGACTGGCAGACCAGCTACGTCAGCAAGTACGACGAAGCCGGCCAGGACTCGGACGGCAACGACATCATGATCGGCCGTGTCGGCGACGCGGGTTACTTCCGCGTGCGTTCGAACGTGGGCGTGGACTGGTCGCTGGGTGACTTCAGCGTCAACTACACCGCTCGCTACTACTCGGGCATGAAGGAATCGTGCGTCACGAACCGTCCTTGCACGGATCCTGACCACTACGCGAACGGCGAGCCGGATCCGGTGCGCTGGACGGGCTCCAACACCTTCCACGACCTGCAGGTCAGCTGGAAGGCTCCGTGGAACGCGACCATCGCCATCGGCGCCAACAACGTGTTCGACCACCAGGGTCCGATCATGTTCTCCTCGCCGAACAGCGACTTCGCCTACTACGGTGGCTTCGATTACAGCCGCTTCATCTACGCCAAGTACGTGCAGCGCTTCTGATCGATATCGACAGGACGTCGATAGGAGCGGCCCCCGAAAGGGGGCCGCTTTCTTTTTGCGCCATCGCCATCCACGAAAAAGGGCGCCTTTCGGCGCCCTTTCGCATCGAAGCCTTCGGCGGAATCAGGCCGAGGCCGGGATCAACGTGGCGATGACGTGTTCGACATACGCCTCGAAATCCTCGCGCGCCTGCTTGGGCTGCTGCAGCTGCAACGAAAGCTGCAGGAAGCCGACATAGGCCGCGTACGCCAGCCGCGCGCGATGCTGCGCGTCGGTGCGGCTCAGGCCGGCCTGGCGGAACGAGGCGACCAGGTATTCCATGCGCCGCTGCGACACGCGGTCGATCACCGGGCGCACCGCCGGGTGGTCGAGCGCCTTCAGCAGTTCGCTGTAGATGACGTGCGGCTTGACCTCGTGCGCCACCAGCTGGAACAGCGCGCGCAGTCGCACGCTCGGGTCGACGACGTCTTCCAGGCTGCCGAACACCTGCTCCTGCTCGAACAGTTCCCAGCGCTCCAGCGCCGCCTGCAGCAGTGCATCGCGCGAGGGGAAATGCCAGTAGAAGCTGCCCTTGGTCACGCCGAGCCGGCGGGCCAGCGGCTCCACCGCCACCGCGCCCACGCCCTGTTCGGCGATCAGGTCCAGCGCGGCCTGGGCCCAGTCTTCGGCACTCAGGCGGTTGTTGCGGCCACCGGCCGCACGGCCCGGGGCGTCGTTCTGCGATGCGTTATCGTCGGTCATCTCGTGATTTAACCATACGCCGCAGTCGGTTGCAGTATGCGAGGCCTCCGCGGGGTGCGGAAAGCCGCGCCCCGCCTGACTCTGCACCTCCATACCAACCAGTATTGACAGGGCCTCCGCCGCATCCATACCATTAGGTATGGTTAGCCACCTCCCTCCGCTGACACACGTTCCCGACGCGCTGCTCGCTGGCGCGGGCGATACCCGGCTGGCCGCCTCCCGCCTGGGCGACGGCCATCGTGGCAGCGTGGTGCTGGCGCATGGCTTCGGCCAGACGCGCAAGGCCTGGGACGACACCGCCCGCGTGCTCGCCGAATCCGGCTACGCCACGCTTTCCTATGATGCGCGCGGCCATGGCGAATCGAGCCGCAATCCCGCCACGCTGCCTTACGACGGCACCCAGTTCACCGACGACCTGATCGTCATCGCCGGCGAGATGTCGCCGCCGCCGGTGCTGGTGGCCGCCTCGATGGGCGGGCTGTTCGGCCTGCTGGCCGAATCGCGCTGGCCGGGCCTGTTCCGCGCGATGGTGCTGGTGGACATCACGCCGCGCTGGGAGACCGCCGGCGTCGAACGCATCCTGCGCTTCATGAGCGCCCATCCGGATGGCTTCGACTCCCTGCATGCCGCCGCCGACGCCATTGCCGACTACCTGCCGCACCGCCCGCGCAAGTCCGGCGACGGCCTGCGCAAGCTGCTGCGCGAGGACGCCGACGGCCGCTGGTACTGGCATTGGGATCCGCGCCTGATCGACGAACTCGCCGGCGGCGATGCCCACGAACAGCAGCAGGTGCTGCTGCACGCCGCCGCGCAGATCCGTTGCCCGGTGCTGCTGGTCAGCGGCGGGCGCAGCGACTTGGTGAGCCCGCAGACCGTGGCCGAATTCCTTTCGCTCGTGCCGCACGCCCAACACGTGCGGCTGCCGGAGGCCACCCACATGGTCGCCGGCGACGAAAACAGCGCATTTACCGCCGCTGTGTTGCACTATCTGGACGCCTTGCCGGCGCTCGCCCCACCGGCGTCCACCGACATCAAGCACGCTACCGAGTACGTTACTGGAGCAGGACCATGAGCATCGTCGCGCCTTTCCTTCTTGTATTGCTGGCGGCGGGCTTCGCCGCCTACCACCGCATGCGCCTGGCCGCCTGGGTGGCGATCAGCGCCACGCTGCTGGTCGCCGGCTGGCTGCTCGGCGCCAACGCCACCGCCACGATCGTGGCCGCGGTGCTGGTCGCCCTGGTCGCCGTGCCGGTGCTGCTGCCCTTCATCCGCAAGCCGCTGCTGACCGCGCCGCTGCTGAAGGTGTTCCGCAAGGTGTTGCCGCCGCTCTCGCAGACCGAGCGCATCGCGCTGGAAACCGGCTCGGTTGGTTTCGAAGGCGAGCTGTTCACCGGCGACCCGGATTGGCAGAAGCTGCTCAACTACCCGAAGCCGGAGCTGAGCGCCGAGGAGCAGGCCTTCCTCGACGGCCCGGTGGAAGAGCTGTGCAAGATGATCAACGACTGGGAAATCACCCATGTCCATGCCGACCTGCCGCCGGACATGTGGGACTTCATCAAGAAGAACCGCTTCTTCGGCATGATCATTCCCAAGCAGTTCGGCGGCCTGGGCTTCAGCGCGCTGGCGCACCACAAGGTGATCCAGAAGCTGGCCTCCGTCTCCAGCGTGGTCAGCTCCACCGTCGGCGTGCCGAACTCGCTCGGCCCGGGTGAGCTGCTGGTCCACTACGGCACCCAGGAACAGAAGGACCATTACCTGCCGCGCCTGGCCGCCGGCCAGGAAGTGCCGTGCTTCGGCCTGACCGGCCCGTTCGCCGGCTCCGACGCCACCTCCATCCCGGACTACGGCATCGTCTGCAAGGGCGAGTGGAATGGCGCCAACGTGCTCGGCGTCAAGCTCACCTTCGACAAGCGCTACATCACCCTGGCCCCGGTCGCCACGATCATCGGCCTGGCGTTCCGCATGTACGACCCGGAAGGCCTGATCGGCGACACCAAGGACATCGGCATCACCCTGGCGCTGCTGCCGCGCGAAACGCCCGGCGTGGAAATCGGCCGCCGCCACTTCCCGCTCAACTCGCCGTTCCAGAACGGCCCGATCCACGGCCACGAGGTGTTCATCCCGCTGAGCCAGCTGATCGGCGGCGTGGACATGGTCGGCAAGGGCTGGAACATGCTCAACGAGTGCCTGGCTGTGGGCCGCTCGATCACCCTGCCCTCCACCGCGTCGGGCGGCGCGAAGTTCGGCGCGGTGGTCACCGGTTCGTACGCGCGCATCCGCAAGCAGTTCGGCCTGTCGGTCGGCCGCTTCGAGGGCGTGGAAGAGGCGCTGGCGCGCATCGGCGGCAAGGCCTATGCGATCAGCGCGCTGTCGCAGGCCACCGCCGCGGCGGTGGATCGTGGCGACGTGCCGTCGGTGCCGTCGGCGATCGCCAAGTACCACTGCACCACGATGGGCCGCGAGGTCATCAGCGACGTGATGGACGTGGTGGGCGGCAAGGGCATCATCCTGGGGCCGCGCAACTTCGCCGGCCGCGCCTGGCAGGCCGCGCCGATCGGCATCACGGTCGAAGGCGCCAACATCATGACCCGCAGCCTGCTGATCTTCGGCCAGGGCGCGATCCTGTGCCATCCGTGGGTGCTGAAGGAAATGAAGGCCGCCCAGGACAGCGACACCGCGCGCGGCCTGGAAGAGTTCGACCAGAGCCTGTTCGGCCACATCCGCTTCGGCATCTCCAACGCGGTGCGTTCGTTCTGGTTCGGCCTGACCGGCGCCCGTTTCGGCAGCGCCCCGGGCGATGACTACACCCGCCGCTTCTTCCGCAAGCTGGACCGCTACTCGGCGAACCTGGCGCTGATGGCCGACGTCTCGATGATGATGTTGGGCGGCAAGCTCAAGTTCAAGGAATCGCTGTCCGGCCGCCTGGGCGACGTGCTGAGCCACATCTACATGACCAGCGCGATGCTCAAGCGCTACCACGACGAGGGCGCGCCGCAGGCCGACCAGCCGCTGCTGGCCTGGGCCTTCCACGACAGCGTGCACAAGATCGAGACCTCGCTGTCGGCCGCGCTGCGCAACTTCCCGATCCGTCCGGTCGGCTGGCTGATGTGGGCGCTGATCTTCCCGTTCGGCCGTCGCGCCGAAGCGCCGGGCGACCGCCTGTCGCGTCGCGTCGCCGCGCTGCTGATGGCGCCCAACGAGGCCCGCGACCGCCTGGGCAAGGGCGTGTTCCTGACCCCGTGCGAAAACAACCCGGGCGGCCGCATCGCCAGCTACCTGGCCAAGGCCGTGATGGCCGAGCCGGTGGAGCGCAAGTTCCTCAAGGCGCTCAAGACCAAGGGCATCGAGGCGCTGGAGTTCAGCGCGCAGCTCGACGAGGCCGTGGCCGAGGGCGTGCTCAACGCCGAAGAACGCAAGCTGCTGGAAGAGCTGCGCGAGATCACCATGGACACCATCACCGTGGACGATTTCGACACCCACGAGCTGCGTGCGGCGACGTACTACGAACAGCCCAAGGGCGGCCAGTCGCGCGAAGCGGCCTGAGCCTGACCAGTGGCACCCAGGACGGCGGGCTTCGGCCCGCCGTCTTCGTATCCGGAGGAAACATCCCATGACGTCCCTGCTGCGGCTGTACCAGCGCATCACCCGCTGGCCGTGCGGCCACTGGCTGTTCTCGCGCGCGATCTGCTTCAAGGCGCCCTATTTCGGCACGATTGCCCCGCGCATCACGCACCTGGCGCCGGGCGTGTGCGAGGCCCGCATCGCCGACCGCCGGCGCGTGCACAACCACATCGGCACCGTGCACGCGATCGCCCTGTGCAACCTGGCCGAGCTGGTGGGCGGGGTGATGGTCGATGCCAGCCTGCCGCCGACGATGCGCTGGATTCCCAAGGGCATGGCGGTGCAATACCAGCGCAAGGCGACCGGCACGATGCATGCGACCGCGACCCCGGCCATCGAACTGCGCGAGGCGGCCGAAGGCTACGGCCTGCCGGTGGACGTGGTGGTACGCAACGATGCGGGCGAGCAGGTGTTCCAGGCGCGCATCGAGATGTGGGTGTCGCCGCGGAAGGGCTGACACCCGTCAGTTCAAAACGGCGGCCTGCTTCAGCGCCCCAGCCAGAGCAGCACGAGCGCCACCGCCGCCGGCGCGGCCTGGATCCACAGGATGCGCCGGCTCACGCTCCACGCGCCATACAGCCCGGCCACGACCACGCAGCCGAGGAAGAACGCGAGCACGTCGGCGCGCGCGGCCACCACGCCCCACAGCAGGCCCGCGGCGAGGAAGCCGTTGTAGAGCCCCTGGTTGGCGGCCAGCACGCGGGTGGTCTGCGCCTTCTCCGGCGTGTTGCGAAACACCCTCAGCCCCAGCGGGCGGGTCCACAGGAACATCTCCAGCACCAGGAAGTACACGTGCAGGAGCGCCACCACGGTGGCGAGGATCTGGGCAAACAGCATCGTTACGGTCCTTCGTCGGTTTCGCCGGCGGCGATGCCGGCATCATCCCCGCGCCGGGTGGCGCGCGGCAAGCGGATCAGGAAGTGGCGGCGCGAGCGTCGGCAGGAACGCCGTCGCGGCGCTCCGCCGGCAACTTGTCGGCCTCGCGCAGCAGGCGCCACGCGCCAAAGGTCATGCCGCACGCGGCCAGCAGGCCGCCGCCGAACAGCACGTGCGGGCCGAACGCCGAGAGCAGCTTGTGCACCCAGGCGAAGGTCAGGTCGCCGCCACGATAGATCACCGTGTCGATCGCCGCGCCCGCCTTGTAGCGCCATTCGCGGTCCACCCGCGTGTAGATCGTCTCGCGCGCCGGCTTGGCCAGCGAGAATTCGCTGGCGCGGGTCACCACCTGCACTACCGCCACCATCATCGGCAGCGGTGACGCGGCCAGGATCGAGTAGCCGACGATGACCGCCACGCCGGGAATCAGCAGCGCCGGCGCGATGCCGTAGCGCGACAGCAGCAGGCGGGTGAGGAACACCTGCACCAGCAACGTGAGCGCGTTCACCGCCAGGTCGATGGTGGCGTAGTACGCGGTGCTCGACGCGGGGTCGGTGAACAGCCGGCGCACGATCGCCGCCTGCTCGTTGTACAGCAGCGTGCCGATGCCCACGCCGAACAGCACCATGATCGCCAGCCAGCGCAGCAGCGGCTCGCGCACGATGAGCTGCAGGCCGGCCAGCACGCTGCCGCCCATCGGCACCTCGCCACTGGCCAGCCGCTGCGCCTGCTCGCGCTTCACCGCCCACAGGCGCAGGCGCAGCAGGCAGACCATGCACACGCACAGGAAGCCGGCCGAGATCAGCATCAGGTGGGCGATGCCGATGCGCTCGACCAGCGTGCGGGTCAGGATCGGCCCCAGGAACGCGCCCAGCGTGCCGGCCGCGCCGATGTAGCCGTAGTACGCCTTGGCCTCGGCATTGCTGAAGACATCGGCCATGAAGCTCCAGAACACCGCCACCGCGAACAGGTTGAACACGGTGATCCACAGGAAGAAGGCCATGCCGCGCCCGGGCACGCCAGTGTCGAAGAGCACGTAGAACACCAGCAGGGTGACGATGAAGAACCCGTACACCACCGGCAGGAACACCCGTCGCGGGTAGCGGCTGACCAGCGCGCCATAGAGAGGCTGCAGCACCAGCATGATCAGGAACGTGCAGGTGAACAGCACCTGCAGGGTGAAATCCTTCAACGGCATGCCGTGGGCGCCGAAGAAATCGATCATCGCCCGCGGGAACACCGCTTCCACGTCGGCGGAGGCGCTCATCGCCTCGCGTACGGGCCGCAGCACGTAGTAGCCGCTGAGCAGGCAGAAGAAGTACACGAACGACCACCACAGCGCCGGCGAACCGCGCAGGGCATCGCGGAAGCGGCCGACGGCGCCGGGTGTCCGGGAGGAGGCCGCGCTCATGGGCACCGGCACGAGGACGTGCCCGGGTGGCGGAGGAACATGGTCTGGCTCCGGGGGGAGGTGAAAGCGCGCAAGTTAGCCCATGCCCCGCCGCGCCGCCAGTTCCGTGGGCATGACAGCGCGTTGCCGGCGCGCCGCCATCTGCCTATGCTCGGCGGACGCGAGTTCCGGGGAGGGAATGCGTGTACGACTACGTCATCGTGGGCGCCGGCTCCGCCGGTTGCGTGCTGGCCCACCGCCTCAGTGCCGACCCGCACTGCCGCGTGCTGCTCATCGAAGCCGGCCCGCGCGACTACCACCCTTTCATCCACATGCCCGCCGGCTTGGCGCGGCTGGTCAACCAGCGCGCGGTGAACTGGAACTACGACACCGAGCCGCAGGCCGCGCTCGACGGCCGCCGGCTGTGGTGGCCGCGCGGCAAGGTGCTGGGCGGCTCCAGCTCGATCAACGCCATGTGCTACACCCGCGGCGTGCCCGGCGACTACGACGACTGGGCGCGCGCCGGCGCCGAAGGCTGGAACTGGGCCAGCGTGCTGCCCTACTTCCGCCGCAGCGAACACAACGAGCACGGCGCCGACGCCTTGCATGGCGGCGAGGGCCCGCTGTACGTCAGCGACCTGCGCCACCGCAACCTGCTGTCCGAAGCCTTCGTCACCGCCGGCGTGCAGGCGGGCCTGCAGGCCAACCACGACTTCAATGGCCCCGAACAGGCCGGCGTGGGCTTCTACCAGGTCACCCAGAAGGACGGCGCGCGCTGTTCCTCCGCGGCCGCCTACCTGCGGCCGATCCGCGCACGCCGCAACCTGCGCGTGGTCACCGGCGTGCAGGTGCACCGCGTGCTGATCGAAGGCGGCCGCGCCACCGGCGTGTGCTACGCGCGCCGCGGCATCGCCACCACCGCCCGCGCCGCGCGCGAAGTGCTGCTCTGCGCCGGCGCGGTGAACTCCCCGCAGCTGCTGATGCTCTCCGGCCTCGGCCCGGCCGACCACCTGCGCGCGCACGGCATCGACGTGCACGCCGACCTGCCGGGCGTGGGCGGCAACCTGCAGGACCACCTGGACATCTGCACGCTCTTCCACACCGTGCCTGGCGTCAGCTACGACCGCAGCAACGAACTGGCGATCGCTTTCCACTACTTCCTGCGCGGCCACCAGGGCGCGGGCACAAGCAACATCGCCGAAGCCGGCGGCTTCCACCGCTCGCCGCTGGCGCGCGACGAGCGTCCGGACATCCAGCTGCACTTCGTCCCGGCGATGCTCGACAACCACGGCCGCCATCGCCTGCCGGGCGATGGCTACACCCTGCACGCCTGCTTCCTGCGCCCACGCAGCCGCGGCACGCTGCGTTTGCGCGACGCCAACCCGTTGAGCACTCCCTTGATCGACCCGGCCTACCTGAGCGACGCGGAGGGCTTCGACCTGCGGATGATGGTGGCGTGCGCGCGGCTCTCGCGAGACATCCTGGCGCAACCGGCCTTCGACGCCTGGCGTGGCGCCCCGATCTTCCCCGCGCGCGACGACCTGGACGACGCCGGCCTGATCGACTTCATCCGCGCCAAGGCCGAGACCATTTACCACCCGGTCGGCACCTGCCGCATGGGCGCACCGGACGACGACGACGCCGTGCTGGATCCGCACCTGCGCGTCAAAGGCGTGGACGCATTGCGCGTGATCGACGCCTCGGCGATGCCGACGTTGCCGGGCGGCAACACCAACGCCCCGGTGATCATGATGGCCGAGCGCGCCGCGGACCTGATCCTCGACGCAGCCGCCCCCTGACGCCCCCGCAGCGCAGTGCAACGCATCGCGCGTTGCACCGCGCGTTGCGCTCCGCGTTCCCGTCCCTCCAGATCCATGGGGTCGTCGGGGGCAGGCCCCTTTCGGGACCGTTGGCGACATGGATGTCGCCGACGAGCCTCCATGGATGGATTCACGGCGTGTCCCGAAAGGGGCCTGCCCCCGGCGGCCGCGCGGGGTAACGGAGAGGCCGAGACGCCAGCGCCCGCCAACCCGCCTGAATCTGCAACAGCCGTAGCAAAATTCCCTACAAGATCAACACCCTGCCCATTCATTTTGTTGCGGTTTGTGCTATCCGGAAAACCGGCGCTAGAATCCCTTCAAGCAGGTTCACAGGCGGCAAACAATCCATGAAAGACATGAGCAAGCGCCGGCGTCTTCGTCCGGTTGCATCGGGGTTGCTCGGGGTATTGATGCCCTTCGCGCTGTCTTCCACCGCCCAGACGCCGGCACCGGCGTCGCAGACGTTGCAGGCGTTCAATGTCGCCGCCGCGTCCACCCAACCCATGCCGTACCGCACTGCCCTCGGGCAGGAGCAGGTGCAGCCGTTGGCGCCGGGCTTCGATGCGGCCGCGTTTGAATCCATGGCCGAACAACTGACCTACGGCGAACGCGTTCCGGGCATGGCCCTGGCCATCGTCCAAGGCGGCCGCGTGCTCAGCGCGCGTGGCTTCGGCGTCACCGACGTCAACCATCCGCAACCGGTCGACGCGCACACCGTCTTCCGCCTGGCTTCGTTGTCCAAGGCCTTCGCCGGCACCATGGCCGGCCTGCTCGTCAATGATGGCACCCTGCGCTGGGACAGCAAGGTCGTCGACTACGTCCCCGGCTTCCAGCTCAGCGACCCGGTCGCCACGCGCCAGCTCACCATCGCCGATGTACTGAGCCACCGCGTCGGCCTCACCCGCAACGCCTACGACCGCGACGTCGAATCCAACGACGACTACTACACCCTCAGCCACAAGCTCGCCTACGCCCCGCTGCGCTGCGCGCCGGGTGCCTGCTATGCGTACCAGAACGTCGCCTTCAGCCTGGTCGGCGATGTCGTCTTTGCCGCCTCGGGCAACTTCTACGAGCAGTCGGTCGAGAAGCGCATCTTCAAGCCGCTCGGCATGAACGACGCGAGCATGGGCCTGGCCGGCATCCAGGCCAGCCCGAGCTGGGCGCGTCCGCACGTGCGCAGCCGCAACGGCTGGGTCGCGCTGACGCCCAAGCCGACGTACTACCGCCTCGCCCCGGCCGCCGGCGTCAACGCCAGCGCCACCGACATGGCGCAGTGGCTGCTCGGCCAGACCGGCCATCGCCCCGACGTGCTGCCCGCCCCGCTGCTGGCCACGCTGCATGCCCCGCTGATTTCCACTCCGGGCGAAATGCGTTCGGGCTGGCGCCACGAGCGCGTCAACTCGGCCGGCTACGCACTGGGCTGGCGCGTGTTCGACTACGCCGGCCACCAGGTCGTCTTCCATGCCGGCGCCGTGCAGGGCTATCGCGGCCTGGTCGCGCTGGTACCGGAACGCGACCTCGGCATCGCCATCCTGTGGAACGGCGAAAGCGGCCTGCCCTCCGGCCTGCTGCCGACCATCCTCGACCGCGCGATGGGCCTGCCCGCGCAGCGCTGGCTCGACATCGACGTGGACAGCGACTTCGGCGGCGACAACATCCTGGCCGAACGCCCGGAAGCGGCGCCCAAGCGTGGCGTCTCCACCGGCAAGGCCAACGCCTCGCCGCGCTGATCCACCTCACTCCGGAAACACGAAAGGGCGGCCACGAGCCGCCCTTTTCTTTTTTTGACTTTGGGCAAACCTCCAGATGCATCTGGAGGACAGCCCCCTTCTGTTAAGGGGGCGCGGCGACAGCCGCGGGGATAGGCAAGGCAGGAGTCGGGGCCCGAAGTTTGCAAAGCAAACTTTGGGTAGTGAAACCTGCGCAGCAGGTTCTCACCCCCCATAAAAAACTCCCTTCCCGCTGGGCACCGGGAAGGGAGTTGATGTACGGCTTATCGGGACGGATGAATCAGATCAGCGGTGCCGGGGTAGCCGGCAGGGCGACCGGAGCGGCCTTCTTCTTGCGAGCGGCCGGCTTCTTCTTGGCGACCTTCTTCGCAGCCTTCTTCGGGGCCTTCTTGGCAGCCTTCTTGGCGGTCTTCTTCACCGCCTTCTTGGCGACCTTCTTGGCGGCCGACTTCTTGGCAACCTTCTTGACGGCCTTCTTGGCAGTCTTCTTCACTGCCTTCTTGGCGGTCTTCTTGACGGCCTTCTTGGCGACCTTCTTGGCAGCGGTCTTCTTGGCGGCCTTCTTCGCGGTCTTCTTCACCGCCTTCTTGGCGACCTTCTTCACCGCCTTCTTCGCGGCGGCCTTCTTGGCGACCTTCTTAACGGTCTTCTTGGCAGCAGCCTTCTTCGCAGTCTTCTTCACCGCCTTCTTGGCGGCCGGTTTCTTCGCAGCTTTCTTAGTGGCCATGTGATGGCTCCTCGTCAGTGAACTATGGAGTTGAGTGCCCAGTGAAACCAAAGTCCGCGGCGGGACTCCGCCCGCGGATACCGCCTGGCCGTCGGATCGACGCGGCGGATACAGAAACACCCGCGCCGAACGCCGACACGGGTGCATGTTGGAAGGACGTTGCGGTTTTCGCGGAGGGAAGCAGACCCATATCCACCTTCTTAGGTACCGGGGTGGACGCGAGGTTCTTGCTTGTCACCGTGATGTCGATTCGGCTCACTCTTCTGTGGCAGCAACGTCTGCTTGGGGCGAAACCTAATCACGGTTTTTTTTACTGTCAACACTCCCGCGAAATTTTTTTTCGACCGGGCGCCGGCGCGCCGGCTTCCCGATGCGCCGATCCAACGCCCCGGGAAGGCACGCATGCGCACGCCCGAAGCACGCGTTGCCACTACGCGGAAAAAAAAAGCGCTTCTTTTCAGCTGTATTTCTTCAACGCATTGCAATGCGGGCGAAACCGCCACGCCCGCGCACGCGTGCGCGCCAGCCGCCTGTCTCGTGCCCAACCGCGCGCTCCCGACGGCTGAAAATTTTTTTCGCCAAGGCCGCTTTCGCGGCATCGCATCGGGCGAAATGCGCAAACTTTTCCGCCCCGGCGAACGCCGCGACGACCGCCGCGACGACCGCGTCGATGGTCGCGCGACGCGCGCGCCAACGCCCGGCATGCATCGCGGCGCACGTCCGACGAATCCGTCGCGCCGCGTCCATCGCACCGGCAGCCGGCGCGCGCGCCGACCCGCCGCGCGCGCCTGGCGCCGGATCGCGCGCAAAGAAAAACGGCCGCTTTCGCGGCCGTTTTTCGCGCTGCCCGCTGTCGTGAAGGATCAGTGAGCGTCGTCGTCCAGCAGTTCGGCGTAGTCGTCCGGGGAGAGCAGCTCGTTGAGCTGTTCCGGCTCGCTGGCTTCGACCACGAAGATCCAGCCGTCGCCGTAGGCGTCCTCGTTGATGGTCTCCGGCTTGTCGGAAAGCGCCGAGTTGACCTCGACCACCTTGCCGCTGACCGGGCTGTAGACGTCCGACGCCGCCTTGACCGACTCGACCACCGCCGCGCCGTTGCCGGCCTGGACGGTGTCGCCGACGTTCGGCAGCTCGACGTAGACCAGGTCGCCCAGCAGGCCCTGCGCATGGTCGGAGATGCCGACGGTGACGCGGCCATTGCCTTCGACGCGGGCCCACTCGTGGGACTTGAGGAACTTGAGGTCGCCTGGGATCTCGCTCATGGGAAAGCTCCGGGAAAACGGGGTACGGGGATGGGTGGGTAGTTTAACCAACCGGCGGCGGATGCATCACCCACCGCCGGTGGAAGGGCATGACTCAGCCGAGCACGCCGGCCTGGGCCTGGCCTTCGCGCACGAACGGGAACTTGACCACGCGCACCGGCACTTCCTTGCCGCGGATGTCCACGCGCACCTCGCCCGGTTCGCCGGCCGGCACGCGCGCGAAGGCGATCGCCTTGCCCAGCGTCGGCGAGAACGTGCCGGAGAGGATCTCGCCCTCGCCCTGCGCGGTGAGCACCTTCTGCCCGTGGCGCAGCACGCCCTTCTCGTCCATCACCAGGCCGACCATCTGGCGCGGCGCGCCACCGGCCTGCTGCGCTTCGAGCACGCCGCGGCCGATGAAGTCACGGCCTTCGTCCAGCGCCACCGTCCAGGCCAGCGCGGCTTCGAACGGCGTCACCGCATCGTCCATGTCCTGGCCGTAGAGGTTCATGCCCGCCTCCAGGCGCAGCGTGTCGCGCGCGCCGAGGCCCGCCGGCTTGACGCCGACTTCCAGCAGCGCGTTCCAGAACCCGACCGCCTCGCCTTCCGGCAGCACGATCTCGAAACCGTCCTCGCCGGTGTAGCCGGTGCGCGCCACGAACAGCGGCACGCCGCCGGTGGAGGTGGCATGCAGCGCGGCGAAGCGGCCGAGCTTGCGCGCGGCGGCCTGGTCGCCGGCGGCCAGCAGCGAGATGACCTTCTCGCGCGCGGTCGGGCCCTGCACGGCGATCATCGCGAAATCCGGGCGCTCTTCCACGCGCACGTCGAAGCGGCCGGCCTGCTCGCTGATCCACGCCAGGTCCTTCTCGCGGGTGGCGGCATTGACGACCAGGCGGAAGAAATCCTCGGCCTGGTAGTAGACGATCAGGTCGTCGATCACCCCGCCCTGCGGATTCAGCATGCAGGTGTACAGCGCCTTGCCCGGCACCTTGAGCTTGTCGACCGAGTTGGCCAGCAGGTGGCGCAGGAACTCGCGCACGCGCGCGCCGTGCAGGTCGACCACGGTCATGTGGCTGACGTCGAACATGCCGGCGTCGCGGCGCACCAGGTGGTGTTCGTCCAGCTGCGAGCCGTAGTGGATGGGCATGTCCCAGCCCCCGAAGTCCACCATCTTGGCGCCCAGGGCGCGGTGGCTGGCGTTGAGGATGGTCTGCTTCAGGCTCATGGCGTCGGTTCCGAGGGAAAGACGCCCATTATCGCCCGCCAGGGGGCGGGCGATCACGGAGCAGTGCAGCGCGCCGTGCTCAGGCGGCCTGCACCTTCAGGGTCATGCCGTCCACGGCGACCACGCGCACCTCGGTGCCGACCGGCAGGTCCGGGCCTGCGACCACCCAGAACGCGTCGTCGATCTTGACCCGCCCACGGCCGCCGACGATGGCCTGCTCCACGCGCACCACCCGGCCGACGAGTTGTTCGGCGCGGCGGTTGAGCAGCGGCTGGTCGCTCTGGCGCTCGCCGCGGCGGAACCAGGTGCGGTAGGCCTGCACCGAGACGAAGCTCAGCACCACGAAGGCCACCACCTGTACCAGCAGCGGGATGCCCGGCACGACCCAGACCGCCACGAACAGCGCCGTGGCGGCGAAGCCCATCCACAGCATGAACGCGCCCGGCGCCAATGCCTCGGCCGCGAACAGCAGCAGCGCCACCGCCGCCCAGACGACGACTTCGGTGCGCATGGCTCAGCCTCCGAAGCGTGGCGGCTGCGGGCCGCGCGGCGGCGGCGCGGCGCGGTCGCTCAGCGCTTCCTTGGCCAGGTCGGCGATGCCGGCGATCGAGCCAATGATGCCGGACGACTCCATCGGCATCAGCACGAACTTCTGGTTCGGCGCGGTGGCCAGTTCCTTGAACGCCTCCACGTACTTCTGCGCGATGAAGTAGTTGATCGCCTGCACGTTGCCGCTGGCGATGGCGTCGGACACCATCTGCGTCGCCTTGGCTTCGGCCTCGGCCAGGCGCTCGCGCGCCTCCGCGTCGCGGAAGGCGGCTTCCTTGCGGCCTTCGGCCTCCAGCACGGCGGCCTGCTTCTCTCCGTCGGCGCGCAGGATTTCCGACTGGCGCGAACCTTCGGCCTCCAGGATCTGCGCGCGCTTCTCGCGCTCGGCTTTCATCTGGCGGGCCATCGCGTCGACCAGGTCGCGCGGCGGCTGGATGTCGCGGATCTCGATGCGGGTGACCTTGATGCCCCACGGGTTGGTGGCATGGTCGACCACGCTGAGCAGCTGCGCGTTGATGGTCTCGCGCTGGCTCAGCGATTCGTCCAGGTCCATCGAACCGATCACGGTGCGGATGTTGGTCTGCACCAGGGCAATCGTGGCCAGCTCCAGGTTGGCGACCTCGTAGGCGGCCTTGGCCGCGTCCAGCACCTGGAAGAACACCACGCCATCCACCGCGACCACGGCGTTGTCCTTGGTGATGACATCCTGGCGCGGCACGTCGAGCACCTGCTCCATCATGTTCACCTTGCGGCCGACGCCGTAGACGATCGGGATCAGCACGTGCAGGCCGGGGTCCAGCGTATGGGTGTACTTGCCGAAGCGCTCCACCGTCCACTCGTAGCCCTGCGGCACCATGCGCACGGCCTTGAACAGCACGATGGCGCAGACGACGAGCAGCACCATCACCAGGAAACCTGTCGTGAACATCTCCTTCCCTCCTAACTCGTTCCGTGAAGGCCGAGTATGCCCCACGCCCGGGTCAGAACGGGATGCGACCGAGCAGGATGTCGCGGAACATCACCCAGTCGCCGGCGAACGAATAGAACGGGTGGCGAAAAGTGGCGGGACGATTCTTTTCGAAGAAGAAATGCCCCACCCAGGCGAAGCCGTAGCCGCAGAACAGCGCCGCCAGCAGCCAGAGCGGCCGTGCGCTGACCAGCGCCACGCCGAGCAGCAGCAGCACGCCGCAGCTGCCCACAAAGTGCAGCCGCCGCGAAGTGCGGTTGGCATGCTCGCCCAGATAGAAAGGATAGAACTCGCGGAAACTGGCAAAGCGGCGCATGGGCCCTCCCTCCGGGCGTGGCGACCGCGACAGCATACGCCGGCGTGTGGCGATCAGGCGGCGCGCGGCGAGAACATGATGACCGCCATGCCGCACAGGCACAGGGCGACGCCGAGCAGGTCCCAACGCGTGGGCGCGACCTTGTCCACCTGCCACAGCCACAGCAAAGCGACGGCGACATAGACGCCACCGTAAGCGGCATACACGCGGCCGGACGCGGTGGGATGCAGGGTGAGCAGCCAGACGAACACGGCCAGGCTCACGGCGGCGGGCAGCAGCAGCCAGGCGCTGCCGTCGCGGCGCAGCCACAGCCACGGCAGGTAGCAGCCGACGATTTCGGCCAGCGCGGTGAGGACGAACAGCAGCAGGGTTTTCATGGTTCGGCGTGTTCGCGCGCCTTGACCTGGTCCCAGAGGGCGTCCTGTTCGGTGAGCGAGAGGGCGTCCAGCGTGGTGCCGGCGTCGCGCGCGAGGGCTTCCATGGCGCGGAAGCGGCGTTCGAACTTGTGGTTGGCGCCTCGCAGGGCGGCACCGACGTCCACCTTGGCGTGCCGGGCGAGGTTGGCGCAGACGAACAGCACGTCGCCGATTTCCTCCTGCAGGCGGTCGTGGCGCGCGTCGATGTCGCCATGGGCGAATTCTTCGCGGACTTCGTCGATCTCTTCGTGCAGCTTGGCGAGCACGGGGGCCGGGTTGGGCCAGTCGAAGCCGATGCGGGCGGCGCGCGATTGCAGTTTCACCGCGCGCTGCCATTCGGGCAGGCCGCGGGCAATGCCGGCCAGGGCGGAGTCGTCCTGTTCGCCCGCCGCCTGGCGTTCGGCGCGCTTGATGGCTTCCCAGTTGGCGGTGACTTCACCGGCGCCGTCCACGGCGGTGTCGCCGAAGACGTGCGGGTGGCGGCGGACGAGTTTGTCGCTGATGGCTTCGACGACGTCATCGAAAGCGAAGGCGCCTTGTTCCTTGGCCATCTGGGCGTGGAAGACGACCTGCAGCAGGAGGTCGCCGAGTTCATCCTTCAGGGCCGGGAGGTCGTGGCGGTCGATGGCGTCGGCGACTTCGTAGGCTTCTTCGATGGTGTACGGGGCGATGCTGGCGAAGTCCTGCTCAAGATCCCACGGGCAGCCGTGTTCGCGGTCGCGCAGCCTGGCCATGATGCGCAGCAGGTCTTCGATGCTGCGCGGCGCTGAGGGGTTGGCCAGGGTCATGGGGCTTGCTCGTACGGGGGAACTCCATGATGCACGAAGCGCCATTTCCTTGGATGTGGCCTGGCGCGTCCTGGTTCGGCTCGCATGGGGTGTCGCGCGGCAGCCGGGGGCGGGCCCTTTCCGGGACACGCCG
>NZ_LLXU01000053.1 GCF_001431645.1 Stenotrophomonas panacihumi | reverse complement strand
GGCCCTTTCCGGGACCGTTGGCGACATGGATGTCGCCGACGAGCCCCCATGGATGGGTTTACGGCGTGTCCCGGAAAGGGCCTGCCCCCGGGCGCCGCGCGACCAGAACAAAAACGCCGAAGGGATTCAAGCGCGAACCAACCGCCCCCCAGCCAAACGCAACGAAGCGCTACGCCCAGCCTTCAGGTCGACAGAAACCACCTGCTCCCCATAGACCAGCTCATACCGGCCACCGGAATCACTACGCAGCACAGCCTCGACCAACACCCCCTCAGCCCAGCGAAGGTCAACAGAGGCCGCCCCCCGCACTCGCAACCCCTTCACCTCGCCCCGCGGCCAGGCCTTCGGCAACGCGGGCAGCAGGAACACGCTCCCGCCCCAGCTCTGCAGCAGCATCTCGGTGATCCCGGCGGTGCCGCCGAAATTGCCGTCGATCTGGAACGGCGGATGCGCATCGAACAGGTTCGGATAGCTGCGCTCCGGCGCCAGCAGCAGCTGCAGGATGTGGTACGCGTGCTCCCCGTCGCGCAACCGCGCCCACAGGTTCAACCGCCAACCGATTCCCCAACCGGTGGCATTGTCCCCGCGGATCTCCAGCGAACGTCGCGCCGCCGCCGCCAGGGCCGGCGTATCGCGCACGTTGATCTGGCTGGAAGGATGCAACGCATACAGATGCGATACGTGCCGATGGTGGATCTCCGGCGCTTCCATGTCCCAGTCCTGCTGCCACTCCTGCAGCTGCCCTGCCTTGCCGATGCGGTTCGGCGGCAGCTGCTCGCGCAGCGCCACCAGCTTCTCCCCGAAGTCCGCATCGACCCCCAACAACTTGCCCATCGCCACGCATTGCGCGAACAGATCGCGCAGGATCTGCGCATCCATCGTCGGCCCCGCGCACAGCGCCGCCCCGAACGGATGCTGGTTCTCCGGCGAGATCGACGGGTTGGTCACCATCGCGCCAGTGCCCGGGTCGCGCACCAGCGTCGCCACGAAGAACGCCGCCGCGCCCTTGAACAGCGGGTAGATCTTTTCCAGGTACGCACGATCGCGCCCGTAATCCCAGCGGTCCCACAGCTGCTGCAGCAGCCATGCGCCACCGGTCGGCCACAGGCTCCACTGCGCCCCGTCGATGGGGCCGGCCGAACGCCACAGGTCGGTGTTGTTGTGCACCACCCAACCCGGCGCGTCGTACATCGCCCTGGCCGTATGCGCACCGGTCTGCGAGAGCTCGAACAACATCCGCTCCAGCGGCTCCACGCACTCGTGCAGCGCGTTGGCTTCCGCCGGCCAGTAGTTCATCTCGGTGTTGATGTTGACCGTGTACTTGCTCTCCCACGGCGGCGACATCAACTCGTTCCAGATGCCCTGCAGGTTCGCCGGCTGGCTGCCGGCGCGCGAACTGCAGATCAGCAGGTAGCGCCCGTACTGGTGGTACAGCGCCGCCAGCTGCGGGTCGCCGCCCGCGGCGAAGTCGCGCACGCGCTCGTGCGTCGGCCGCTGCATCGCCTCGCTGCGGCCCAGGTCGATCGCCACGCGACGGAACAGCGTGCGATGCGCGGCCAGGTGGTCTTCGCGCAGCGTGGCATACGGCACCTTGCGGGCGACGGCCAGCTGCGCGGCGGTGATCGCCAGCGGGTCGCCACTGACGTCGTCGAAACGCTTGTAGCTGGTCGCCGCGGTGAGCAGCAGCACCAGTTCGTCCGCGCCCTCGACGCGGATGCGGTCGCGCCGCAGCGTCACCTTGCCGCCCTTGGCCAGCGGCAGCACGCGCAGCGCAAACGACAGCTTGCCCTCGATGCCCTCGCGGCCGGGGTTGCGGCCGGCGAACAGGAGGCCGTCGCCGTCCACCGTGACCTCGCCGTCCTGCGGGCTGTCGATGCCCACACGCAGCGAGATGCCACCCGGCTTGTCGGTGCTCAGCCGCACCACGATGCATTGCGCATCGGGCGAGACAAACACCTCGCGCAGGTGGTTGCGCCCTTCCGAACGGAAGCGCGTGCTCGCCGTGGCGCTGTCCAGGTCCAGCTCGCGGCGATACCCGGCCGCGCCATCGGCGCGGTCGAAATCCAGCAGCAGGTCAGCCAGCGGCTGGTACGGCATCTGCTTCAGCGGGCGCGAAAGCATGCCCGCGTCGGCCAGCGCCTCGCCCTCGGCGTAGCGCCCGGCGAACACCAGCTCGCGCACCTTCGGCAACGTCTCCAGCGCCTTCGGGTTGGTGGCGTCATACGGACCGCCCGCGTACAGCGTGTCCTCGTTGAGCTGCAGGCGCTCATGCGCCAGCCCGCCCCACACCATCGCGCCGAGCCGGCCATTGCCGACCGGCAGCGCCTCCACCCATTCGGTGGCCGGGCGCGGATACCACAAGACCAGTTCGCCGTCCGGCGCCACCGGCGGCGGCACCGTCGGGAGGGGACGGTGCGCCGCCAGCGCGCCAGGGGCCGCCACCATCGCGGCGGCCCCCAGACCCACGGCCTTGCACAGTTCGCGACGACTCAGTTCCAAGGCCATGGGGTCGCTCCGCTTACTTGCGCTTCACGACGACTGCCTTGCCGGCGTACTGCACCTGCGTGTCGGCCTTCGGCTCGAGCTGGCCGGCGTCCTCGCGCGGGCCGCTGACGAAGCGCACCTTGAACGTGCGCTTGGCCTGCATGCCCGGCCACTGGCCTTCGCGCGCGCCGATGCGCAGCTCGCCCTTGGCCTCGTCCCACGCCAGCGGGATGCGGCTGAACTCGCCCTTCTCGTAGCCGTAGCCCAGGCCGTCATCCTCGTACAGCGAGAACGCACCGTCGGCGCCGGTGTAGACCACGATCGTCACCGGGGCGTCGGCCTGCTGGTCGACGTACTGCTGCACCGGGCCGGTCGGCACGATGGCGCCGGCACGCACGAACAGCGGCATGCGCTCGATCGGCGCATCGGCGGTGATCGACTGGCCACCCTCGTAGCGCTTGCCGGTGTAGAAGTCGAGCCAGGAGGTGCCGGCCGGCAGGTACACCGGACGCGAGGTGGCGCCAAACTCGGTGACCGGGGCGACCAGGAAGGCCGGGCCGAACAGGTACTCGTCGTTGAGGTCGGCGACCTTGGCGTCGTTCGGGAAGTCCATCATGAGGCCACGCATCATCGAGCCGTCGCGGTGATAGGTATCGCCGGCCAGGGTGTAGATGTAGGGCATCAGGGTGTAGCGCAGGCGGTCGTAGTACGCCATCGAGGCGTAGAACGGCGTGCCTTCCGGGGCGATGTTCCAGATCTCGCGGTACGGGAACTGGCCGTGCGAGCGGAACAGCGGCACGAACGCGCCGAACTGGAACCAGCGCGTCTGCAGCTCACGCCACTCCGGCAGGTGCGCCGGGTCCTGGGTCTCGTAGCGCTTCTCCACCGAGAAGCCGCCGATGTCGAAGGTCCAGTTCGGCAGGCCCGACATCGACAGGTTCACGCCGGCGGAGATCTGCTCCTTCATGTTGTCCCAGCGCGAGACGATGTCGCCACTCCACACCGCCACCGCGTTGCGCTGCGTGCCGGCATAGCCCTTGCGCGAGAGGATGAAGACGCGCTTGTTGTCGGCTTCGCGGTCGCCCTCGTAGACGCCGTGGGTGTGCGGCAACGGGAAGGCGTTGAAGTACTCGGTCGAGGAGCCCAGCGCGTTCGGGGTCAGGCGCTCCTTGCGGGTGCCCACGTCGAGGTTGGAATGGATGTCCGGCTCGTCGGCGTCCATCCACCAGGCATCGATGCCCTTGCTGTTGAGCTTCTCGTTGATCTGGCGCCAGTAGATCTTCTGCGCCTCGACCGCGAACGGGTCGTAGAAGGCGTTGAGGTAGCCGTTGCCGATCCAGTCCAGCTCGCCGGCATCCACGTTCTTGGTGAACATGTAGCCCTTCGACGCCAGCTCCTTGTAGTTCTCCGTGTTCGGATAGAACTTCGGCCAGATCGAAATCATCATGTGGGTGTTGTGGTCATGGAAGTACTTGACCATCGCATCCGGGTCGGGCCAGAACTGCTTGTCGAAATCGTGCGAGCCCCAGGCGTCCTGCGGCCAGTACGACCAGTCGAGCACGATGTTGTCCAGCGGCAGGTTGCGGCGGCGGTACTCGGCCACCACGTCCTCCATCTCCTTCTGGTTCTTGTAACGCTCGCGGCTCTGCCAGAAGCCGTAGGCCCACTTGGGCAGCAGCACGGCCTTGCCGGTCAGCTCGCGGTAGCCACCGATGACCTGGTCGGTGTTGGCGCCGGCCACGAAGTAGTAATCGATGATCTGGCCGGCCTCCGACCACAGCGACAGGTCCTTGGCCTCGGCCGCCGGCAGCGGGTCGCGGTGCAGCAGCGCGATGTAGCTCGGGTCGATCAGGTCCCACTCCACCTTGACGTGGTGGCGCTGGCCCGGCTCCAGTTCCAGGGTGAACTCGTGGTGCCACGGGTTCCAGTTCTGGCGCCAGCGGTCCAGCACCAGCTTGCCGTCCACCCACAGCTTGGCGTACTCGCTGGAGTACAGCGAGAAGCTGTGCTCGCCGCCGCTGAGCGCTTCGATGTCGCCTTCCCAGCTGACCGTGGCGCGCCCTTCCTTGGCCGGCTTGGCCTTGGCCGGGAACTTCACCAGGTCCTTGATGTATTCGTAGTTGATCTCGCTTTCGCGACGCTCCACCACCTGCTTGCCGTTGACCGAGTAACGCGCGGTCAGCGCACCAGGCTTGCCCTTGGCGTCATACAGCTTGAGCGACTTGTCCAGCGGCTGCAGGCCGCGCGGGTCGCCCAGGCGGGTGATCGAGTTGTTGTCCCACAGCAGGCCGTAGTTGCGGCTGGAGACGAGGAACGGCACGGCCAGGTCGATATTGCTCTGCAGCAGCTCGACGTTGCGGCCCTTCTGGTCCATCCAGCCCTGCTGGTGCTGGCCGAAGCCGTAGATGCCTTCGCCGTCCGGCGAGGTGAAGCGCTGGCGGGTGCTCAGCAGGCCATCCTTGCCGTCGACCTTGATCGGGGTGAACGTGCGGCCGCCGGCCACTTCGGAGAGCACTTCCTTGCCGTTGGCGTCGGTGAAGCTGACATGGCCATCGGCGGTGGAGACGTGCGCGGTGACCTTCGCGGTCTTCAGCTGCACTTCGCCGCCCTGCTCGGCCACCTGGAACGACGGCACCGGCTTGCCGGTCGGCGCGCGCATCAGGCTCTCGGAGCGCTTGAACTCGCCCTTCGGATCGGCGCTGACGCGGATGATGCCGTCATCGACCACCTGCAGCCGCACCGCGGCCGCACCGGCCTGCGCCGGCTTGACCACCACGCCTTCGGCGTTGCGCTGCACTTCCTGCGCGCCGGCGGTGCCGGCCAGTGCCAATGCCGCCAGCGAAACCGCCAGCCCCTGCGCCAGCGCACGCCGCTGGATACCCTGATTGCCGTGTCGCATGTTCACTCCCTATCGGTAATGCGTGAGCGGCGCGCCGATGCTTGGCCGGCGCGCCATTGGATTTATTTCCAGGTCGCCAGCTTGATCTTGAGCAGCGTGTCGGCGCTGGAGAAGTTGACGCCGTAGTCGGTCTGGTCGCCGTTCCAGTTGCGCTGGAACACCCAGTTGCCGTCCGCGTCGTAATGCCCTTCCTCGACGCGGTCGTAGACCATGTTGGCGGTCGCCTCGCTGGCCGGATGCAGGGTCACGCGCGCGTGGTAGCCAGTGACCAGGAACTCGTCCGGGCCGATCTCGGCGATCAGCGCCGCGCCCACCGGCTCCGGGTTGCCCGGCGGTTCGCCCTGGAACCAGAACTGCGGCACGCCGTACATGATCGTCGCCGACCAGCGGTCGTTGAGCTGGATTTCCTGCACCGCCTGGCCCGGCTGCTCGGCCACGCCGTGCAGCTTGCCCTCGCTGGAGGCCTTGGCGAACGCCGGGAAGCCCAGCTTGACCAGCCGGTAGCCCAGCGCGAACGGCGCCAGCGCGTCCTTGTCGACATGCTTGGCGCCGAGCGGGAAGTTGCTGTAGCGCGTGTAGTCGATGCCGAACGCCGACCAGCCGATGCCGTCGTGGCCCAGGGTCGGGAACAGGTAGCGCGCGTACTCGGCCTTGTTGCCGGTTTCGGCGACGAACAGCGGGTTGTCCGGGCGTGCGTAGCGGTCGAGCACCGTGGTGTACATCAGGTACTCGGGCATGTAGATGTCCGGGGCCAGCAGGTCGATGTGCGGGCCAGCGGCCTTCCACACGTCGAGCACGTTGTCGGTCGGGCCGCCGCTGGCGTACTTGCCGGGCTGGCCGGGGTTGAACGGGCCGCGCAGCGCGCCGTTGACGTACATCGGCAGCGGGTAGACGGCCTTGCCGGCCTCGGCGACCTGGTCGATGAAGCGGCCGATGTGCCAGGCGTGGAAGAACTCGTCGGCGTCCTGTCCGAACACCTGCGACCAGGTGCCCGGCTGCTTGCCGAGCTTCTTCAGCAGTTCTTCCGGCACCGGGCCGTTGAACGCTTCCTGCGCCATCGGCGAGAAATCGCGCACGCTGCCGTAGGTGCCCGGCTCGTTCTCCGGCTGCACCATGATGACGGTGCGCTGCGGGTCGGCCTGCTTGAGGTGCTTCATCAACGCCACGAAAGCCTTGCGGTCGGCTTCCAGCGTTTCCTTGCCCAGCGGCGAGAGCGAGCCGATGCTGCGGCCGTCGGCGGTGACCACGCGCGGGAAGCGCTGGTTGTCGGTCTTCACCCAATGCGGGGTGTAGGCCGGGCCGTTGTTCTTCCAGGTACCGAACCACAGCAGCACCAGGCGCACGTCATGCTCGCGCGCCTGCGCCAGCAGGGTGTCGACGAAGGAGAAATCGAACTTGCCCTCCTCCGCTTCGATCTGCTCCCACGCGATCGGCACCTGCACGGTGTTCGGGCCGATATCGGCCATCGCCGGCCACACCTGTTCCAGCGCGGCGGGATAGTTGGAGGAGTTGTTCACCTGCGCGCCGAGGATCAGGTACGGCTTTCCGTCCACCAGCAGCGTGTGCTTGCCGTCCTGGCTGACGAGCTGCGGGATCGGCGCTTCCTTGCCCTGCGGCGCGGCGCCCTGGGCGGGCGTGGCGGCGGCTGAGGCGTCGGCGTTGGCCGGCGCGGCGGCCTGCTCGGTGCGCTGGCAGGCGGCCAGGGCCAGCAGCAGCATCGCCGGCAGGACCAGCGGGCGCAGGGCGCGGGCGTGGCGGGAAGAAGAATGCGTCATGCGGAAGGTCTCCGTTTACCAGCTGTCGGATCGGAACGGCGAAGCAGGCAGCTGCTCGCGGTTGACGAGATTGGCGGTGGGGCTGCCGTGCCAGCCGTAGCGCACGGCCACCGGCTGCTGCACGGCCTCGCTGCGCACGACGACGCGGTCGCCCTCGATGCGCGCCTGCGCGGGGTGGAACGTGCGGTCGGCGCCGGCCACCGCGAAGCCCTGCAGCTCTCCGCCGCCGCGCACGGCCAGCGCGCTGCCCTGCAGGTCGAAGCGCAGCGTGGCGGCGCCGTCGGCGAACTGCGCGCCGCTGAACACCGGGCCGCTGTAGACCAGCGTCTGGCCATAGGCGACATGGCGCGCGGCCAGGGCCAGGCGGTGGCCGACGTCGCGCTTGTTGGTCGGGTGGATGTCGTTCGGGTTGCCGATGTCGATGATGACCGCCTGGCCGGTGGCCGGCAGCGACAGCGTCTTCGACTGCGATTCGCGCAGCAGCGCCCACGGGCTGGTGTCGCCCTGGTCGGAGTGGTCGTCGAAGTTGGCCAGCTGCACCCACAGGAACGGCAGCTTCGGCGCGTGCCGATCGGCGCGCCAGCCGCGGATCATCGTCGGGAACTGCTCGGCGTAATGCACGGCGGCATGGTTGGCGAGCTTGGCGTTGGTTTCGCCCTGGTACCAGATCACGCCGCGCACCGGGTAACGCTGCAGCGGGTGGATCATCACGTTGTAGAGCAGCGTCGGCTGCAGGTTCTTGTCGTCGATGGCCGAAACGGTGCCGTGCTCCGGACGGAACTTCCACGCCCCGTCGATCGGCCGCCGCGTGCCGCCCTGCGGCTGCACGTACAGCTCGTCGGCCTCGCCATGGATGCCGCCGCCGCCACCGGTATCGAGCACCTTCACCGCGATGACGTTGCGTCCGGCATGCAGCGCGCTCGCCGGCACGGCATAGGCGCGCAGCGTGTCGTAGCTGTTCTCGGTATGGCCGACGGGCTGGCCGTTGACGAAGGTGGTGTCGGTATCGTCGATGCGCGCCACGCCGAGCGTGACGCCGCGCTTGGCCTCGGCTGCGGTCAGCGTGAAGCTGCTGCGGTACCACGCCACGCCATCCATGCCGGCGTAGCCGACGCTTTCCCAGTTGGCCGGCACCGGGATGCTGTCCCAATCCTTGTCGTCATACGCCGGCGCGCGCCAGCCTTCGCTGCTCTGCCCGGCGGGCAGGCTGTAGCGGGCGAGCTTTTCGCGTGCGCCCGCGAGGGCGGCTTCATCGCGGCGGCGCATCTCGTCGCCCTGGCGCGCCAGGCCGGCCGCGTCGATGCCCTGCGAGGCCGCGTCCATCCACGCCTCGATGGCGCTGCCGCCCCAGGTGCTGTCGATGATGCCGATCGGCACGCCAGTGCTCTCGCGCAGGTCCTGCGCGAAGTAGTAGCCCACCGCCGAGAACTGCGGCGCATTGGCCGGCGTGGCGAGCTGCCAGCGGCCGCCGGCCAGTTCGTCCTCCGGCTGCGCCGACCACGACTTGGGCACCTTGAAATGGCGGATCTTCGCGTCATGCGCGGACGCCACGGCCGCCGCGCCGCCGTCGGATTTCTCCAGCGGGAATTCCATGTTCGACTGGCCGCTGGCCAGCCACACGTCGCCGACGAGGATGTCGGCCACCTTCAACGTCGCGCCATCGCCCTGCACCTGCAGCACGTACGGGCCACCGGCGGCATGCGCCGGCAGCGTCGCCTGCCACTGGCCCTTCGCATCGGCCTTGGCCCTGGCCTGCTGGCCGTCCAGGCTCACCGTCAGCGTCGCGCCGGGCGTGGCCCAGCCCCACACGGGAATCGGCTGCTCGCGCTGCAGCACGGCGCCTTCGCCGAACAGCAGCGGCAGGCGCGGCGCGGCGGCGGCCGGCAGGGCCACGCCCGCGGCGAGCACCAGGACGAGGCGGCGAAGCGGGAACGTCATCGGGAATCTCCATAGAAAATGCCACGGCCGCCGGTGGCGAAGTACACCCGCCCGGGAATGCGCGGGTCGCCGGTGATGGCGTAGGGACGGCCGAAACGATGCGCGTCGTCGTCGATGCGCTGCCAGTGTGCGCCCTCGTCGGCCGAGCGGAACACGCCGCTCACCCCGTCGATGCGACCGGCCAGGTACAGGGCCGGCGGTGCGCCCGGCGCGAGCGGCGCGCCCAGGCCCAGGGCGCGCGCCTCTTCCATCGTGGCGAGCGTGCGCAGCTGGCCATCCTGCCAGCGCTGCACGCCCTTGGCCGGGCTGGCGAGGTACACCACGCCGGCGCGCCAGGGGTCGGGCCGCAGCTGCGGCCGCGTGCGCTCCACGCGCGAAGGCAGGCCTACGTCCAGCCCAGTGCCGGTGAACGACAGCCCGCCATCGGTGCTGGTGAAGAATTCGCCAGTAGCCGCATCCACGCCATACCAGCGCCGCGGATCGACGCGGTCAGCCTCGATGAGGATCGTCGCGGGCACGCCGCGCACGGGCTGCCAATGCACGCCGAAGTCGTCGGTGGCCCAGGCGCCCTGCCCGTTCACCGGCGTCCAGACCACGCGCTGGCCGTCGGCGCCGATGGCCAGGTGGCCGGCGCCCTCGCCCTGCGGCGGCTCGCTGGCGAACGCCTGCCAATGCGCGCCGCCATCGCGCGAGACCTGCGCGCGGATTTCGTTGTGGCGGCGGTTGCGCACGGTGCCGCTGCGCACCACCACCTGCGGCTGCTGGCCGGCGGCATCGATGCTTTCGCCGTTGGTCAGGCGCGGGCCTGCGTACTGCATCCGCGCGCGGTCGAGGTCGTCGTGGCGGAAGCCGTCGATGTCGCCCAGTGCGCTGAGCAGGTGCGCGCCGGCCATCGGGCTGTGCAGGTCGAGGGGAACCGTTTCTTCCAGGCCGGTGTCCTGGAACCACCATTGCAGTGGGGTGTGGCCGTCATCGGCGGCGCGCAGGTTACGCGAGGCCCAGATGCCGTAGCCGGTGACGAACAGCGCGTGGTCGCTGTCGCGGGGATCAATCACCACCGAGGCCATCCAGTGGGGGTACGCCTGCACCGTCCACGGTGCGTTGGAATGATCGAATTCGGAAGCATCGAACAATGGCCGCCAGGTACTGCCGCCATCCAGGCTGCGGAACAGGTCGTCGTGCGGCGCATAGCGGCGGAAGCTGCTGGCCAGCAGCACGCGCGGGTCATGCGGATCGACCGCGATCGCGCCCCAGCCGAAACCCGGGCCCTGCGCGGGCTGTGGTTCGGGGCTGATGTCGGTCCAGCGGTGGCCGCGCGGCTGGTACTTCCACAGCGCGCCGTTGGCCATCAGGTCCGGGCCGGGTTCGTCGCCATAGGTGAGATACCAGCTGCCATCACCACCGGGCACCATGTGGCTCGGGCGGAACTGCGTCGGCTGGCCGGCGACCGGCTGCCAGTGCGCGCCACCGTCCTCGGAGACGAACACGCTCTGTCCGGTCGTGGAGACGCCGGCATACAGGCGCGGCGTCGCGCGGCCGGGCTTGCCGCTGGCCGCATCGAAGGCGATGAAGACGATGCCGACCTTCTGCTCGCGTCCGCCGTGGTTGCGCGCACGCGAACCCGGCGCGGTGGCCGCATCGGGGAAGGACGCCACGCGCTGCCAGCTTTCGCCGCGGTCGCTGCTGCGCCACAGGCCGGAATCACGCGAACCCAGGAACAGGATGCGGCCATCATGCGGGTCGACCGCGATGCGCTCGCCGTTGCCGCGGCCCAGTTCGTTGCCGCCGAGCTTGAACGGCAGATCGGTGCGCGCGAACGTGCGGCCGCGATCATGCGAGCGCAGGATCGCCGCATTGCCGGCGCGTTCGTGCATGTAGGTACCGGCGGCCAGGTACAGCGCGTCCGGGTCGTTCGCATCGACGGCCAGGCCATCGATGCCCATGAGATTCTCGTCCTCGGCGCCGATCCAGTCGGTCAGCGCGATCCAGCGCTGCTGCGCCGCATCCCAGCGATAGGCGCCACCGACATCGGTGCGCGCGTACAGCAGGTTCGGTTCGGACGGGTGGAACACCAGGCCGCTGACGAAGCCGCCGCCACCGATGGCGACGCTGCGCCACTGGTACGGCACTGCTTCCACCGCCCACGCGGGGGCGGCGCACAGCCACAACACCCATACCCACGCGAGACGTCGGCACGCGTCGGCAAAAGTCTGGCAGGCACGGGGCATGGACTTGCCCATCGGTCGTCAGGCTCCCCTAGCTGGCCGATGGAGATTCCATCGGAGGTAAAACACCGATCCGGCGGCGCAAGGCACGCCGGATCGGAGACGCACTTCCTACGGCGCGTTTAGTAGCTGGCCCGCACGGTGAAGCCGTAGCGACGGTCGTTGATCACGAAGTCGCGGTAACGGGATTCGAAGCCCGTGTAGCTTTCCAGGCGGGTATCCAGCAGGTTGGTGCCGTCCAGCGAGACCGACCACACATCGTTGATGTTGTAGCGGATCGAGGCGTCCAGCTGGCCGAAGCCCTTGTTGTAGACCGGCAGGTTGCCGGTGCCGTTGCCGGCCGTGGTCACCAGCCAGTCGCTGCGCCAGTTGTACGCGGCACGGGCCTGGAACTTGGACTTCTCGTAGCTGAGGATGACGTTGTAGCTGTTCTTGGACAGGCCTTCCAGCGGCACGATCAGCGGGTTGCCTTCGTTGTCGGTGGCGCTCGGGCTCGGCGCTTCCGAATTGACGTAGGTGTAGTTGGTCTGCAGGCCGAAGCCGTTCAGCCAACCCGGCAGGAAGTCGAAGAACTGGGTGTAACCCACTTCGGCGCCCTTGATGGTGCCTTCGTCGCCGTTGACCGGACGGGTCACGTGGACCACGCGGCCGCCGTAGGTTTCGTCGAACACGGCGTTGGCGATGAAGCCCTTGACCTTCTTGTAGAACACGGTGCCGTACAGCATCGAGCCCTTGCCGAAGTACCACTCCAGCGCGGTGTCGAACTGGTCGGCCGTCATCGGCTTCAGGTTCGGGTTGCCGGACGAGGCGTAGATGTCACCCCCCGTGGCGTTGTCGGCGAAGGACAGGTTCGGGTTGAGCTTGTCGAAGCCCGGGCGCGACAGGCCGCGCGAGGCCGCGAAGCGCCACTGCAGGTTGTCGGCCAGGAACCAACGCAGGTTCAGGCTCGGCAGCACGTCGGTGTAGGTCTGGCTGACGCTCATCGGGATCAGGCCGCCGCCCTCGGCGTCGGTGCCGCTGCGCACGCCGTCGGAGGTGACTTCGGTACGCACGATGCGCACGCCGATGTTGCCGTCGAACGGCACGCTGCCGCCATCCACGCCGAACCGCAGCAAGCCGTACGCGGTGTAGGTCTTCTCGGTCTGGGTGTTGATGTTGGTCGGCCCGAACACGATCGGGTCGGCGCCGAAGGTCGCCAGGGTCTGGTCGTAGTTCTCCACCGCCGAGTCAGCCGCGGTGTAGGTCGGCCCGAACACGTAGCTGCCGTTGCGGAAGAAGTCAGTGATCGGGTTCTGGACCAGCTGCACGCTCGGGTAGTCCGAGAACGGCGCGCCGGCGCAGCCGTTGAGGCACATGAAGCGCCACACGTTGCCCTTGTTGGTCGCGTCGCGGTCGGTGTAGCGCACACCAGCCTTGAAGCTGCGCGCGAAGCCGTCGTCGAACGCCAGGTCCATGTCCGAACGCCAGGCGAACTCGGTGCCCTTGTTGTCGTCCTTGTTGTCCAGGTGCCACTTCCAACCCACGTAGTTGCTCGGGTCGTTGAGGTAGGTGTTGTTACCGGCGGCATCGGTCACGGACAACCGCGGCAGGTCGCCGCTCAGGTCCATGGTGTAGTACGGCACGTTGTTCATGCCGGTGGCCAGGATGTAGCGCGTGCCCTTGGTGGTCGCGTCCACGTACTGGAAGTCGGTGCTCAGGTTCAGGCGATCATTCACTCGCCAGGTGGCACCGGCCGAGTAGTCGGTGGTGACCGAGTGGCGGGTGGTGAGGCTGGTGTTCGAGTCGGCCGGCGTGTCCTTGAAGGTGCCGCTGACGAACTCGTTGTTCTCGTTGGTGACGATGTCGGAGGCGCCGATCATCGGGTTGCCGTTGCCGTAGACGAAGAACGAGTAGTCGTGCCACTGGAAGTCGTAGTCCGAACGCATCACCTGCGCGTAGACCTCGACGTCGTCGTTCGGGCGCCACTGCAGCGCGGCCGAGCCGGTCTTGCGCTTGCGGTCGCCTTCGGTGGTGTTGATGCCGGCGCCGCGCGGAACGTAGACCTCCTGGCCCTCATGGCCCGGCATGTCGGTCTGCACCCACCACGGTTCGATGGAGATGGTGTCCTGGCGGAACGAGCCGTCCTGCTGCGACAGATTCACCAGCAGGCCGATCTCGCCGATGCCGGTCTGCCAGCGGTCGGAGAACAGGCCCGAGAAGGCGGTCTCGCCCTTGTCGGCCAGGTCGTAGTAGTTGTACTGGGCGCTGCCGGCGATCTTCATGCCGTCGTAGTCGAACGGCAGGCGGGTGCGCAGGTCGACGGTGCCGCCCAGGCCGCCTTCGATCATGTCGGCGGATGGGTTCTTGTAGACGTTGATGCCGGCCAGCAGTTCGGCCGAGACGTCTTCGAAGCTCAGGCCGCGGCCGTCGTTGGCGGTGAAGATGTCACGGCCGTTGAGCTCGGTGCGGACCTGGGTCAGGCCGCGGATGGCGATGGTGCTGCCTTCGCCGTAGCTGCGCGCGATCTGGATGCCCGAGATGCGCTGCAGGGCTTCGGCGACGTTATTGTCGGGGAGCTTGCCGATGTCTTCGGCGACGATGGAGTCGACGATCTGCTCGGCGTTCTGCTTGACCAGCTGGGCCTTGGTGACCGAGCTGCGGGTGCCGGTGACCTGGACGGTGTCGAGCTGGGTAGCGGCGGTATCGGCCGGCTTGTCTTCCTGGGTGGCGTCCTGGGCGTAGGCCTGGGCGCTCAGCAGCGCGGCGACGCTCACGGCCATGACCGAACGACGGAAGTTACGGATCGAACGCGAACCCACGACCGAGCCTGCCGGAACGTGGCGGTATTGCACTGACATGGTGCTCCCTCCCAGGACGCATGTACTGAATTTTTTGGCGGTGGTCACACGGGATGTGTGCCTGCCCTCGATTTTTGTTTGCGGCTGTTCCGGCCTAAGTCCTGTGGCGTCGGTCTCGGAAGGTGGCTCGGGACGGATGTACCCCTACCCACGTTCAGCTGCGGCGGCAGGATAGGCTCGGCCTCCCATGCCATACCAATGAAATATTGGGCGGCAAGTATAAACATTTCGTATACGGCGCTTCTGGCATGGCTTGACGGTGACTGGAAGGCTGTCTTGCCGTGGCCGTAGCGGTCATGCGCGGCGAAGGGTCGCGCACGTGACTGACGGTTCGGCGCGCGGCATCCGGTGGCGGCCCCGGGTCGGGACACGCCGTGAACCCATCCATGGGGGCTCGTCGGCGACATCCATGTCGCCAACGGTCCCGACCCGGGGCCGCCACCGAATGCCCGATCGGCCAACGCCACGGATCGAAATTCAAAACCATCACACCCCAACAATCCCCGCGACCTGCCCCGCCGACCGAGGCACGTTCTGCCAGCCGCACACGCAGCGTGGCCGGATGCACGGCTTTCGCTTGTGCCTTTGATGTTCGATCCGCCCACGGTGGACTGTGGGGTGGCCGGTGGCGGCGCCTTGCCGGGACCGTTGGCGACATGGATGTCGCCGACGAGCCCCCATGGATGGGTTCACGGCGTGTCCCGGCAAGGCGCCGCCACTGGCCGCCGAGCGGTGACCCATGCGCGTGGCGCTCTTGGCGAAGATGCAAGCTCGCGAGAGAAGCCAGGACCCCAAAGCCCGCGAACGCGGGCAAAAAAAGAAGGGGCCGCGAAGCGGCCCCAACCAATCCCCCCTCTTACCAGCTAGCCCGCAACACCAGCGAATACCGCCGGTCATTGACGAACCACCCGCGCGTATAGAGCCGCGTATCCACCTCCCCATCCGCATACGACGTCGGCCCCATCAGCACCTTGGTCGTCGAATCGGTCAGGTTGTTGGCCTGGATCCCCAGCTGCCAATGGTCGTCGAAGCGATAGAACGCCGACCCATCGAGCTGCCCGTAATCGTCCGCCCATGTGGGCAGGTGCGTCGCCGCATCGCTGGTCGTCAGCAGGTAGCGCGACCGCCAGTTGTACGCCAACCGGATCGACCACGGCCCCTTCTCGTAGATGCCCGCGATGTTGTAGCTGCGCCGCGACAACCCCTCCAGCGGCAGCTTCACCCCCGTCACCGTCGTGTTGCTGTACGGATCGGTCGCCGTGTTCACGCCACCGGAGCTGTCCACGAACGTGAAGTTGCCGGTCACGCCGAACCCGCTCAGCCAGCCCGGCAGCGAATCGAAGAACTGCGTGTAGCCCAGCTCGAAACCCTGGATCACGCCCTTGTCCATGTTGTACGGCCGCGTTACCAGCCAGTCCTGGTCGCCATAGGTTTCCGTGCGCGTCTGCGTGGAGAAATAATTTTTCACGTCCTTGTAGAACAACGTCGCATACAGCAGGTCGCTGTTGTCGAAGTACCACTCCAGCGCCGTGTCGAACTGGTTGGCCGTCATCGGCTTGAGGTCGGGATTGCCCGCCGTGCCCGTCCAGTCGGACACCGTGCCGTCGGTCTCCGTCGTCGCCGCCAACTGCAGGTAGGCCTGCAACTGCGTGAAGTCCGGCCGCGCCATCGCCCGCGAAGCCGCCACGCGCCACTGCAGGTCGTCGCGCAGCTTGAAGCGCACGTTGAGGCTCGGCAGCACGTCGGTGTACTGGCCGCGCGAATTGGTGCTGAAGTATTGGCCGTGGTACAGCGCCTTCAGCGCATCGGACGCCGCCGTCGCCGACAGGTCCGGATAAATGCCGTAGCCGTCGGCCTGCGTCTTGGTCTGCACGATGCGCACGCCGACATTGCCGTCCACCGGAATGCCCAGCGCCTCGTCATTGCCGAAGTACACCATCGCGTAGGCCGCCTCGGTGCGCTCGAACTGGCGATTGGTGTCCTGCAGGTTGTACTGGTCCGGCGCCCAGCCCCAGCCGCGCAGGTCGTAGAACTGCTGGAACATCTCCGAGGTCGCCGCGTAGTTCTTGGCCAGCGAATCCACCGGGAACTGCAGGTTGCCCGGCAGGTTGACCTTGCCGCGGAAGAAGTTCGGGAACGTGTACAGGTGCGCCGAGCCGCTCAGGTACGCATCCAGCGTCGCCAGGCCGCTGGCCGTGGTCGGGATGGTCGCCCAGTTGTCGGTCAGCACGCCCCAGTTGTAGCCGGAGTTCTTGTTGGTCTGCGTGCGGTCGGTGGCGCGCAGGCCGAAGCGGGCGAAACGCAGCCAGCTGCTGTCCTGGAAGGTGTATTCCAGGTCCACGCGGGTGGACAGCTGGCGGCCGCGGTTCTTGGCCAGGTGGTCCATGGCCGCTGCCCAGAAGTAGTTCGACGGGTCGGCCGCATAGGCCGGATCATCGATGCTCACGCTGGGGTACTTGCCCGACAGGTCGTAGCTCAGGCCCGGCAGGTAGGTGGCGGTGAAGACGGTGAAGTCGAGGTTGTCGCTCTCCGACTGCACCAGCTGCATGTCGCCCTTCAGCACCAGGTTGTCGTTGAGGTAGTGGCTGAAACCGGCCGACAGGTCCGAGGTGGTGGTCTGCTGCTCGGCATAGCGGTTGTCGGTATTGAAGCGCACGCCATCGGTGGTGAGGTTGCCGCGCCACGAGCTGGATACCGGCGAGCCGCTGACGAACACGCCATTGTCGTCGTACTGGAACGTGGTGCCGGCCGCCGGCACGATGGCGTCGTTGCTGTCGTTGAAGAACGCCGCGCGCTCCTGCCAGTTCATGTCGTACTTCGAACGCAGGTACTGCACGTAGACTTCGGTGGCGTCGCTCGGCCGCCACTGGAACGCCGCGCCGATGCCATCGCGCTTGCGGTGGAAGTCCAGCTCGCGCCAGTTGATGCCGCCCGGCACGTAGACCTGGTCGAAATCCGTGCCGGCCAGCACGGCGTCATCGGTGCGGCGCACGAACGGCTCGACCTGGATGCCGTCCGAGCGCGTGGCCAGTTCCGAATGCGCCACGTCGATGAGGAAGCCCATCTCGCCCAGGCCGGTCTGCCAGCGGTTGGAGTACAGGAACGAGGCCGAGGGCTTGTATTCCTTGCTGAAGTCGCCGTAGTTGACGTCGGCGGTGCCGCCGATCAGCTGGCCTTCCTGGTCGAACGGCTTGCGCGTGCGCAGGTTCACCGTGCCGCCGAGGCCGCCTTCGATGATCTCGGCCGAAGGGTTCTTGTAGACGTCCACGCCGGCCATCAGTTCGGCCGGCACGTCCTCGAAGCTGAGCCCGCGGCCGCTGGCGGCGCTGAAGATGTCGCGCCCGTTGAGCTCGCCGCGCACCTGGGTCAGGCCGCGGATCATCACGCCCGAGCCTTCGGCGGAGAAATGGTCCGGGTCGTTGCGCGCCATGAAGTGGTCGATGGTCACGCCGGAGACGCGCTGCAGCGTCTCGGTGACGCTGCGGTCCGGCAGCGCGCCGATGTCCTCGGCGCTGACCGAATCGACGATCTGCTCCGAGTCGCGCTTGATGACTTGCGAGGCGATCAGGCTCGCCCGCACGCCGCGCACTTCCACGGTATCCAGGTCCACGGCCTGGCGCTTGCCGTCCTTGCCGGCGGTGGTCTTGCTGGTCTTGGTGTTGGCCGCGTCGTCCTGCGCGGCGGTGGCGTCCTGCGCCCAGGCCGGCGTCGCCAGCTGCAGGGCAATAGCCGCAGCCAGCAGGCTGCGCGAAGAAAAGGCCAAGCGGTTCCGGCGCACGCGCGGCCCTGCCGGCGTACGGCTCAATACGATCGACATCGCAGTTCCCTCCCAGGACGAACGATGAAAAATTGAGTTGTGGTGTCGGAAGGCAGGGTCGCGACCGCCCCACTCCCGCCTTGCGGCAGGCCCCCTGTGGCGGTGGACCAGTGCCCGACTTGAACGTCGCTTCGGCACGCTTCCGAAGCGACGTATACGGGCGGCGCGAGGACGCGCACCAATGAAAAAATTGGCGCGCGCTATGCCGTCATGGAATGCCTGCGCCTTAGCCGCGCGGGAAAACGGTTCCGGCTCAGAGCTTCTGGTTCGGGTACAGGCGGCGCGCGGTGCTGCGCAGCGCCTGCAGGATGCGCTCGGCGCCGGGCGGCAACACATAGTCGCGGCGCAGGATGATGCCGAACGATTCCATGCGCACGCCCAGCTCGATCGGCAGCACGGTGAGCAGCTTGGCCTGGATCAGCGGGGCGACCGAATCCACCGGCAAGGCGGTGAGCAGGTCACTGCCGCGCAGCAGGTTGGTGGTGACCGGCAGCGAGGAAGTCTCGATGACGTTCATCGGCGCCTGCACGCCGTGTTCGAGGAACATCGAATCCAGGCGCGCGCGCAGCACGCTGTCGGCCGGCGGGAGGATCCAGCCGTAGCGCACCAGGTCGGCATGCTGCAGGGTGCCGCGGCTGGACAGCGGGTGGCCGGCGCGGGCGACGACCGAGTGCGGCTCGTCGGCCAGCGGCTCGAAATCCAGGTCGCCGGCGCCCTCCGGGCCCATGATGCGGCCGATGACGATGTCCAGCTGGCCGTCCAGCAGCTTGGCCACCAGGTGGCGGCTGTAGTCCATCTCCACGCGGATCAGGATGTCCGGGAACTCGCGCTTGACCTCGGCGATGGCCTGCGGGACCAGCGTGGTGCCCGGGTTGACCACCGTGCCGATGGACGCCTGGCCCATGCGCCCGCTGCGCAGCGCGGCAATCTCCTCCTGCGCCCGGCCGATCTCCGACATCGCCGCGCGGGCGCGGCGCACCAGCACCTGGCCGTACCAGGTCGGCTCCACGCCGCGGGCATGGCGCTCGAACAGCTTCACCCCCAGCAGGTCCTCCATTTCGGCCAGCAGCTTGGAGGCCGCCGGCTGGGTCATGCTGGCCGCTTCGGCCGCGCGCAACACCGAGCGCTGTTCGTACAGGTGCAGCAGCAGGAGCAGCTGGCGGGTCTTGAGGCGCGATGCGTTGAACCAGGGGGTGCTGGAAGATGCCATGGAGGACTCTATTAGTAGGACAGTCGTATTCGCCAGGGGAATAGAATATGCCGAAAATTTCATTTGCCGCACATATCTCGGCCGCGCGAGGCTATCGGACGCTGAATCAGGAGACCCCCACCTCCGGTTCGGCGGCCATAACAGGTGCGACCCGCCCCTCCCCCACACCGGGGTGGCAACGCGCCGACGCCAGGAAAGTGAGGAGGAACCAGATGGGGATCTATCCCGTGCCGCTCCGCGGCCGTCATCCGCGCCTGCCGGAGGCTTCGGCATGAGCGCCGGCCGCCTGCAAGGCAAATCCGTCATCGTCACCGGCGCCGCCAGCGGCATCGGCGCGGCCACCGCGCAACTGTTCGCCGGGCACGGCGCGCAGGTCGCCGGTTTCGACCGCAACGCGCCGGCCCAGGCCGATCCGCGCGTGACCTACCACCAGGTCGACATCACCGACGTGGCCGGCATCGAGGCCGCCGTCGCCGCCGTGCGCGAGCGCACCGGCCGCATCGACGCGCTGGTCAACAACGCCGGCGCCGACGTGTTCGCCGACCCGCTCGAGCTGCCCGACAGCGAGTGGCAGCGTTGCCTGGACCTCAACCTCAAGGGCGCCTGGAACCTGTGCCGCGCGGTCCTGCCGGCGATGCTCGCCCAGCAGGCCGGCAGCATCGTGAACATCGCCTCGGTGCACGGCCACAAGATCATCCCGCACGCGTTCCCCTACCCGGTCGCCAAGCACGGCCTGATCGGGCTGACCCGCGCGCTCGGCATCGAGTACGCCGCGCAGGGCGTGCGCGTGAACTCCATTTCCCCGGGCCTGATCCTGGTGCCACGCATCGAAGCGTGGTTCGCCGGCAGCCCGGACCCGGAAGCCAAGCGCCGCGAGCAGGAGAACCTGCTGCCGCCCAAGCGCATCGGCACGCCGGAGGAAGTGGCCTACACCGCCCTGTTCCTGGCCAGCGACGAAGCGCGCTTCATCAACGCCACCGACATCCTCGTCGATGGCGGCCGCTCCCAGCTCTACCACGAGTAAGCCCATGACCCCGCCGAACGCTCCCCACGCCAGCCCGTTCAAGCTGCCGCTGGTCGCCATCCTGCGCGGCATCACGCCGGAGGAAACGCCGGCGCACGTCGGCGCGCTCATCGAAGCCGGTTTCGACGCCATCGAGATCCCGCTCAACTCGCCGCGCTGGGCCGAAAGCATCGCCCTGGCGCAGCAGCAGTACGGCGACCGCGCGTGGATCGGCGCCGGCACCGTGCTGCGCAACGAAGACGTGGACACGCTGGCCGATATCGGCGCGCGCTTCATCGTCACCCCCAACACGCGGCCGTCGCTGATCCGCCATGCGGTCGAGCGCGGCCTGCTGGTCGTGGCCGGCTTCGCCACCGCCAGCGAGGCGTTCGACGCGATCGACGCCGGCGCGCAGGTCCTCAAGCTGTTCCCCGCCGCCACTTATGGCAGCGGGCATGTCCGTGCACTGCGTTCGGTGTTGCCGCCGCACGTGCCGGTGTACGTCGTCGGCGGCGTCAGTCCGGCCACCCTGGCCGGATTCCTCTCCCAAGGCGCCGCCGGCGCCGGCATCGGCGGCGAGCTGTACCGCCCCGGCCAGCCCCTCGAAACCACCCAGACCCAGGCCGCCGAATTCGTGCGTGCCTTCCAGGAAACCCAGGGATGAAGATCACCCGCCTCACCACCTACCACGCCGCACCGCGCTGGCTGTTCCTCAAGGTCGAGACCGACGAGGGCATCACCGGCTGGGGCGAACCGGTCATCGAAGGCCGCGCGCGCAGCGTGGAGGCCGCCGTGCACGAGCTGTCCGGCTACGTGATCGGCAAGGACCCCGCGCGCATCAACGACCTGTGGCAGACGATGTACCGCGCCGGCTTCTACCGCGGCGGCGCGATCCTGATGAGCGCCATCGCCGGCATCGACCAGGCGCTGTGGGACATCAAGGGCAAGGCGCTCGGCAAGCCGGTGTACGAACTGCTCGGCGGCCTGGTGCGCGACAGCATGAAGACCTACCGCTGGGTCGGCGGCGACCGCCCCTCGGACATCATCGACCAGATGCGCGGCTACCGCGAACTGGGCTTTGACACCTTCAAGTTCAACGGCACCGAGGAAATGAAGCTGATCGACAGCCCGCGCGCGGTCGATGCGGCGGTGGCCAAGGTCGCCGAGATCCGCGCCGCGTTCGGCAACGAGATCGACTTCGGCATCGACTTCCACGGCCGCGTCGGCGCGCCGATGGCCAAGGTGCTGCTGCGCGAGCTGGAGCCGTTCAAGCCGCTGTTCGTCGAAGAGCCGGTGCTGCCGGAACTGGCCGAGTACTACCCGCGCCTGGCCGCGTCCAGCCCGATCCCGCTGGCGGCCGGCGAGCGCATGTACTCGCGCTTCGAGTTCAAGCACGTGCTGGCGGCCGGCGGCCTGTCGATGCTGCAGCCGGACCTCTCGCATGCCGGCGGCATCACCGAGTGCGTGAAGATCGCCGCGATGGCCGAAGCCTACGACGTCGCGCTCGCCCCGCACTGCCCGCTGGGCCCGGTGGCGCTGGCCGCCTGCCTGCAGGTGGACCTGGTCTCGCACAACGCGGTGCTGCAGGAACAGAGCATCGGCATCCACTACAACGAAGGCGCCGACCTGCTCGATTACGTGATCAACAAGGACGATTTCCGCTGCATCGATGGCAGTATTGCCGCGTTGCCCAAGCCCGGCCTGGGCGTGGAAATCAACGAGGAGATGCTCGTGCGCGCAAACCAGAACCCGCCGGACTGGCGCAACCCGGTGTGGCGCCACGCCGACGGCAGCGTCGCCGAATGGTGAGCCCCGCCCCGCTGCAGGCCACGCTCGCGGTGGACAGCCGCTGCGAGCATGGCGAAGGGGTGATCTGGGACGAGCGCCGCCAGGCGCTGTTCTGGATCGACATCAGCGGCCGCCGGCTGTGGGCGCATGCGCCCGCCAGCGGCCGCAGCCGCGACTGGGCCCTGCCCGACCGCCCCGGCTGCCTGGGGCTCATCGAGGATGGCCGCCTGCTGGTCGTGCTGGCCAAGTCCATCGGCGTGGTCACGCCGGACCTGGACGCCGACGAACTGGCTTTCACCCACCTGGCCGACGTCGAGGCCGACCAGCCGCACACGCGCAGCAATGACGGCCGCGTGGATCGCGACGGCCACCTGGTGTTCGGCACCATGGACGAGCACGAGGAGAAGGCCGCGCGCGGCAGCTTCTACCAGTTCTCGCTGCGCCATGGCCTGCGCCGCCTGCCGCTGCCGGGCGTGTCGATCCCCAATTCGATCTGCTTCAGCCACGACGGCCGCACGATGTACTGGTGCGACTCGGTCACCCCGCGCATCCTGTGCTGCGATTACGACGCGGCGAACGCGCAGGCCGGCAACGTGCGCGAGTTCGCGCGGCTGGATCGCGCCGATGCCGAGCCGGATGGTTCGGGCATCGATGCCGAAGGCCTGCTGTGGAATGCGCAATGGCGCGCGTGGCGCGTGCAGCGCTATTGCGCCGACGGCACGGTGGAGCGCACGGTCGAAGTGCCGGTCAAGCACCCCACCTGCATCGCCTTCGGCGGTCCGGCGCTGGACCAGCTCTACATCATCAGCTCGCGCCTGGACCACCAGGATGACGAACTGCTGCGCACGCCGCAGGCCGGCGGCCTGTTCGTGTGCGCGCCGGGCGTGAAGGGCCTGCCGGAAAGCCGCGTGGCGGCCGCATGATCGCCGTCGACTGGGGCACCAGCAGCCTGCGCGCCTACCTGCTCGACGCCGACGGCCGCATCCTCGAACAACGCCGCGACCCGCGCGGCATCCTCGCCTGCGACGGGCGCTTTGCCGAAGTGCTGGCCGAACTGGTCGGCGACTGGCCGGGCGAGATCGTGCTGTGCGGGATGATCGGCAGCCGCAACGGCTGGATCGAACTGCCCTACCTGCCCTGCCCGGCCGATGCCGGCGCGCTCGCCGCGGCGATGCACGCGCACACCGATGCGCGGCTGCCGGGCCGCACGCTGTGGTTCGTGCCGGGGCTGGACTGCCACGCCGAGGCCGGCGTGCCGGACGTGATGCGCGGCGAAGAGACGCAGCTGGCCGGCCTGGCCGCCGTGCTCGGCGCCGGCCGCCACCTGGTGTGCCTGCCGGGCACGCACAGCAAGTGGGCGTGGCTGGAAGAGGGACGCATCACCGATTTCGCCACCGTGATGACCGGCGAGCTGTACGCCGTGCTGCGCCAGCACAGCCTGCTGGGCCGCCTGATGAGCGACGACGGCCACGCCTTCGACGAGGCCGCCTTCGCGCAGGGCGTGGCGCGCAGCGGTGAAGGCGGCGGGCTGACCCACCAGCTGTTCGGCACGCGCACGCTGGCGCTGTTCGACCGCCTGCCGGGCGAGGCGCTGGGTTCGTATCTCTCCGGGCTGCTCATCGGGCATGAAATCCGCCACCGCCAACCCGCGCCGCGCGACGTGCACCTGGTCGGCAGCGCCGGCCTGACCACGCGCTACGCGCATGCGCTGGCGCTGCTGGGCATCGGCGCGCAGGCGCATGGCGAGGACCTGGCCGCGCGCGGCCTGCATGCCATGGCCAGCGCGCGCGGCATCGCGCTGGCGTGATCTTGCCGGGGCGGCCCCTCACCCGCCCCGCGCCCGACTGTTCTAGAATTACGCGGCTTAACGCCGGATTCCAACATGCCTTTCGTCGTCACCGAAAACTGCATCAAGTGCAAATACACCGACTGCGTGGAAGTCTGCCCGGTCGATTGTTTCCATGAAGGCCCGAACTTCCTGGTGATCGATCCGGACGAATGCATCGACTGCACGCTGTGCGAGCCGGAGTGCCCGGCCAACGCGATCTATCCCGAGGACGACGTGCCGGCCGGCCAGGAGCAGTTCGTCGCCCTCAATGCCGAGCTGGCCAAGGCCTGGCCGGTGCTGACCGTGCGCAAGGAACCGGCCGCCGATGCCGCCGAATGGGACGGCAAGCCGGACAAGCTGCCGCTGCTGCAGCGCTGAGGCGCGCGGCCTTCGCCATAACGCAAACGGGCGCCTCGCGGCGCCCGTTCGCTTTTGCGGCGGCAGGAAAACTCAGCCGCCCAGCTTGGCCTTCAGCGTGGCGATCAGCTTGACCGGCGCGTCGGCCACGGCCGGCAGGCCGCGCGGATCCACCGCCGAGACGTAGGTGCCGCCATCGGTCGGCACCACGCGCACCAGGAAGTTGGTGCCTTCGTAGCTGACGTCGTACGAACCCAGCAGCTGCGCGCGGCTGGCGATGGTCAGGCCCGGGACGTCGGCCAGCGCGTCGCCCACGGCCGAGAACACCGCGTCGCGGTCGCCCTTGATGACGAAGCCGCTCTTGGTGGCCGCCTGCTGCGCGGCCGCCGACGGCGCATTGGCCGGCTGGGTGGCCGAGGCCAGGGTCGGCACCTTCATCGCGCCGGAGGTGTCGGGCAGGTTCAGGTCGGGCGGCACTTCCAGCGGACGGCTCTCCGCCGGCAGCGCGTAGTCGCCGCGGGCATCCTTGTGGAACCAGCTGCAACCACTGGCAGCAACCACCAGCGCGATCAACGGCAGCACGCGGGCGGAACGAACGGGATGACGCATCGGTAAATCTCCTGGGTCAGGCCGCGATTGCTTCGCGGCTGGAAAGTGCTTCCAACGCGGATGCGTCGGCGGCAAGGCGGTCGGCCTCGGCATGATGGGGTGCCGACAGCGTCGTCAACGGCAGGCGCAGGCCATGCCCCAGGCCCTGGCGCTGCAGCAGCGCCTTGACCGGGATCGGATTGGATTCCACGCCACAGAATGCGTGGTACGGCGCCAGGCGCGCGTCCCAGGCGGTGGCGGCGTCGTGCTGGCCGCCGCGGGCGAGGTCGCACAGGCGGCGGTAGCCGGCCGGCAGCACGTTGGAGCCGACGGAGATCACGCCATCGGCGCCGGCGAGCATGGCGCGCGCGGCGGTGCCGTCATCGCCGCTGAGCACCGCGAAGCCGGGGCCGCGCAGCGGCAGCAGGGCCGCCATGCGCTCGGGTTCGCCGCGGGCTTCCTTGATGCCGACGATATTCGGGTGGCTGGCCAGGGCGGCGACGGTTTCCGGCAGCAGGTCGCAACCGGTGCGACCGGGCACGTTGTAGAGCACGACCGGCAGGCCGCCTTCTTCGGCCACGGCCAGGAAGTGGGCCTTCAGGCCTTCCTGGGTCGGGCGCACGTAGGCCGGGGTGACCACCAGCGCGAACTGCGCGCCGTTGGCGGCGGCGCGGCGCGTGAGCGCCACGGTGCGCGCGGTGCCGGACAGCCCGGTGCCGGCCAGCACGGGCACGCGCCCACCGATGCGGGCCACCGCGCGGCGCAGGATCTCGTCGTATTCCTCATCGGCCAGGGTCGAGGCTTCACCGGTCGAACCGGCCACGACCACGCCCTGGACGCCGCCGTCGAGCTGTTTGTCCAGCAGGCGCTGCCAGGCATCGAGATCGAGATCGCCGTTGGCGGCGAAGGGGGTGGCCAGTGCGGTGATGATGCCGGAGAGGGACAAGGCGGCGTGGACTCTATGCGGGAGGAAGGAAAGTATGGACTGCCGGAGCGGCCTGCCGGCAGGCAGGCGCGAGGGCATCCCGAATGTTACTTGCGGCGCGAAAGCACGGGCAAGTATGCTGCGCGCTGCGTCGCGGCCCGTCCCGACGCCATTCAGCCTGATCGCAATGCCGGAACCCCCTTTGACCGATACCGCGCCCCGGCCTTCGCCGACCGAAAACCACCTCCTGATCAACGCCTACACGACGCATCCGGAGTCCCCGCTGCTGCCCGTCACCCGTCGCATCGCCGACAGCGGCTGCAACCTGGTCGATGCCCGCCTGTCCACCGTGGGCCGCGACGTCTCGGTCACCGCGCTGGCCACCGGCTCGTGGGACGCGGTCGCCAAGCTGGAAGCCATGCTGGGCCGGCTCGAGCGCGAGGAAGGCCTGAAGCTGGTGTGGTACCGCACCGGCCCGAAGCAGGCGCAGTCCAACCTGCTGCCGTACATCGTGGAAGTGATCGCCGCCGACAAGCCGGGCATCCTCTTCCAGCTGGCCGACTTCTTCGACCGCCAGGGCATCACCATCGAAAACCTGCAGAGCACGCGCTACCGCGCCATGCAGACCGGTGCGGAGATGTTCTCGGCCCAGGTCACCATCGGCGTGCCGGCGAACATGCACATCGCCGCGCTGCGCGACGATTTCCTCGAGTTCTGCGACCACCTGAACCTCGACGCGATCATGGATCCGATGAAGTTCTGATCCGGGCGGGGTGGCCACGGACACGGTTCGCGGTATATGTAGGGCGCATGCCACACCGCCCTACCCGCAGGACCCGTTCCCGATGACCGAAAGCACGAAGCTCGACCGCGCCACCCTCACCCTGCCGCTGGCCCTGTCCGGCGGCGCGCACGCCACCCTCGCCGACTACGCCGGCCGCTGGCTGGTGCTGTACTTCTACCCCAAGGACAGCACGCCCGGCTGCACCACCGAGGGCCTGGACTTCAACGCCCTGCTGCCCGAGTTCGAAGCCGCCGGCGCCGCCGTGCTGGGCGTGTCCCGCGACTCGGTGCGCTCGCACGACAACTTCTGCGCCAAGCAGGGTTTCGCCTTCCCGCTGGTCAGCGACGGCGACGAAGCGCTGTGCAAGGCCTTCGACGTGATCCGCATGAAGAACATGTATGGGCGGCAGGTGCTGGGGGTGGAACGCAGCACCTTCCTCATTTCGCCGGATAGTCGTATCGTGCAGGCGTGGCGCAAGGTCAAGGTGGCCGGCCACGCGGAAGCGGTTCTCCAGGCCCTGAAGGCGCACAAGCAGAAGTGACACCCCTCGCGACCCGAACTTGCCATCACCCTGCCCCGCAGGCCGTGATGGCTCGCCCCTGTCCTTTTTCCAGGAACACACGATGACCCGAGGCAAGCGCATCTACGTGCTGGATACCAATGTGCTGATGCACGACCCCACCGCGCTGTTCAAGTTCGAAGAGCACGACGTCTTCCTGCCGATGCAGGTGATCGAGGAACTGGACAACGCCAAGAAGGGCATGTCCGAAGTCAGCCGCAACGCACGCCAGGTCAGCCGCTTCCTGGACGAACTGCTGGACGGCGCCAGCGCCGAGCAGATCCAGTCCGGCATCACCCTCACCCATCCGCAGGGCATCCAGCTCAAGAACCAGGGCCAGATCGGCAAGCTGCACTTCCAGGTGCGCCCGGTCGCGCCGGGGCGCAGCTTCGGCGAGGTCATGCCGGACAACAAGATCCTCGCCGCGGTGCTGGAGCTGCGCGAGGAACACCCCGACGTGCCGGTGGTGCTGGTGTCCAAGGACATCAACCTGCGCATCAAGGCGTCCATCAGCGGCCTGGTGGCCGAGGATTACGAGAACGACCGCGCGCTGGACGATTTCAGCCTGCTGTTCACCGGCGCGGTCGAGCTGCCGGAGAACTTCTGGCAGAAGCACAACCAGGACCTGCGCAGCTGGTCGGACAAGGGCCGCACGCATTACGAAGTGGTGCTGGCCGACGACGAGGACTGGCACCCGAACCAGTACCTGTACCTGCCGGGCGAAGACGAGGTCGAACTGCGCGTGGCGCGCGTGGGCGGCGACGGCAAGGCGATCCTCTCGCTGGTGGACGACTACCGCGGCGGCCAGCACGCCGTGTGGGGCATCACCGCGCGCAACCGCGAGCAGAACTTCGCGCTCAATGCGCTGATGGACCCGGAGATCGACTTCGTCACCCTGCTCGGCACCGCCGGCACCGGCAAGACGCTGCTCGCCCTGGCCGCCGGCCTGGCGCAGACGATGGACCAGCAGCGCTACCGCGAGATCATCATGACCCGCGCCACGGTGAGCGTGGGCGAGGACATCGGCTTCCTGCCCGGCACCGAGGAAGAAAAGATGACGCCGTGGATGGGCGCGCTCACCGACAATCTGGAAGTGCTCACCCACAACCAGGAGGGCGGCGCCTGGGGCCGCGCGGCCACCAACGACCTGCTCGCCAGCCGCATCAAGATCCGCTCGATGAACTTCATGCGCGGGCGCACGTTCCTCTCGCGCTACCTGATCCTGGACGAGGCGCAGAACCTCACCCCCAAGCAGATGAAGACGCTGATCACCCGCGCCGGCCCCGGCACCAAGATCGTCTGCCTGGGCAACGTGGAGCAGATCGACACGCCGTATCTCACCGAGACCACCTCCGGCCTCACTTACGCGGTGGACCGCTTCAAGAACTGGCCGCACAGTGCGCATGTCACCCTGCGCCGGGGCGAGCGTTCGCGCCTGGCCGACTACGCCTCGGAGGTCCTGTGAACCTGTTTCGCGCCGCGCCGCTGCTGCTGGCGGCCGCCCTCGCCGCCGGCTGCGCCACCACCGGCGGCGTCCCCGGCAGCACCGTGCCGACCACGGTGCGCGCCGGGCAATCGTGGGTCATCACCCGGCCGGTCATCGCCGCGCAGGTGCTCGACACCTGCTCGCGCGACAGCCCGGCGCGCCATCCCGGCGAAGTCACCGGCTACTGGGCCCCGAGCCGGCAGCAGGTGGACCAGCTGGAGGCGGCGTTGTCGCAGCTGCAGCCGCAGATCCCCAACCCCGGGGATTTCGACCGCCAGTACGTGGGCATCGAGGCTGGCGGGAAGCGGCTGATCTACGTCAACGCCTTCCACCTGCCCGAAGACAGCGAGCTGGACCCGGCGCGCACGGCGATCCGCGTCTGCGACGGCGGCGCGCAGTTCTGGGGCGCGCTGTTCGACCCGCAGGCCGGCACCTTCTCCGCCGTCGAGCTCAACGGCCCGCGCTGACCCGGCCATGCGCAGGACGCGCCCACCGCTGGCCGCATCGCGCCGATGAAACCCCTGCCCACCTGGGTATGGATCGGCGCGGTGACGCTGTCCGCGGTGGCCGGCATGGTCAACGTGATCGGCTATCTCGGCTTCGCGCACCAGGTGGTCAGCCATCTCACCGGCACCACCAGCCTGCTCGGCGTGGCGCTGGCGCAGGGCGATGGCCGAAGCATCGGCTTCCTGTGGGGCGTGCTGATCGCCTTCAGCCTCGGCGCGATGTGCAGCGGCCTGATCATCCAGGACAGCACGCTGCGCCTCGGACGTCGGTATGGCGTGGCGCTGCTGCTTGAATCGGCGCTGCTGCTCGCCGCCATCCCGATGTTCGAACGCCACGGCATGGCCGGCGCATGGCTGGCGGCGATGGCGTGCGGCGTCCAGAACGCACTGGCCACCACCTACAGCGGCGCGCTGATCCGCACCACCCACCTGAGTGGCATGTTCACCGACCTGGGCATCGGCCTGGGCCACCTGCTGCGCGGCCTGCCACTGCCGATGCGCAGGCTCACGCTCAGCGGACTGATCATCGGCGGTTTCCTCGGCGGCAGCCTGGCCGGCGCATGGCTGTTCGCGGCGTGGCATTACCACGCGCTGCTCGTGCCCGCCGCGATCACCGGCGTGGCCGGCGGCGGTTACGTGGCGTGGCGGCAGTGGACGCTGGCACGCGCGCGCCGCGTGGCGTGATGCAGCCGGCGGGCGGCGGGTGCACAATCGCCGCATGAGTGCCCAAGTCCTTTCCGCCCTGACCATCGCAGGCTCCGATTCCGGCGGTGGCGCCGGCATCCAGGCCGACCTGAAGACCTTCGCCGCGCACCGCGTGCACGGCCTGTCCGCCCTCGCCGCGCTCACCGCGCAGCACACCCGCGGCGTCACCGCGGTCCACGTGCCGCCGGTGGATTTCCTGCGCGCGCAGATCGACGCCTGCTTCGACGATTTCGAGATCCAGGCGGTGAAGCTCGGCATGCTCGCCAACGCATCGGTGATCGACTGCGTGGCCGATGCGCTGGAACATTACCGACCGCCCTTCATCGTGCTCGACCCGGTGATGGTCGCCACCAGCGGCGCCAAGCTGCTCGCCGACGATGCGCTCGATGCGCTGCGCCAGCGCCTGCTGCCGATGGCCACGCTGATCACCCCGAACATTCCCGAGGCCGAACTGCTGCTGGGCCATCGCATCGCCGATGCCGCCGCGGCCGAGCGCGCCTGCGCCGAACTGCTCGACCTCGGCGCCACGGCGGTGCTGCTCAAGGGCGGCCACCTGTTCGAAGGCCAGCGCGTGATCGATCGTTTCGACGACGGCGTGGCGCAGCACGAATACATCCACACGCGCCTGCCGATCGACGCGCACGGCACCGGCTGCACGCTGGCCTCGGCGATCGCCGCGCAGCTGTGCAATGGCCTGTCGCTGGCCAATGCGTGCGAGGCGGCGATCGACTACGTCGCGCGTGCACTGCAGGGCGGCTATCGCCCCGGTCGCGGCGAGGTACTGGTGCTCGACCACTTCGGCGCGGCGCGCCACGGATGACGGTGGCCGCACGGGAGATCGAGGCCGTCGGCCACGACGGCCATCGCTGGAACCTCATCGCCCGCCTCCCCGCGCAGCCCCGTGCCGCGTTGCTGTGGCTGCCGGCGCTGGGCGTGGCCGCGCGCCATTACGAAGCATTCGCCGATGCACTCGCCGCGCATGGCATCGCCGTGCTGCTGCACGAATGGCGCGGCAACGGCAGCAGCAGCCTGCGTGCGTCGCGCGAGTGCGATTGGGGTTATCGCGAAATCCTCGCGTGCGACCTGCCGGCCAGCGGGCAGGTGCTGCACGACATCGCCGGCGGCGCGCCGCTGCTCATCGGCGGGCACAGCCTGGGCGGACAGCTCGCGTGCTGCTTTGCCGGCCTGCAGCCGACGACGTTCTCGCGCCTGTGGCTGGTGGCCAGCGGCACGCCGTGGTGGCGCAGTTTCCCCGCGCCGCTGCGTTATGCGCTGACGCTGGTGTATCGCTTCCTGCCGTGGCTTGCGCGTCGCAACGGCGTGCTGCCGGGGCGGCGCGTGGGCTTCGGCGGCAATGAAGCACGCGGGTTGATCGCCGACTGGGCACGCGTGGGGCTGAGCAACCGCTATGCGGCAAAGGGCATGGCGGCGGACCTGGAAGCCGGCCTGGCGCGGCTCTCGATTCCGCTCGACACCGTCGTGATGGCGCACGACTGGATGGCACCGGTGGGTTCGATGCGTGCGCTCACCGCGAAAATGGCCGGACCTGCGCGGCTGGATGTCCTGCCTGCCGCGGACATCGGCGCTCCCGCCGACCATTTTTCATGGATGAAATCCCCGGCTGCCGTGGCCGCCCGGCTGGCCCGCGCGATCACGTGAAAAAAATTTGTTACGGACCGTTGACGTCCACCGCATAGTCCCGCATAATTCTCCTCCTGACGACGCGCCCGTAGCTCAGTTGGATAGAGTACCTGGCTACGAACCAGGCGGTCGGGAGTTCGAATCTCTCCGGGCGCACCAGTCAGAACAAGAAAGACGACGAGCTTACCTCGTCGTCTTTTTTTTTTGCATGCGCGAAATGCGCGCATCACTCAGGCCGTCAGCGCGGGCGGTGGCGATGCTTCGTCGCGCAGCGATGCCAGTGCCGCGGTTTCGTAACCGGCGGCGCGCCATGCATCCAAACCACCCAGCAGCGGACGCACGTCGTTGTAGCGATGCTCGCGCAGGCGCGCGGCCAGCCAGGCGGCCGACACTTCATTCGGGCACGCACAGAAGATCACCACGCCCCGCTCGCGCGGCACGCGCGCGAGGATGTCGGCCAGCTGCCGCTCGTCGGCGAACTGCGCGCCGGGGATCGTGTACGGCTCCAGGTCGCGATAACCCGGCGCGCGGATATCCAGCAGCGTGGGCGCCAGCGCGGGGTCCTGCATCAGCGCATAGAGTTCATCGACGCTGATGCGCGCCGCTTCCAGCGAACGCATCAGCTGGTGGCGCCGCCACCAACGCCACGCCACGTACAGCGCCAACGCCAGCCCGACCACGCCAAACGCGCGCACGCCGAGATCGGACAGCAATTCCAGCACGTGCTCGACCTGCCCCGCGAACGCCACGCCCAGCCCCAAACCCGCTGCCGCCCACAGCGCCGCACCCAGCGTGTCGTAGCCGAGGAACGGCCGCATCCGCACCTGCATCGCGCCGGCCAGCGGCACCGATACCAGCGACAGGCCCGGCACGAACTTGGCGAACGCAAGCACGCGGATGCCGAGGCGGCCATAGAAGCGCTCGGTCTTCTTCATGCACGTATCGCGCGACAACGACAGCCGGCACAGCGACTGCAGCGTGCGCGTGCCGTAGCGGCGCCCGGCGAGGAACCACGCGGTATCGCCGATCACGCTGGCGCTGATGGACAGCAGCCACGCGGCCAGCACGCCCAGCCACGCATACGCGCCGCCCTGCAGCGTGTAGGTGGCGCCGACCAGCACCAGCGTCGGCATCGCCGGCACCGGAAGGCCTAGCGCCAGCGCGAGCACATTGACGAAGACCAACGCCAAACCAAACTGCTCGACCAGGGCGTGCATGGGATTTTCCAGAAGGGATGCCGCAGCGTGGGGGCATTATCGCGCCGGGCCAGCCGCTGCGGCGGGGATGCTACGTTCCGGCGAGCCGCTGCAGCCATCCCTCGAACACGCCCGGCGCGCGCAGGCGGCGCAGCCACCAGGCCAGCGCCTCGCCCTGCTCGCCGGTGCGCCAGGCGAGATAAAAGGTTTCGTCCGGCTTGGGTTGTTCGACATCGACCGCCACCAGCGTGCCGGCGGAGATCGCCGCCCGCGCGCAGGGCTCGGGCAGGAAGCCGCAGCCCAGGCCGGCCAGCTGCAGGGCGTACTTGCCTTGCATGTCGGGCACGCTGAGCACGTCCTGCGCCGATTGCAGGCCCACCGTGCGCGGCAGCAGGCGGCGCGCCGAATCGGCCACCGCCACCGCGCGATGCAGCGCGAGCTCGGCCGCATCGACATGCGCGCGCCCGGCCAGCGGATGGGTGGGCGCCACCGCGAACACGAAGCGCACCGTGCCGAGCGGCTCGACCACATAGCCGCCGCCACTGGGCCCCTCGCCCGCCGCCACCAGCAGGTCGGCGCGGCGGTCCAGCAGCGCCTCCCAGGTGCCGGAAAGCGATTCGCTCACCAGCCGCAGCCGGGTGCTGTCGGCGGCCTCGTAGAAGGCGGCGATGTCGGCGGCCAGCAGGGAGACGGGGAACAGCGAATCCAGGCCCAGCGCGAACTCCGACTCCCAACCCGAAGCCACCCGGCGCACGCGCACCTCCAGCTCCTGGGCGGCGCGCAGCAGGTGGCGGCCCTCCTTGAGCAGCTCGCGGCCGGCCTCGGTGGGCGTGGCCTTGGGTCCGAGGCGCTCGAACAGCTGCACGCCGAGGTCCTCCTCCAGTTTGGCCACGGTGTAGGAGATCGTCGAAGGCACCCTGTAGAGCACCTTGGCGGCCCCGGCGAAGGAGCCCCTGCGGTCGATGGCGTCCAGGATCTGCAGGGCTTCCAGGCTGATCTTCATGTTCGAATCCATCGATGATGGCGCTCGAATCTACTCGCTTTTTCTTTCCCGATGAAGCGCACAGACTGCACGCCAAGGAGGAAACGCCTCCGATCGACATCATCGAACATCAAGGAGAAAGACCATGCTGCAGATCCGCAAGAGCGATGCCCGGGGCCGCGCCGAACACGGCTGGCTGTCCTCGCGCCACACCTTCTCCTTCGCCCACTACCACGACCCGCGCTACATGGGCTTCGGCCCGCTGCGGGTGATCAACGAAGACCGCGTGCAGCCGGGCGAAGGCTTCGGCACCCATGGCCACCGCGACATGGAGATCATCTCCTACGTCCTGGATGGCGCGCTGGAGCACAAGGACAGCATGGGCACCGGCTCGGTGCTGCACTACGGCGACGTCCAGCGCATGAGCGCCGGCAGCGGCGTCACCCACAGCGAGTTCAACGGCTCGCGCAGCGCGCCGGTGCACTTCATGCAGATCTGGGTGATCCCGGAGCGCAACGGCATCGAACCGAGCTACGAGGAGAAGCACTTCAGCCCCGAGGACAAGCGCGGCCGGCTGCGGTTGATCGCCTCGCCGGACGCCGCCGACGGCGCGCTGAAGATCCACCAGGACGCGCGCCTGTACGCCTCCATCCTCGATGGCAGCGACCGCGTGGAGTACGCGCTGGCGGACGGACGCGGCGCCTACGTGCAAGTGGCGCGCGGCACGCTGGAGGTCAACGGCGTGGCGCTCTCGGCCGGTGACGCGGTGCAGATCCGCGACGAATCCCTGCTGGTGTTCGCCAACGCCCAGGACGCCGAGTTCCTGCTGTTCGACCTCTCGCTGCAGGGCTGGCACTGAGCCATGACCGGAAGGCGCGCCGCGTGATGCGGCGCGCTTTTCATGCCACGGCCGAGGGAGGCTTTACTTCGCCCGGTCGGATTTGCTTCCATGCCGGTCTCTTCCACCTGGAGCCGTCATGCTCACGCACCACGATGTTGCCTTTTCGAACCTGATCGACCGCGTTGCGCGCTACGGCGCCGCCACCTGTGCCTGGGACGAGCTGTATGCCTGGTTCGGCGCCGAGGAGATCGACGCGACGGTCTGGCGCGCGGTGTACGCCCGCTACCGCGAGATCTGCACGCACTACGGCTTCGAGGAACTCCCCGAGTTGCAGGTGTACCGCTTCGATGCCTTCTTCACCCTGGTCCGCGAAGGCGCGGACGATGAGGGCGTGGCGATCATCGGTGCCGACGGCGAACTGGAAGAAGAAGAGGACGGCGAGGAAGACGAAGCGGCGTAAGCCCACCCGTCCCGCCTCCGGGAAAGGCCGCCTTCGGGCGGCCTTTTTCATGCCCGTCCACTGGCCGCGCTGCACGATCGCAAACCGTGCAATCTCCGACAGATAAACAACACCGACAGGCGTAGGATCGCGTCGCTTATTCGTCACACAGCGCGTGGCAAAGTACGCCGCCGCCGGAAACCCGGCACCCGCCCCGCCCTGTCGAACCCCGGCCTCCAAGAGCCCGCCATGAGCAGCACCCCTCGCGACAACGACACCGGGCACTGGGTCTTGATCACCGAATGCGACGACGCGCCGGTGGCCTTCGAAGTTCGCTACGACGCCGAGCCGACGCCCGCGCAACGCGAGGACGCACAGCGCCGTGGGCAGCGTTGGGAATACCGGCCCGACGCCACGGCCACGCCTGCCTGATCCTTCCGCAACCCCGCCATCGCGCCGACGCGCGGGCATGAAAAAAGCCGCTGCAGGCAGCGGCTTTTGACTTGGCGGAGTGAGAGGGATTCGAACCCTCGATAGAGCTTTTGACCCTATACTCCCTTAGCAGGGGAGCCCCTTCGGCCTCTCGGGCATCACTCCGGGTTTTGCTTTGCGTCCTGCCGCTGGTGTTCCGCGACAGGCCGCGAAGAATACCGGCAAGAGGGGGTCAACGTAAACCCTTTGTTGCGATCAACCGGCGGAATCTTCGTGACCACCGGCACCCGAGGCCACCGGCTCATCGCCGCGCTGGATGCGCTGGTAGATTTCTTCGCGATGCACCGCCACGTCCTTCGGCGCGGTGATGCCGATGCGCACCTGATTGCCCTTTACGCCAAGCACCGTGACCGTGACCGAGTCTCCGATCATCAGGGTTTCGCCAACACGGCGAGTAAGGATCAACATGTCCAGAATCTCCAAGGGCTGGCGGTCCCGCCAGCACGCGACTCCCTAAGGCGTCGCGGATAAAGGGAATAAAGAGCAGGAATGTTAACGACGACCCTGCCCCCCATCAAGGTTCGCGGGCGCGGCGTTCAGGCCAAGTGAGGATTGACCCAGGCCAGGACGCCTTGCAAGGCGGGCGCAAGGGCGGGCCCGTCCTCGCCACCACCCTGGGCGAGGTCCGGGCGGCCGCCGCCCTTGCCACCGATCTGACCGGCGACATGCGACAGGAGTTCCCCCGCCTTGACCTTGCCCGTTGCGGCACCATTCACGCCGGCGACGAGGGCGACCTTGCCGTCCTGCACACCGGCCAACAGGATCACCGCATCGCCCAGCTGCTGCTTCAAGCGGTCCATCGCATCGCGCAGGGCCTTGGCATCGAAGCCGTCCAGTCGCACGGCCAGCACCTTGATGCCGCCCACGTCGACCGCCTGGCTGCCGAGGTCGGCCGTGGCACCGGAAGCGACCTTGGCCTTCAACTGCTCCAACTCGCGTTCCAGTCGCTTCTGGCGTTCGCCCAGCTGGCGGATCTTGTCGACCACGTCCTGCGCGCTGGCGCCGACCAGGTCGGCCGCCTCGTGCAGGCGACGCTCTTCGTCGCCCACGTAATCCAGCGCGCCCTGCCCGGTCACCGCCTCGATGCGGCGCACGCCGGCGGACACGCCGCCTTCGCTGGTGATCTTGAACAGGCCGATGTCACCGGTGCGCGACACATGCGTGCCGCCGCACAGTTCGGTGGAGTAATCGCCCATCTTCAGCACGCGCACGTGTTCGCCGTACTTCTCGCCGAACAGCGCCATCGCGCCGAAATCCAGCGCCTCCTGCATGCCCATGTTGTGCACTTCGGCGGCATTGTTGGCGCGCACCTGCGCGTTGACCTTGCGCTCGATCACCGCCAATTCGTCGGCGGTGAGCGGCTGGAAGTGCGAGAAGTCGAAACGCAGGCGATCCGGCGCCACCAGCGAGCCCTTCTGCTGCACGTGGGTGCCGAGCACCTCGCGCAGCGCGGCATGCAGCAGGTGGGTAGCCGAGTGGTTGAGGATGGTGGCGCCGCGGCGCGCGCCATCGACGCTGCCGGACAGCACATCGCCCACGCGCAGCGCGCCGGTGACCAGGCGGCCGACGTGGCCATGGAACTGGCCGGCGAACTTGTGGGTGTCCTCGACGGTGAAGTCGACGCCGGCGCCGGACAGGCGGCCGGTGTCACCGACCTGGCCGCCGGATTCGGCGTAGAACGGCGTGCGGTCGGTCAGCACGATGGCGTCATCGCCCGCGGCGATCGCCTCGACCGGGCGGCCGTCCTTGAGCAGCGCCACGACCTTCAGGTCGCCGGCATCGAGCTGTTCGTAGCCGAGGAACTGGGTCGGGCGAAGCTGGGCGACGAGATCGGCCGGCAGCGCGGTGCCGCCGCCGAACTTGCCCGCGGCGCGCGCGGTTTCGCGCTGCTGCTCCATGGACGCCTCGAAGCCGGCCATGTCCACTTCCAGGCCGCGCTCGCGCGCGATGTCGGCGGTGAGGTCGACCGGGAAGCCATAGGTGTCGTACAGGCGGAACGCGTCGGCGCCGGCGATGGTGATGCCCGAGCGCGAAGCGATCTCGTCGAAGATCTTCATGCCGGCATCGAGCGTTTCGGCGAAGCGCTCTTCCTCGGCCTTGAGCGCGCGCTCGACCGTGGACTGCGCGGCCGGGAGCTCCGGATACGCCTCGCCCATCAGTGCGGACAGCGTTCCGACCATCTTGTGGAAGAACGGCTGGCGCACGCCCAGCATCCAGCCATGGCGCAGGGCGCGGCGGATGATGCGGCGCAGGACGTAGCCGCGGCCTTCGTTCGACGGCAGTACGCCATCGACGATGAGGAAGGAGCAGGCGCGAATGTGGTCGGCGATCACGCGCAGCGACTTGTTCTCCAGGTCCGCGGTACCGGTCAGCTCGGAAGCCTGGCGGATCAGCGTCTGGAACAGGTCGATCTCGTAGTTGCTGTGCACGTGCTGCAGGATCGCCGCCAGGCGTTCCAGGCCCATGCCGGTGTCCACGCACGGCGCGGGCAGCGGGATCAGGGTGCCGTCGGGCTGGCGGTCGAACTGCATGAACACCAGGTTCCAGATCTCGATGAAGCGGTCGCCATCTTCATCCGGCGAGCCCGGGGGACCACCGGCGATATGCGCGCCGTGGTCGTAGAAGATCTCGGTGCACGGGCCGCAGGGGCCGGTGTCGGCCATCTGCCAGAAGTTGTCCGACGCGTACGGGGCGCCCTTGTTGTCGCCGATGCGCACGATGCGCTCTTCCGGCACGCCGACCATGTCGCGCCACAGCGCGAAGGCTTCGTCGTCGGTGTGGTAGACGGTGACCAGCAGGCGCTCGGCCGGCAGTTTGAAGACCTGGGTCAGCAGCTCCCAGGCCCAGGCGATGGCGTCCTTCTTGAAGTAGTCGCCGAAGGACCAGTTGCCCAGCATCTCGAAGAAGGTGTGGTGGCGGGCGGTGTAGCCAACCGAGTCGAGGTCGTTGTGCTTGCCGCCGGCGCGCAGGCAGCGCTGCACGTCGGCCGCGCGCACATAGCTGCGCTTCTCGGCACCGAGGAACACATCCTTGAACTGCACCATGCCGGAATTGGTGAACAGCAGCGTCGGGTCGTTGCCCGGCACCAGCGGCGCGGACGGCACGATGGTGTGGCCCTTCCCCTGGAAGAACGCGAGGAAGTCGGCACGGATCTGGGAGGTGGTGAATTTGGCGGGTGCGTTCATGGGGCTGGCAGTCAGGCGGGCGGCGGTGTCCGGTGTCCTGCCTTCCATATGGGGAGGCGGAACGCACCGTACAACCTTGAACCCGCAAGGTTATCAGGCCTTGGCCGCTCAGTCGTCAGCGTCGAAGCGGGTGGCCGCGCGGATGGTGTCGGCGTCGAAGCCGCGGCGCGCCAGTAGCTCGGCGGCCTTGCGCCGCTGCGTCAGGTCCTGGGGCCCGGCCTCGCCGAAGCGACGGCGTACCAGGTCCCGCGCGTTCTCGCGCCAATCGCCCTCGTAGGCCTCCATGGCGGTGGCTACGGCCTCGCGATCCAGCCCATGGGTACCCAGCTCGGCACGGACATGCAGCGGCCCATAGCCGCTGGCGGCACGCGAACGCACCAGGGATTCGGCGAAGCGCGTGTCATCCTGCCAGCCTTCCCCGGCGAGCCGGGCCACGGCGGCATCGGCATCCTCGGCCTCCACGCCCCGGCCGCGCAGCTTGCGCACCAGTTCCTTGCGTGAGTGCTCGCGTCGCACCAGCAGGCCCAGGGCCCGCTGCACGGGCGTGGGCTCCGGCCGCGGCCGTCGGCCGCGACGACGGCCTTCTGCCTCGTCGTTCATGAACGTCCCTACCGTGATCCAGAGACATCGCGCCATCCTTGGCGCCTGCCCTCCTGGCGTGCATAAAAGCTACCGCGGGTACGACGGCACTGACTCCGCCGCCCCGCGATAGGTGAAAACTTACTCGTCGTCGCCGTCGTCGCCTTCCTCGCGCGCGGCCTCGGCCGGCTGGAACCGCTCGCGCAGCTCGGCTTCGAGCCTGGCCGCCACCTGCGGGTTGTCGCGCAGGTAGCCGCGGGCGTTGTCCTTGCCTTGGCCGATGCGCTCATCACCGTAGCTGTACCAGGCGCCGGCCTTCTCGACGAGCTTGGCTTCCACGCCCATGTCGATCAGTTCGCCCTCGCGGCTGATGCCTTCGCCGTAGAGGATTTCCGTGATGACCTGCTTGAACGGGGGCGCCAGCTTGTTCTTGACGACCTTGATCTTGGTCTGGTTGCCGATGATCTCGTCGCCCTTCTTGATCGCGCCGATGCGGCGGATATCCAGGCGCACCGAGGCGTAGAACTTCAGCGCATTGCCGCCGGTGGTGGTTTCCGGGCTCTGGCCCGGCATCATTACGCCGATCTTCATGCGCAGCTGGTTGATGAAGACCACCAGGGTGTTGGAGCGCTTGATGTTGCCGGTGAGCTTGCGCAGCGCCTGGCTCATGAGGCGCGCCTGCAGGCCCGGCAGCTGGTCGCCCATCTCGCCTTCGATTTCGGCCTTCGGGGTGAGCGCGGCGACCGAGTCGATGACCAGGATGTCCACCGAACCCGAGCGCACCAGCATGTCGGCGATTTCCAGCGCCTGCTCGCCGGTATCCGGCTGGGAGAGCAGCAGGTCATCGACATTGACGCCCAGCTTGGCGGCGTAGATCGGATCCAGCGCGTGCTCGGCGTCGATGAAGGCCGCGGTGCCGCCCTTCTTCTGGCATTCGGCGATCGCCTGCAGGGTGAGCGTGGTCTTGCCCGAGGACTCCGGCCCGTAGATTTCGACCACGCGGCCCTTCGGCAGGCCGCCGATGCCCAGCGCGATGTCCAGCATCAGCGAGCCGGTCGGAATGGCCTCGACGGGCTCCACGACCCGGTCGCCCATGCGCATCACCGAGCCCTTGCCGAACTGCTTTTCGATCTGGCTCAGGGCGGCGGAAAGGGCGCGCTTCTTGTTCTCGTCCATCTGGGTGGTCCTCGTCAGTGATTTCGGTATGGCGTCAATCTAAGGGTCGCGTATCGCAAAGGCTGAGATTGCCGGCGACGCGTTCAATTTATTTTCCCGGGGTGGCCCGCGGTAGCGGCCTGGGCCTTGGCCGGACGTCGGGAAACGACGGCCTGGCGCCTGGGAAGCCCGCTCAACGATTGGGCCTGAGCAGGCCGCAGTACAGGCCTTCGATGGCGAAGTCCTGGTCCGGCAGCACTTCGATCGGTGCGTAGTCCGGATTGCGTGGCAGCAGGCGGATGCGGTCCTTGCCGACCTTCAGCAGCTTGACGGTGATTTCCTCGTCGATGCGCGCCACCACGATCTGGCCGGAGCGGGCATCGCGCGTGCGGTGCACGCCGATGAGGTCGCCGTCGAAGATGCCTTCGTCGATCATCGAATCGCCCTGCACCTTGAGCAGGTAATCGGGTGCCGGGGAGAAGAACACCCGATCCAGCACCACGAAGTCTTCCGAACCGATATCGGCGCCGATGGGCAGGCCGGCGGCGACCCGTCCGAGCACCGGCAGGCGCAGGACATCATCGGCGCGGAGGGCCTCGTCGTTGGCCGCCGGCGTGGGGGCGGCGGCCGGGGTGACCAGGCGGATGCCGCGGGCCTGGCCGGGGACCCGGCGAATGGCGCCGGCCTGCTCGAGCGCCTCCAGGTGGTACTGCGCGGCGCGCACGCCCTTGAAGCCGAAGGCGCGGGCGATTTCGGTCTGCGAGGGGGGCACGCCCTCGCCTTCGATCCGCTCGGCGATCATGGCCAGGATGGCTTGCTGGGTTTCGGTCAGGTCCATGGTTAGTAGTATTACTACTAACGCCATTGCCGTGCAAATGTTTTTTTGTTGGCCGCGGTTGCGGTTTGCGGCTGAGACGTCGGCTTACGGTACGGGCCCCGGGCTAGGCGCGTCATTGATCCCGCTTCGATAAAGGCGCGCGGAGAGTGGGAGGGAGAAGAGCAAAAGCAAAAGCCTTCCTCTGACCCTTCCTTCATATCTCCAACATCCACCTTCCCATTGCTCTTCCAGTCGCGGCTGAAGCCGCTCCGGCGCGCCGTGGCGCGTTGCTTTGGCTGTTGTCATCCGGTCGAGGGGATCTGGAGGGCCTGCGGGGGCTGGGCCCTTTCGGGACCGTTGGCGACATGGATGTCGCCGACGAGCCCCCATGGATGGGTTCACGGCGTGTCCCGAAAGGGCCCGGCCCCCGCAGGGCGTGCACACAACCACAAACAGCCGATCAACCTCGAAGGCCAACAACCCCCAACGCCCAAGGAAACCCAAAAACAAAGCGGCCTACGGCCGCAACACCCCCATCCCCTACCGACTCCGCCAAATCGCATAAAGAATCCAAAGCCCACACAACCCGGCCCCGATGAACCCGGTCACCCCCATCGCCAGGAGCCAGCGACTCGACACTCCCCCGATGCTGTTCATCACGATGGAAGACCCGATGATCAGCGCCGCGGTCACGATCCCCATCGTCAGCCGATTGGCCGCGCGATTGACCTGGTCCCCGAACCCCTTCAGCGCCTCCGTCTCCACCCGCAACTGCAGCCGCCCGCGCTTGGCCGCCTGCAGCAACCGGCGCAGGTCGCGCGGCAAATCCCCGGCCAGCTCCAGCAAACCGCTCACGCCGCGCCGCCCGCGCTGCCATACCTGCGCCGGCCCGAAGCGCTGCAGCATCACCCGTTGCAGGTAGGGCCGCGCCTCGCTGGCCATGTCGAAATCCGGATCGAGCTGCCGCCCCATCCCCTCCAGCGTCAGGAACGCCTTGATCATCAGCGCCAGGTCCGAAGGCAGCACCAGCGAATGCTCGCGCAGGATCCCGGTGATCTCCCCCAGCATCTGCCCGATGCGCAGTTCCTTCAGCGGCACGCCGCGGTACTGCTCCACGAACAGCGCCACGTCCGTCTGCAGGCGGCCCTCGTCCACGTCCAGGCCGCCGTCGGCCCAGGCCAACAGCACGTCGGTCACCGCCTCGGCATCGTGCTCCACCGCGCCATGCAGCAGCCGCGCGATCTGGAAACGCCGCTCCTCGCTCAGCCGCCCCACCATGCCGAAGTCGATTACCCCGATGCGGCCGTCGCGCAGGTAGAAGATGTTTCCCGGGTGCGGATCGGCATGGAAGTAGCCATCCTCCAGCACCATCTTGAGCACGATGCCCGCGCCACGACGCGCCAGCTCGACGCGATCCAGCCCCGCCGCATCCACCGCCGCCAGGTCGCGGCCCGGGATGCCGTCCACGAAGTCCTGCACGTTGAGCGAGGCGCAGGTCCACGCCCAATGCACGGCCGGAATGAAGATCTCCGGATGCCCGGCGAAATTGCCCGCGATCTTCTCCGCATGCCGGCACTCGGCGGCGAAATCCAGCTCGCGCCGCAGCGAGACGGTGAACTGCCGCACCACCTCGGCCGGCCGGTAACGGCGCAGGTCCGGCAGCTGTGTTTCGATCACCTCGGCCAGCCGCGCCAGCAAGCGCAGGTCGGCCTCGATCACTTCGCCGATGCCCGGGCGCCGGATCTTCAGCACCACGGCGCGCCCGTCATCCAGCCACGCGCGATGGGTCTGCGCCAGCGAGGCGGCGGCCAGCGGCTGTTCGTCCAGCCGCGCGAAAATCTCCTCCGGCGGCGCGCCCAGGTCGGCCACCAGTTGCGGACGCACCTGCTCGAACGGCAGCGCCGGCACCGCGTTCTGCAGCTCGCTCAGCTCGGCGATCCACTCCGGCGGCAGCAGGTCCACGCGCGTGGCCATCACCTGGCCGAGCTTGACGAACGTCGGGCCGAGATCCTCCAGCGCGCGCCGCACGCGCGTGGCCGCGGACATGCGCAGCATCCCGTCGGCGTTGTGCCAGTGCAGCAGGCGGCCCGCGCGCTCCAGCCATTGCGCCAGGCCGATGCGCCGCACGATGTCGCCGAAGCCGTAACGAATCAGGACCGAGGCGATCTCCTGCATCCGCCCCAGGTCGCGTACCGTGCCCAGCGCCTCCCACATCAGCGCGCCCTCCCCTTGCCGGCGTGGCGCGCCCCGGCGTTCACAGCAGCGCGCTCAAGCCGCGCAGCGCGGCGGCCACGGTCTGGCGGCGCACCGCGTCGCGGTCGCCATCGAAATGGAACACCTCGGCCTTGGCGTAGCCGCCGCGGCGCTTCCAGCCGACCCACACGGTGCCGACCGGCTTGTCCTCGCTGCCGCCGCCCGGCCCGGCGATGCCGGTCACCGCCACGGCGATGCTCGCGCCGGAATTGACCAGCGCGCCGGAGACCATCTCGATCACCGTCTCGCGGCTCACCGCGCCATGCACTTCCAGCGTCTGCGGGCGCACGCCCAGCAGCGCCTGCTTGGCCTCGTAGCTGTAGGCCGCCATGCCGCAATCGAACCACGCCGAGGAACCGGCGACGTCGGTGACCGCCTTGGCGATCCAGCCGCCGGTGCAGCTCTCGGCGGTGACCAGGCGCTCGCGCGCGGCGTGCAGTTGGCTTCCCAGCAGCTCGGCGAGCTGCCGCAGTTCGGCGTCGGGGGGACTCATGGCGGATCGGTTCGGGGGATGGCTGCCTTTTTAGCCCAATCCGGCAGCGCTGTCGCCCCGACCGCCGCGGTCACCATTCCTCGGCGGGCGGCTCGGGCAGCAGCGCGCGGATCGGCGCGCCATCACGGCTGGCGGCCAGGCGCTCGGCTTCGGCGATGGGAATATCGACTTCCAGCAGCCAGCCTTCCTCGTCGGCCTGCTCGCCCTGCACCACTTCCAGTGCATGCAGGCGCGAACGCAGGCGGCCAGCCGACGGCGGCAGCCGCAGCGAGCCGGTGACGTGCTGCAGGCCCAGGCGCTGGCCGAGCACGCGCTGCAGCAGTTCCAGGCCACGGCCATCGCGCGCGGAGATCCACACGCGTTCGCGGCGCGCCTGGTCCGGCACGCCGTCCTGCGCGTCGTGGCGCACGTCGGCGCCCTCGATGCGGTCGATCTTGTTGAACACCAGCAGCTGCGGCAGTTCACCGGCGCCGACGGCCTGCAGCACTTCGTCGACCTGGCGGATGCGATCCTCGCGCAGCGGGTCGGCGGCATCGACGACATGCAGCAGCAGGTCGGCTTCGCGCGCTTCGGACAACGTGGAACGGAACGCCGCGACGAGTTCGTGCGGCAAATCGCGCACGAAGCCCACGGTGTCGGCCAGGATCACGTTGCCCCCCGGCAGCGCGATGCGGCGCACCGTGGGATCGAGCGTGGCGAACAGCTGGTCGGCCGCGTAGGCCTCCGCGCCCGTCAACGCGTTGAACAGGGTGGACTTGCCGGCGTTGGTATAGCCCACCAGCGCGATGCGCGGCAGCTCGCTGCGCACGCGCGCGCGACGCATCTGCGTGCGCTGCACTTCCACCTTCTCCAGCCGCTTCTGCAGCTGCTCCACCCGCTTTTGCAGCAGGCGGCGGTCGGTTTCCAGCTGGGTTTCACCCGGGCCGCGCAGGCCGATCGAACCGCCGCGCTGGCGCTCCAGGTGGGTCCAGCCGCGCACCAGCCGCGTGGCCAAGTGGCGCAGCTGGGCCAGTTCGACCTGCAGCTTGCCTTCGTGGCTGTGCGCCCGCTGGGCGAAGATGTCCAGGATCAGGCCGGTGCGGTCGATCACCCGCCGCTGCAGCGCCCGTTCCAGGTTGCGCTCCTGCACGGGCGAGAGCGAATGGTTGACCAGCACCAGGTCCGCGCCGGTGGCGTCGGCGGCGGCCTTGACCTCTTCCAGCTTGCCGCTGCCGATTAGGGTAGAGGGGCTGGGCTTGTCGATCCTTGCGGTCAGGGTCGCGGCCACGGTGGCACCGGCCGACTTGGCCAGGTCCACGAACTCCTCGAGCACATCCTCCTCGGCAGGCCCACCGGCGTGGGTCTGGATCAACAGCGCGTGTTCGCCTCGCTTGGAGCGGTCAAACACGCGTAACTCCGGTATTACTCGACTTCATCTTCCGCCTGGGAACCATCATTGGACTGCACATAGCCACCGCCCGGCCCGACGCGGACATTGCGCGCCGGCACGACGGTGGAAATGGCGTGCTTGTAGACCATCTGGCTGACGGTATTACGCAGCAGCACCACGAACTGGTCGAAGGACTCGATCGTCCCCTGCAGCTTGATCCCGTTGACCAGATAGACCGAGACCGGCACCCGCTCCCGACGCAGGGCGTTCAGAAAAGGGTCCTGCAAGGATTGCCCCTTGGACATCACACACGCTCCGTTATTGTTCTTATGTTCCCGGTCGACCCGCTTTCCCCAGCCGGTTCCGGAACGGTGATGTTACACGCCCGTTGCCAGCCCGCCAGCACCCTTTGTGGCGAAGAAGGCCGCCGATGCCTGTTCAAGCTGACGGCGGTCACGCTCCGGGTCGAACCAGCGCGCATCCAGCTCGCCGCGCAGCCACGTCAGCTGCCGCTTGGCCAGCTGGCGGGTTGCCTGAATGGCCTTCTCGCGGAAGGTGGCCGCGTCGGCGGCGCCGTCGAGGAACTCCCAGGCCTGGCGGTAGCCCACCGCGCGCACGGCCGGCAGGTCCAGCGGCGCGGCGACCGCCTGCATCCCGGGCAGCGCGCGCAGGTGGCGCACTTCGTCGAGGAAACCTTCGGCCAGCATGGCGTCGAAGCGGCGCGCGATGCGTTCGTGCAGCACCGCGCGCTCGGCCGGGGCCAGCACCAGTTTGAGCACGCGCAGCGGCAGGCGCGGCGAGGCCGGTTGTGCCTGCCACCAGCTGATCGGCTTGCCGCTGAGCTGGTACACCTCCAGCGCGCGCTGGATGCGCTGCGGGTCGGTGGCATGGATGCGCGCGGCGGCGACGGGATCCACTTCGGCCAGCTGCCGGTGCAGCGCGGGCCAGCCCGTCGCCTCGGCTTCGGCGGTGATGCGCGCGCGCACCGAGGCATCCGCCGGCGGCATCTCGGCCAGGCCGTCGAGCAGCGCGCTGAAATACAGGCCAGTGCCGCCGGCCAGGATCGGCACCTTGCCGCGGGCGACGATGCCTTCGATCGCGGCGCGTGCATCCACCGCGAATTCGGCCGCCGAGTACGTCTGCCAGGGGTCGCGCACGTCGAGCAGGTGGTGCGGCACGGCGGCCTGCAGGGCGGCGTCCGGCTTGGCCGCGCCGATATCCAGCCCGCGATAGACCAGCGCCGAATCGACGCTGACGATCTCCCCGCCCAGCCGCTGCGCCCATTCGATCGCCAGCGCGGTCTTGCCGCTGGCGGTCGGGCCCATCAGCGCGATCGCCCGCGGACGGCGATCGGCCGGCATCAGTCTTCGTCCGGCCAGCGGATCGCCGGCGCGGCAGTGGCGCGGTCCTTGCGCGGCGCGGGCACCGCGTCGATCGCCGCCCACACCTTCAAGGCATCGACCGTCGACGCGACGTCGTGCACGCGCAGCAGCAGCGCGCCGCGCTGCGCGGCCACCAGGTGCGCGGCGACCGAACCGGCCACGCGCTCGGCCGGCACGCTGCGGCCGGTGATCTCGCCGATGCTGCGCTTGCGCGACAGCCCGGCCAGCAGCGGCAGGCCGAACTCGCCGAAGCGTTCCAGCCCGGCCAGCAGCTGCAGGTTGTGTTCGGTGGTCTTGCCGAAGCCGAAGCCCGGGTCAAGGACCAGCCGGCGCTTGTCGATGCCGGCCATCTCGGCGGCGAAGATGCGCTCGGCCAGGAAACGGTGCACCTCGGCGACGACATCGTCGTAGACCGGGTTGTCCTGCATCGACTGCGGCTCGCCGAGCATGTGCATCAGCACGACCGGCACGCGCAACTCGGCGGCCGCCGCCAGCGCACCCGGCGCCCGCAGGCCGTAGATATCGTTGATGAGCCCGGCGCCGGCGGCCACCGCCGCGCGCATCACCTCGGGCTTGAAGGTGTCGATGCTGATCGGCAAGGCGGTGCGCGCGGCGAGTTGTTCGATCACCGGCACGACGCGGCGCAGTTCCTCTTCCAGCGATACCGGCTCAGCGCCTGGGCGGGTCGATTCGCCGCCGATGTCCAGCACGTCGGCGCCCTCTTCGGCCAGCTTCAGGCCGTGGGCGACCCCCGCCTCGACGGTGTCATGCGCGCCGCCATCGGAAAACGAATCCGGGGTGACGTTGACGATGCCCATCACCCGCGGGCGATCCAGCCGCAGCGCGCGGCCGTTGCAGTCCAGCACCAGGGCGGTATCGAACATCACGGGCTCCGGGCGCGCGAGGCGCCGCAGGGAAATGGACTCGGGACAGGCATCATGCGGAAACCTCCTTGCAAGCGGCGGCCATTGTCGCGCAGCGCGCGGGGCATGCCTATCGCGACACCCGGGCAAAGAAAAACGCGCGGCTTTCACCGCGCGTTCTTCGTGAACCCCATCGCCGCGGGATCAGACCTGTTCGGCCGGCCCGGCGATCGGCGGCAGCGGCCGCGACGAGTTCTTGTCGTTGCCATCCTTGCCCGACTTGCCCCAGCCTGCCGGCGGCGGCGGGTCGCGGCCTTCCATGATCGCGTCGATCTGCGGCGCGTCGATGGTTTCGTACTGCAGCAGCAGCTGCGACATGGCATGCAGCTTGTCGAGGTTGTCGGTGAGGATCTGGCGGGTCTTGCCGTAAGCCTTGTCCAGGATCGAACGCACGACCTCGTCGATCTTGCGCGCGGTCTCGTCGGAGACGTTCTTGTGCTGGGTCACCGAACGACCCAGGAACACCTCGTCCTCTTCCTCGCCATAGGCGACCGGGCCGAGCTCGTCGGACAGGCCCCACTTGGTGACCATGTTGCGGGCCATCTTGGTGGCACGCTCGATGTCGTTGGAGGCGCCGGTGGTGACCTTGTCCTCGCCGAAGATCAGCTCCTCGGCGACGCGCCCGCCGTACAGCGAGCACAGCTGGGATTCGATCGCCACGCGGTTCATCGAGTACTTGTCGCCTTCCGGCAGGTACATCGTGACGCCCAGCGCGCGGCCACGCGGAATGATGGTGACCTTGTAGACCGGATCGTGCTCGGGCACCAGGCGGCCGACGATGGCGTGGCCGGCCTCGTGGTAGGCGGTCAGCGTCTTCTCGTCCTCGCTCATGGCCATCGAGCGGCGCTCGGCACCCATCAGGATCTTGTCGCGCGCACGGTCGAAGTGATCCATGCGCACTTCCTTCGCGTTCTCGCGCGCGGCGAACAGCGCCGCCTCGTTGGCGAGGTTGGCCAGGTCGGCGCCGGAGAAACCCGGGGTGCCGCGGGCGATGACCATCGGCTCGACGTCGTCGGCCAGCGGCAGCTTGCGCATGTGCACCTTGAGGATCTGCTCGCGGCCCTTCACGTCCGGCAGGCCGACCACGACCTGGCGGTCGAAACGGCCCGGACGCAGCAGCGCCGGGTCGAGCACGTCCGGACGGTTGGTCGCGGCGATGACGATCACGCCCTCACCACCCTCGAAGCCGTCCATCTCGACCAGCAGCTGGTTCAAGGTCTGCTCGCGCTCGTCGTGACCGCCGCCCAGGCCGGCACCGCGATGGCGGCCGACCGCGTCGATCTCGTCGATGAAGATGATGCACGGGGCGTGCTTCTTGGCCTGCTCGAACATGTCGCGCACGCGGCTGGCGCCGACGCCGACGAACATTTCCACGAAGTCCGAACCGGAAATCGAGAAGAACGGCACCTTGGCCTCGCCGGCGATGGCCTTGGCCAGCAGCGTCTTGCCGGTACCGGGGGGACCGACCATCAGCACGCCGCGCGGGATCTTGCCGCCGAGCTTGGTGAACTTGGAGGGGTCGCGCAGGAAGTCGACCAGCTCGCCGACTTCTTCCTTGGCCTCGTCGCAACCGGCGACGTCGGCGAAGGTGATCTTGATCTGGTCCTCGCCCTGCAGTTTCGCGCGCGACTTGCCGAAGGACATCGCGCCCTTGGCCCCGCCGCCGCCGCCCTGCATCTGGCGCATGATGAACAGCCAGAAGCCGATGATCAGGATCACCGGGAGGAAGTTGAACAGGATCGCCGCCCAGCTGATGCCGTTGCTCGGCTTGTCGCGCTTGAGCTCGATCTTCTTGGCGTACAGCACGTCCACCAGCTTGTCGTCGGCCGGCCCGAACAGGGTGCCCTGGGTGCCGTCGGTGCGGGTGTAGCGGATCGAGTTGGCGGTCAGCGTGGTGTCGTCGGTGATTTCCACCAGCTTGATGCGGCCGTTGTCCACGTCCTGCAGGAACTGGGTGTAGCTGATGCTCTCACCCGTGCCACCCGCCGTCCGCGGCGAGAAGCTCTGGAACACCACCATCAGCACGACGGCGACCACCACCCACAACAGCAGATTCTTGGTCAAGTCGTTCATCCTCATTGGCTCCGGTGTCCCTCTTTGGCTTCTCTGGTACGGCGGTTCGCGATTGTCTGGGGCAGCTTACTTGATCTGGGCCCGCTTGCCCTGCCCGAGGGCGTACACCTCCGGCGAGCGCTTGCGCGAGGCCTCGGGCTTGCGGATGGACACCTTGTCATACCGGCGGCGCAGCTCGCGGACGTATTCATCAAAACCCACGCCCTGGAACAGCTTGATCAGGAACGCGCCCCCCGGCTTGAGGTGGTGGTCGGCGAAATCCATCGCCAACTCGGCCAGATGCATCATCCGCGGCTGGTCCACCGCGTCCATGCCGCTCTTATTGGGGGCCATATCGGAGAGCACAAGGTCCACCGGCTGGCCATCCAACATGGCTTCGAACTGGGATAGGACGGTTTCCTCCCTGAAGTCACCATGAAGGAACTCGACCCCGGCCAGAGGCGGCATGTCCAGGATGTCCAGCGCCAGCACCCGGCCGCGGTCGCCCATCTGCTTGCGCACCTGCTGCGACCAGCCACCCGGCGCGGCGCCGAGATCGACCACCACCATGTCCGGCTTGAGCAGGCGGTCGCGGGCCAGCATCTCCTCCAGCTTGTAGGCCGCGCGCGAGCGCATGCCCTCGGTCTGGGCCTTTTTCACGAACGGGTCGGAAAAATGCTCCTTGAGCCAACGTTGGCTGCTCTTGCTGCGGGAGGCCATGATCTGGAAGGTCCGGGGGGTCGGCCATGATACCCTGAACCCCCTTGGCTTCCCGTTCGACACTGCATGTCTACCGCCCTGACCTCCGCCCAGAACCGTTTCCTGCGTGGCATGGCCCATGACCTCAAGGCCCTGCTGCAGACCGGTGGCAAGGGGATCACCCCGGCGTTCATCGCCGAACTGGACGAGGTGCTGGAGCGCCATGAGCTGGTCAAGGTGAAGGTGGCTGCCGAGGATCGCGAAGCCCGCGACGCGATGATCGAAGACATCACCGCGCAGACCGGCGCGGCGCTGGTGCAGCGCATCGGCCACGTGGCCGTGCTGTACCGTCCGAGCAAGGACAAGCGCCAGATCGTGCTGCCGCGCGGCTGAGACCTGCCGGCATGCAGCTGAGCGAAGACCGCCCCGACTACGAATTCGCCCTGCGCGCGGCCGACGGCCGCCACGCCAAGGTCAACGACCGGGTGTTGTCGCGCAGCTTCATCCTGGCCCCGGACCGGCTCGTCGAGGACTGGCCGGTGGCCGACCTGGGCAGCCTGCAGCCTTCGGACATGGACGCCGTGCTGGCGCTCTCGCCGGCGCTGGTGCTGCTGGGTACCGGTGGGCGGCAAGGCTTCCCGGAGCCGGCCGTGCTGGCCGCCTGCCTCACCCGCGGCATCGGCCTGGAGGCCATGGGCAACGACGCCGCCGCGCGCACGTACAACGTGCTGGCCGCGGAGGGCCGCAAGGTCGTGCTGGCGATGATTCTGGAGCGCGCTCCCTAAACCCTTCCGCCAAAGGATGGGAATGACGCCGTCGCCACGGCCGGCACGAACGACGCGCCGGCTTTCCGCGACCCGCGTGGGCTGGCCCCGCCTTACTTCTTCGGCAGATACGTCAGCGGATCAACCGGCTTGCCGTTGTAGCGGATCTCGAAGTGCAGCATGTCGCGCGTGGCGCCGCTGCGCCCCATTTCGGCGATCTGCTGCCCCGCCTTGACCACCTGGCCCTCGTTGACCAGCCGCTTGCGGTTGTGGCCATAGGCCGACAGCCACTGCTCGTTGTGCTTGATGATGATGAGCTCGCCGTAGCCCACCAAGCCCGAACCGGAATACACCACCACGCCATCGGCCGCGGCCTTCACCGCCTGGCCGTTGGTGCCGGCGATATCGACGCCCTGCTTGGTGGTCTCGCCCGGCACGAAGTTGCCGACGACCACGCCATCGGCCGGCCAGCGCCAGCTGAAACCGCTCGCCGCCGGGGTGGCCACGGGCGCCGGCGCGACCGGGCGCGTGGCCGTGGTCGAACTGCCGGCCGAAGACGTGCTGCCGCCCGACGCGGTCACCGGGCGCGAGGCCACCGTGCCACCGCCCGGGTACAGCTTGAGCGTCTGGCCCGGGTAGATCGTGTCCGGCGAGGAGATGTTGTTCCAGGACGCCAGGTCCAGCGGGCTGACGTTGGTGCGGCGGGAGATCGCGTACAGCGTGTCGCCCTGGCGCACGGTGACCGTGGCGCCCGGTCGCGCGACCGAGGTGCGCGGCACCGAGGCGGCACTGCCGCCTGAACCGTTCTTCTTGACCACCGTGGCGGTGCCGCAGGCGCCCAGCGCCAGCGCGGCCAATGCGACCACGACCGGACGTGCCATCGTCCCCATGCGGTTCATGCTCATCCGAATTTCGCTCTCCATATCACCCAGCCGACCAGGCCGACCAGGACCAGGCTGGCGAGCCAGCCTACCGGCTCGATCCAGCGATGCAATGCCGCCTCGGCACGCGCGCCGCCCAGGCGGATCGCGCCAGCCACCAGGTAAACGCGCTTGCCGCGGCCCACCGCCATGCTGGCCAGGAACGGCACGATCGGCACGCCGACCACGCCCGAGGCCCAGGTAAAGATCTTCAACGGGATCGGGGTGAAGCCGGCGAGCACGAGCAGCCAGAACGCGCGCCAGGGCGATTCGGCGACCACCGCGCGCAGGTGCGCGACCTGCTCGTCGATCTTCGCGCTCCAGCCCAGCCATTCGATCAGCGGGTGCAGCGCGGCGAAGGCGAAATGGCCCAGCAGGTAGCCGACCACCGCGCCGCCCAGCGAGCCGAGCAGGCTCAGCGTGGCGAACCACATCGCGCGGCGCGGCTGCGCCAGCGACATCGGCGCGAGCATCACCTCCGGCGGCACGGGGAAGATGAAGCCCTCCAGGAAACTCAGCCCGGTGAGCAGGCCCGGGGCCCGGCGGTGGCGCGACCAGCGGATCGCCAGGTCATAGAGGGGCCCGAATATCTTCATCGCGTCTCGTCCATGGGATTCAGTCCAGCATGCCCGACAGCAGCGGCACGAACGTGACCGGCGCCAGAACCTCCTGCGCGATCTCGCCCTGCGCATCGCGGCTGAGCTGCACCAGCGACTGCGAGGACGGCCCGCCGACCGGCGCGACCAGGCGACCGCCCGGGGCGAGCTGCTCGATGAGCGCGTCCACCAGTGCGGGGGCCGCGGCGGTGACGACGATGGCGTCGTAGGGGCCATGTTCGGGCCAGCCGATGCGGCCATCGTCATGCTTGCTGCGCACGTTCATGCCGAGCTGGCGGAACCGCTTGCGCGCCTGCCGCAGCAACTCGCCGATGCGCTCGACGGTATGCACTTCCAGCCCCAGCGCGGCGAGGATCGCGCCCTGGTAGCCGGAGCCGGTACCCACTTCGAGCACCTTCTTCGGTTCGACCTGCAGGATCGCCTCGGTCATGCGCGCCACCACCCACGGCTGGGAGATGGTCTGGCCGTGGCCGATCGGCAGCGCGGTGTCCTCGTAGGCGCGCGAGGCCAGCGCCTCGTCCATGAACAGGTGGCGCGGCACGGTGCGGATGGCGTTGAGCACGCGCTCGTCGGCGATGCCGGCCTCGCGCAGGCGGTCGACCAGGCGGTCGCGCACGCGCTGGGAGGTCATGCCGATGCCGACGGCCTCCGGCTGCAGGCGCAGGCGCGGGGTCACGCCAGTCCCTCCCCGGCCTCGTCCATGGCGGCGGTCAGCCCGCCGACCCAGCCGGCGACCTTCTCCAGCGCCTGGTAGCGCGTGAGGTCGACATGGATCGGGGTGATGGAGATGTGGCCGGTGCGCACGGCGTGGAAATCGGTGCCGGGGCCGGCGTCCTGCTCGGGGCCGGCCGGGCCGATCCAGTACACGGTGTTGCCGCGCGGGTCGGTCTGCGGCAGGCACGATTCGGAGCGGTGGCGGTTGCCCAGGCGGGTGGTTTCGAAGCCACGCACCTCGCCCCAGGCCAGGTCGGGCACGTTGACGTTGAGGATGGTGTCGGCGGGCAGCGGGTCGGCGGCCAGGCGCGCGACGATCTGCACGGCGGCGCGCGCGGCGGTTTCGTAGTGGCGGGCGTCGTGCTTGTGCGTGACCAGCGAGACGGCCACGGCCGGCAGGCCGAGGAAGCGGCCTTCCATCGCGGCCGAGACGGTGCCGGAGTAGATCACGTCGTCGCCCAGGTTGGCGGCGTTGTTGATGCCCGACACCACGATGTCCGGCTCGTAATCGAGCATGCCGGTGAGCGCCAGGTGCACGCAGTCGGTGGGGGTGCCGGCGACGCTGCAGGTATGGGCGTCGATGCGCTTGGTGCGGATCGGCAGGTCCAGCGTCAATGAATTGCTGGCGCCGGAGCGGTCGCGATCAGGCGCGACCACCATCACCTCGTGGCCGGCGCCGCGCAGGTGTTCGGCGAGAATCTTGATGCCGGGGGCGTCGACCCCGTCGTCGTTGCTGACCAATACGCGCATGGGACTCCTCGAAAGCCGCCCCATGATACCGGATGCATCCGCATGCTTGCCCCCTGCCCGTCGGCATTTGCGCGAACGCCTGCGCAGGCTACGCTGTGCGCATGTCGCATTCCGAAGACGAAGACCAGGACGACGCGGCGTTGTTCCGCGCGGCGATTGGCGAGGTGAAGCCGATCCGCCAGCCGCAGGCGGTGGCGCCGCAGAAGCCGCGTCCACGGCCGCGCGCGCGGATGGCCGAGCGCGACGAGGCCGAGGCGCATGGGGAGTTCGCGCGGTTGCTGCGCGACAGCGCGCCGCTGGAAGCCGGGGATACGGCGAGCTACCGGCGCGAGCAGTTGCCGGCGCGCCTTTTCCAGCGGCTGCGCAAGGGGCAGTTTTCGGTGCAGGACGAGTTGGACCTGCACGGGGCCACGGCGGCGCAGGCGGAGGCGATGCTGCGGCAGTTCCTGCTGGAGGCGCATGCGCACGAGTTCGGGTGCGTGCGGATCATCCACGGCAAGGGGATGCAGTCCGATGGCGGGGTGCCGGTGCTCAAGAACCTGGTGGACCGGTTGCTGCGGCAGCGCAACGATGTGCTGGCGTTTCATTCTGCGCCGGCTGCGCAGGGGGGGACGGGGGCTTTGCTGGTGCTTTTGGCGCGGAAGTGAGGGTGTAGGGTTTTTTGTGGCGGCCGGTGGCCGCTTTTTTTGGGCTTGCGGTGTGTGTTTGGGGGCGCTGGCCTTCGATGTTGATCGGCTGGTTTGTTGTCTGTGCACGGCCTGCGAGGGCGGGGCCCTTTCGGGAC
>NZ_LLXU01000052.1 GCF_001431645.1 Stenotrophomonas panacihumi | reverse complement strand
GAGATGTGTATAAAGAGACCACCACGGGTCGTACGGGCCGTACCAGCCGTCGTACCAGCCCCAACCCCAGCCGAAGGTCCAGCCGACCCACGCATTCCAGCCGAAGTACACGCCCATGCCGTAGGTGGCCGGGCAGCCGTACCAGTACGCGCCGATCCACGGCGTGCAGGTGTAGCCGGTGCCGTAGACCACCACGCCCTCGCTCACCACCGTGCCGTAGTAGCCGGGGGTGTAGCCCACGTACACCTCGTCCCCGCTGCCGCCGTACACGCGCACGTAGGTGACGTAATGCAGCGGCGAGCTGGTGGGGATGGTGTAAATCACCGATGGCACCGTAGTGGCGACCGTCCAGGGGCCGGTCGCGGCGGGGGCCTGGAACCACACGCCCTTGTCGACGGCGAAGAACTTGTCGGCGGCGACGCGGATCACCGGCACCGGCGTGTTCCAGGCGTACTGCAGCGGCGTGCCTTCGATCGGCTTGAACTGCGGCGCGCCGTCGTACTGCACGGCGAGGCTGGCCTGGCGCCGGTTGACCGTGGCGGTCTGCGGGATGCTGTTGGCGATCAAAGCCTCCTTCGACTCCGGCGTGCCGGGAATCGACGCCAGCACGCCGCTCTTCGGGCTGTCCGGCGGGATCTTCGCGAAATCGGCCGGCAGCTTGCCTGGCGCCACGAAGCGCCACGGCCCCTGTGAACCGGGCGCGGTGAACCAGCGGCCGGAGACCAGCACGTACCAGGCATGGTCCTGCGCGGCGTCGACGAACACGTCCGCGCCGGTGTTGTCGATGAAGCTGAGCTGCGTCCCCGCGATCGCCACGAACTGCGGCTCGCCCTGGGTCGTAATGAGTTCGGCCGGATGCGTGCGTACCTCGATCCGTGGCAGTTGCCCGGCCGCCAATGACTGCTGCAGCGCCTGCGGCGGCTTGTCCAGCGCATCGACCTGCTTGCCCGCCACCGCGGCGTCGGCCGCCTTGGCCAGCGCCGGGTCCACGTTCGCGGCGGCCGTCCACGGCCCGTCGAGTGCCGGGGCGACGGCCCAATGGCCGCCGATGCGCGTGTAGTAACGCCCGCCCTGCTGCAGCAGCAGCGAGCGCGTGTTGACCACGCGCTGCACGCCGGCCGTGCCGCTGGGCTTGAGGCTGGGCGAACCATCAACCAGCACCAGCAACGCCGGCCCGGTGCTGAAGACGATGTCCGGCGCCTCGTTGCGCACCGGCAGCGAGCGCGCCGTGGTACGCGCGGCCTGGATCGCCAGCGCCGCCTCCAGTTGATCCAGCGAAACGGTGAGCGTGCGCTTGTCGCGGATCACCGAACGCGCCAGTTCCAGGTAACGCGCCTGCTGCGCGCCGGCGGTGGGGAAGCGTGCGCTGTCGAACACGATGTCGGTCAGCACCACCGCGCGGGCGGCCTTGTCGATCTGCGTGCGGGCGGTGAAGCTGACGACGCCGTAGTCGAGCACGTCCTGCGGCTTGCCATCCGGGCCGGCGTGCGTGCCGTTCTTCACCGACATCACGAAGCGGCCCTTGAGCCGGTCGTCCTGCCAGCTGTCGTACTGCGGCTCGTGCACGCTGAACTGCGTGCCCTGCACGGTGAACTGGCGCGGGAACGGGCGCGAGTCGATCGACGGCGCGGCGGGCTTGGGCGGCGCGGGCTCCACGGCCAGGACCGGCAAGGCCGGCGACAGCACCAGGCACAGGCACAACAGGCGGACAAGGCGCATGGCAACTCCCGGGCAAAGTGGACTACGGCATTGCCCCGGATTCTCGGCCGCCTTCCTCCCCGGCCTCCAGCGTAGGCTTACCTAGGCCCTCAACGTAGAAATACGCAGGCGGCCCGCCCACGGACGACCATGCCCCGCGCCCGGGCGGGTGGCCGGGGCCGCCCTGCATGAATGCGCCGGGGTGGTCTAGAATGCGCCCGAGCGACGCTGAGGATCCCATCCGCCATCGTCGCTTTTTCGTTTTCGCCCCCGCCACAGGCAAAGTTTCGGCCGCCGCACGCATACGTGTCCGCCCTCGGAGCCCACCCCCATGCTTTTTGAAACGCTCGACACCAGCGGCCACGAACAGGTCGTCTTCTGCCACAACAAGGACGCCGGGCTGCGCGCGATCATCGCCCTGCACAGCACCGTCCTCGGGCCGGCGCTGGGAGGCGTGCGCATGCGCCCCTACCCCAGCAGCGAGGCGGCGATCAACGACGCGCTGCGGCTCAGCCGCACCATGACCTACAAGAACGCGCTGGCCGGGCTGAACGTCGGCGGCGGCAAGGCGGTGATCATCGGCGACCCCAAGACCGACAAGACCGAGGTGCTGTTCCGCGCCTTCGGCCGTTTCGTCGAATCGCTGGGCGGGCGCTACATCACCTCCGAGGACGTCGGCACCGACGTCAACGACATGGAGCAGATCTACCTGGAGAGCGAGTACGTGACCGGCGTGCACCAGGCCCACGGCGGCTCGGGCGACCCGGCGCCGTTCACCGCCTACGGCGCGCTGCAGGCGCTGATGGCCTCGCTCAACCGCAAGCTCGGCCACGAGGAAGTCAGCAAGGCCAGCATCGCCATCCAGGGCCTGGGCCACATCGGCATGGAACTGGTGAAACTGCTCAAGGAGCGCGGCGCCAAGCTCATCGTCACCGACCTGGACCCGGCGCTGGTGGAACGGGCGGTCAGCGAATACGGCGCCGAAGCGGTGAAGCCGGATGAAATCTACGAAGTGGCCGCCGACGTGTTCGCGCCGTGCGCGCTGGAAGGGGCGATCAACCAGGAAACGCTGCCGCGCCTGAAGGCCGGCATCATCTGCGGCACCGCCAACAACCAGCTGGCCGATGCGGCCACGGGCGAGGAACTGCATCGCCGCGGCATCCTCTACGCCCCGGACTACGTGGTCAACGCCGGCGGCGTGATGAACGTGTCGCTGGAGATCGACGGCTACAACCGCGAACGCGCGATGCGGCTGATCCGCAGCATCTACCACAACCTGGAAAAGGTGTTCGCGCTGTCCTCGCAGGAGAACATCCCGCCGCAGCAGGCCGCCGACCGCATGGCCGAAGCACGCATCGGCGCCATCGGCAAGCTCAAGCTGCCGCTGGGCCGCACCTCGCCGCGCTTCATCAACAAGCTGCGCAACGAGCGCTGAGTCTTGCCGCCGCGCCGGCGCGAAGCCGGCGCGGCGCGATCCCCGTCAGAAACCGAACGCGTAGCGCAGCGACCACGCATGGGCGGGGTTGCTGCCCACGCGCTGGTCGTAGGCCAGCGACATGCGCGCACGCGCGGACAGATGCGCGCTGGCCGACAGACCCCACAGCGTGGCCGATCCTTCGTCGAGCATCCGCAGCGGTGCCCAGGCCTCCACGCCGGTGAAGCTGGCCTGCAGCGTGTCGCCGCGCTGGCTGAGGGGCTGCTGCCATTCGGCATAGGCGTTCCAGTCCCAGCCGCCGCGCGCGAAGCCGGCACGCAGGCCGCCGAGCGCGGTGGTGCGCGTGGTCGTGCCGCCTTCGCTGCGCAAGCCGTAACCCAGGCCGCCCTGCTCGGCGAACGCGGGCGTCTCCACGCTGGCGTATTGCAGGCCGGCATAGGGCGTGAGGCTCAGGCGCGCGCCGAGGCCGAAGCGGAAGCCACCTTCCACGCCCGCGCTGGAGAACTGCCCGTCATAGCGGCTGGTGGTGCCGAACCAGGTATCGCCGAGCAGCAGGTGGCGGTCGAGGTCGCGCGCGTAGTGGCCGGCGCCGAGCTGGCCCAGCGCGTAGAAGCCGCCGCGCGACCAGCCGCCGTAGACCTGCGCCTGGGTCTGGCGGTCGCGCCCGCGGTCGCCGGATTCGGCGACCTGGCTGAAGGCGCGGTTTTCGCCGAACGCGTAACCCAGCACGGTATCGCCCAGGCGCACGTCCTGGCCCACCATCCAGCCGCGCAGGTCGTAGGCGGCCGCGCCGCCTGACTGGCCGAGGCCGCCGGTTTCGCGCATCCATGCGCCCGCGGGAAGCTGGCGTGCGTGCAGCTCGTCGAAGTGCGTGGCGAGCGTGCGGCGGTTCTGGTCGATGCCATCGAACGTCGCGCTGCCGGCGAGGGTGTGCAGCTGGCCGGAGAGGCTGTCGAGGGTGGCCTGCAGCGCGGTGGCGCCGGCGACTTGCTGGATCTTCGCCGCGCCTTGCAGTACATCGGCACCGGCCACCGGCGCCGTCAGCGTGCCAGCACTGCCCTGCAGGGCATCGAAAGCATCTTCCACGCGCGTGGCGCTGCCGAGCGTGGCGGCCGTGGGCGTACCGAGCGCACTGGCGGCGGCCGCCACCACATCCACGCGCGTGATATCCAGCCAGGCATTGCTCGCGTCGTAGCCCACGGTGGCATTCAACAACAGCTTGCTGCTGTCGTAGCCGAACGTATCGAAGTGGCCCGCCAGTGCGCCGCTGCCGGTGCTGAGCACGTATTGCCGCGTCGTGCCGCCCACGTAGCTGCCGTACACCCCGTAGACATACAGCTCGCCCGCGAGCTGCGCACTGCCGGCATGCAACGCCTGGCCGTTGATGAGATAGGACAACCGCGCGCCCGCATCCTGCACGTAGGCACCCGAGATGGCGAGGTTGCCTGCCATGCCGAGTTTCACGTTGCCGCTGTTGCGCACATCGCCATTGACCTGGACCGCGCCGGCCTGACTGGCATCAACGCCCATCTCAAGCACACCGCGGTTGGTGACACCCTCGGTGAGCGTGACCCGCGAGAGCGAGGCAGTGGCCGTGGCGCCGATATCGATTCCCGCACCGAACCGGTTGAACAGATCCACGCGTGCGCTGTCTTGCACGCGCAACGCACCGGTGGACGCATTGGCACCCGTCAGGCGCAGCGTGCCGGCACCGCCGACGATCACGCCCCCCGCGCCACTGAGGTCATTGGACCACTCGCTGGTCGTGCCCGCGGGCACGCTCACGGTGGCGTCGCCGAAATCCAGCCGTGCCGGTCCATTCAACGCCTTGGCCACATTGAGCAGGCCATTGCCGAACACCGCGTCGATGCCGGGCGCGCCCAGGTCGGTGGCGGTACCGAGCAGCGTCTGCCGCACCAGGTCATTGCTGAAGTACGGAAATTTCTGCCACACCACCGCGGCGGCGCCGGACACGAGCGGCGCGGCGTACGAGGTGCCGCTGCCGTACCAGTAGGTGGGATTGCCCGCCGTGTCGTTGGTGCCGGTGAACATCACCGTGCCGGGCGCGACCAGGCAGTAACGCATCGCCACGCCGCAGGCGTTGGAGTAGTACTCCAGGCGCGAGGGCGTGGAAGTATCCAGCGCGGCGACGGTGAGCCAGCCTTTTTCCAGGTCGGCCGCCGGCATCGTGCCGTTGGGGCCGGGCTGGCTCGGCAGCGATGCCATGTCCGAAGGATTGGCGCGTGATTCATTGCCCGCCGCGAACACCACCAGCCCGCCGTTGGCCTGGATGAAAGGCCGGTACTCGGCGGCGATGGGCGCGGTGGCGTTGGCGTTGGTCCAGTACAGCCCGCCCCATGAGTTGTTCATGATCTTCACGCCGGCCGCGATCAGGTCGTCGTGGATCGGCGCCAGGCCCAGCGCGCCGTCCACTTCGTTGCCGTCGCCGGAGCCGTCGTCCTCGGGTTCCTTGTCGGCGATGATGCGCGCCGAGACGATCTGCGCACCCGGCGCCACGCCACCCGGCCAGCTGCCGAACGCACTGCCCGCGGCGAGCTGCGCGACAGTCGTGCCATGGCCGACGACATCGTCCACCGCCAGGTTGTTGGTCTTGGGATCGAGGTAGTTGTAGTTGGCGACGACGCGTCCCCGCAGCGCCGGGTGGTTGCGATTGACGCCGCTGTCGACCACGCCGATGCGCACGCCCGCGCCGGTATAGCCGCCGGATGCGGCATCCAGCGCATTGATCAGCGACAGGTGCGCGTTGATTGCCGGCTGCGGCGGCGGGGGTGGCGAGGTCGGCGGCGGCGAAGTGGGCGGCGGCGGCGGACTCACCGGCGGCGCGGTCGGCGGCGGGTCCGAGCGCGTGTTGCCACCGCCGCCTCCGCCCCCGCAGGCACTCAAGGCCACCGCCAATGCCGATGCCAACAACGTGGTCTTCGCCAGTACCGCCTTGTTCATCCCCGTCTTCCCTTGATGCGAGGTGCAGCCCCTTGGGCCCTCTATACGTGATCCTTGCCGGAATGTCTGCACGCGCGACACACGTCGGCAAACCGGTGACACATGCTGGCGCGCATGCCGCCCGGCCCCGATAATCGGCCCACATCCTCAGGTACCCGTCCCATGACCGACATCGTCATCGCCGCCGCCAAGCGCACCGCCATCGGCTCGTTCCTCGGCCAGTTCAACGGCGTGCCCTCGCCGACCCTCGGCGCCACCGCGATGGCCGCCGCGCTCGCCCAGGCAGGCATCCCGGCCGCCGACGTGTCCGAAGTCATCATGGGCTGCGTGCTGCCGGCCAACCTGGGCCAGGCCCCGGCGCGCCAGGCCGCGCTGGCCGCGGGCATTCCCGAATCCAGCGGCGCGACCACGATCAACAAGGTCTGCGGTTCGGGCATGAAGGCCATCATGCTGGGCCACGACCTCATCAAGGCCGGCTCGGCCAGCATCGTGGTGGCCGGCGGCATGGAATCGATGAGCAACGCGCCGCACATGATCCCCAACTCGCGCACCGGCAACCGCTACGGCAACTTCCAGGCGGTGGACCACATGGCGTGGGACGGCCTGACCAACCCGTACGACGGCCAGGCGATGGGCGTGTTCGGCGAGAAGGCCGCCGAGAAGTTCGGCTTCACCCGCGAGGAGCAGGACGCCTACGCGATCCAGTCGGTGCAGCGCGCGCAGGCCGCGCAGGCCGCCGGCGCGTTCGACGGTGAAATCGTCGCGGTGAAGGTGGCCGGCCGCAAGGGCGAGGTCGAGTACGCCGAAGACGAGCAGCCGGGCAAGTCCGACATCAGCCGCATCCCCACGCTCAAGCCGGCCTTCAAGAAAGACGGCACCGTCACCGCCGCCAGCTCTTCGAGCATCTCCGACGGCGCCGCCGCCACCGTGCTGCTCAGCGCCGAGGAAGCCCAGCGCCGCGGCGTCACCCCGCTGGCCCGCATCGCCGGCCATGCCACCTTCTCGCAGGCGCCGGAGTGGTTCACCACCTCGCCGATCGCGGCGATCGAAAAGCTCGTCGCGCAGACCGGCTGGAAGCTGGAGGACGTGGACCTGTTCGAGATCAACGAAGCCTTCGCCGTCGTGGCGATGGCGCCGATCAAGCAGCTCGGCCTGGACCCGGCGAAGGTCAACGTGAATGGCGGTGCGTGCGCGCTCGGCCACCCCATCGGCGCCTCCGGCGCACGCCTGGTGGTGACGTTGGTGAACGCGTTGCGCAAGCGTGGCGGCAAGCGCGGCATCGCTACTCTGTGCATCGGCGGCGGCGAAGCGACGGCCATTGCCATCGAATTGATTTGATTGGAATTCACACCCCCTCGTAAAAGATGAATGCGGGTGTGCTTGACACCGGTCTTTGGCTTGTCATCATGTTGGGGGCGCGCAATAGCGCGTTGCCTAACTAACGACGAGGATTGAGACAAATGAGCATCAACAAGCTGCTGATCGCGATGGCCCTGGGCCTGGCCCTGGCCGCCTGCTCGAAGCCGGAACAGGCGCAGGACGCCGCTGCTTCGGCCAACGAAGCCGCCACCGACGCCCAGGCCGCCGCCGACCAGGCTGCTGCCGCCGGCGCCCAGACCGCCGACGCTGCCCAGGCCGCTGCTGACACCGCCGCGACCGCCGCCGACACCGCTGCCGACGCTGCCCAGGCCGCCACCGCCGCGACCACCGACGCTGCTGCCGACCAGGCTGCCGACACCGCCAAGGCTGCGGAAGATACCGCCGCCCAGGCCAAGGACGCCGCCGAAGAAGCCAAGAAGTAATCACTTCTTAGCCTCTGGCAAGTCTGAAAAGCCGCCGGGAAACCGGCGGCTTTTTCTTTGCCCGCGCGTCGGCGCATGCCGATGCCGGATTCACGTTGCGCTGCACCGCCATCGCTCTAAGCTCGGCCTCCCATCACTCACCACAAGGGAAGCCCGATGCGCCTTCATCTCCATCTCGCCGCCAGTGCCGCGCTGCTGCTGACGCTGACCGCCTGCCAGGGTCCGCAGGCCGAACAGGCCAAGCGTGATGCCGCCTCGGCCGCCGAGAACGCCGCCGCCGCCACCGACCAGGCGCTGGACCGCGCCGCCGACAAGGCACGCACCGCTTCCGACCAGGCCGCCGCCGCCGCGCACGACGCCGCGCAGGATGCCTCCGCCGCCGCGCACCAGGCGGGCGATGCCACGCGCGACGCCGCCACCGATGCGGCCAACGCCACTGCCAACGCCGCCGAGGCCACCGCCGACAAGGCCCGCGAGATGGCCGAGAAGGCCGACCGCGCCGCCAGGGAAGAGCAGGCCAGGCACTGACCTGCCCGCGCGCGCGTCGCCTTCAGGGCAGCGCGCGCGCCAACAGGCCGTCCACGGGTGCGGCGTCGGGCAAGGTGCCCATCGCCAGCCCGTGGCGGCCATCGAGCCGCGAGACCACGAAGGCCTCCGCCGCCGGGCTGCCGGCGCGCAGCAGCAGGGCCGCCTGCAGCACCAGCGCGCAGCGTTCGACCACGCTGCGCGCATCGAACTCGCTCGTGCCGCGCGACAACAGGTCGCGCAGGTGCTGCACCCCGGCGGCATACGCGGGCGGCGCCACGGTCACCTGCTCCAGCTCGCGCAGCAGCGCACGGCCGCACTCCGGCTCGCGCGCCAGTGCGCGCAGCACGTCCAGGCACTGGATGTTGCCGCTGCCTTCCCAGATCGAATTGAGCGGCGCCTGCCGGTACAGCCGCGGCAGCATCGATTCCTCGATGTAGCCCGCCCCGCCCAGGCACTCCTGCGCCTCGTTGACGAACGCCGGCGCGCGCCGGCACAGCCAGTACTTGCCGATCGCCGTGGCGATGCGGGCGAACGCCGCTTCGCCGGCATCGTGCCCGGCGCGATCCACCGCGCGCGCCACGCGCAGCGCCAGCGTGGTGGCCGCTTCGCTTTCGATGGCCAGGTCGGCCAGCACGTTGCCCATCAGCGGATGGTCGACGAGCCGCTTGCCGAACGTGCGGCGGTGACGCGCATGGTGCAGCGCCTGCGCCAGCGCCATGCGCATTTCCGCGGCGGCGCCGAGCATGCAGTCCAGCCGCGTCATCATCACCATCGGGATGATGGTCGCCACGCCACGGCCTTCCTCGCCGATGCGGCGCGCCCACGCACCGCAGAACTCCACTTCGCTGGACGCGTTCGACCAGTCGCCGAGCTTGTCCTTCAAGCGCATCAGGCGGAACGCGTTGCGGTGGCCGTCATCGAGGCGGCGCGGCATCAGCAGGCAGGTCAGCCCGCCCGGTGCCTGCGCGAGCACGAGGAAGCCATCGGACATCGGCGCGGAAAAGAACCACTTGTGGCCGACCAGCGCGTACGTCCCCGCCTCGGCCAGCGGCGTGGCGACGGTGGCATTGGCGCGCACGTCCGAGCCGCCCTGCTTTTCGGTCATGCCCATGCCCAGCGTGATGCCGCGCTTGGCGGCGATGGGCACGTCGGCCGGGTCGTAGGCCGGTTCGGCGGCGGCGCGCGTCCATTCGGCCAGGGCGGGTGATTGCCGCAGCACCGCGATGCCGGCGTGCGTCATCGTCAGCGGACAGCTGGTACCGGCATCGGCCTGGTGATGCAGGTAGCTCAACGCCGCGCGCGCGACATGCGCGCCGGGTGAGCCGGCATGCCAGGACAGCCCGGCCACGCCGCCCTGCTTGGCCAGATCCATCAGCTGGTGATACGCCGGATGGAACTCGACGACATCCACGCGATGGCCGTGCGCATCGTGCGTGCGCAGGCGCGGGCGGTCGCGGTTGGCGTCGAAGCCGAGCTGGTAAAGCACGTCGCCGGCCATCGCGCCATACGACGCCAGCACCGGCAGGAAGCCCTCGCCGCCTTCGCGCGCGATCGCCTCGCGCAGCACGATGTCATCGCCCCACAAGTCGCGCGGCGCGAACGGCGGCGGCTGGTTGTCGACGAGGTGGGTTTCGAACGGAGGCAAGGCCGGTGACTGCATGCGCGACTCCCGCGATGGACGAGGATGAAGGCCGTGTATGCGTGGCCAGGCGGGGATTCTCATCGCCTGCACGCGTCGGCCACGACAGTAGCCCCATGGACGATACGCGCGAGCTGGTGGTGATGCGACCCGAGGGGCTGTACTGCCCGGCGGGCGATTTCCACATCGACCCGTGGCGTCCGGTGCCGCGCGCGGTGATCACCCACGGCCACGGCGACCATGCCCGCGGCGGCATGGGCCGCTACGACTGCCTGGACAGCTGCCTGCCGGTGCTGCGCTGGCGGCTGGGCGAGCAGGAGTACCACCCGCATGCGCCCGGGGAGGCGTTCACGCTGGGGCGCGCGCGCGTCTCGCTGCATCCGGCCGGGCATGTGCTGGGCTCGGCGCAGGTGCGCATCGAAGCGCATGGCGAGGTGTGGGTGGCATCGGGCGACTACAAGCGCCAGCCCGATCCCACCTGTGATGCCTTCGAGCCGGTGCCGTGCGATGTCTTCATCACCGAGGCGACGTTCGCCCTGCCGGTGTATCGCTGGCCCGACACGGCCGCCGTCGTGGACGAGATCGTCACCTGGCGCCACGCCTGCGCCGAGCGCGGGGAAACCGCCGTGCTGTACTGCTACGCGCTGGGCAAGGCGCAGCGCGTGCTCGCCGAGCTGGACGGCCGCGGTGAACCGCCGGTGCTGCTGCACGGCGCGGTGGCGGCCGGCGTGCAGGTGTATCGCCAGGCGGGCATCGCGATGGTCGACACCGAAGCCGTCGCCGAACAGCCGCGTGGCCAGGACACCGCCGGGCGCCTCGTGATCGCCCCGCCCTCCGCCGCGGGCAGCGCATGGCTGCGGCGCTTCCGCCGCGCGCAGCAAGGCTTCGCCTCGGGGTGGATGCGCCTGCGCGGCAACCGCCGCCGTCGCAATTACGACCGCGGCTTCGTGATCTCCGACCACGCCGACTGGCCCGCCCTGCTGCAGACGATCCACCAGACCGGCGCGCGCCGGATCATCGCCACGCACGGCAATACCGACGCGCTGGTGCGCCACCTGCGCGAGCACGACGTGGCCGCCGAATCCTTCACCACCGCCTACGGGGAAGAGACATGAATCGCCCGACCGTGTTCCGCGCGCGCACGCGCCCCTGCCACCCGCTGGCCGGCGGCAAGGTCTTCCGGCGTGCCGCGCTGGGCTTCCGCCTGCGTTGCGCACCGGCGCCGGTGCTGGCGCCGCACCTGGCCGGCTTCACCGCGCACGCGCTGGCCTTGCGGCGCATCGACGGCCCTCCGGCTTGAAGCGTTTCGCCGCCCTGTTCCGCGCGCTGGACCGCAGCACCGGTACCGGCGACAAACGCGCCGCGCTGGTCAGCTACTTCCGTGATGCCCCGCCCGCCGATGCGGCGTGGGCGCTGTACCTGCTGAGCGGCGGCAAGATCGCCGGCGCGCGCACGCGCATCGCCAGCAGCACCGAACTGCGCGAATGGATCGCGCCGCTGGCCGGCATCGACGACTGGCTGGTGGCCGACAGCTACGACCATGTCGGCGACCTCGCCGAAACCCTGGCGCTGCTGCTCGACGACCCCGCCACCGTGGCCGGCGACCTGCCGCTTTCCACCTGGATCGAACAACGCCTGTTGCCCATCGCCAACACCGCCCCCGAGCAGCGCCGCGCGGTAGTGGAAGCAGCGTGGCGCACGCTGGATTTCGACCAGCGCCTGGTGTTCAACAAACTGCTGACCGGCGCGCTGCGCGTCGGTGTCTCGCAGCGGCTGGTGCAGCAGGCGCTGGCCGAACTCTCCGGCGTGGACATCGCGCGCATCGCCCAGCGCATGCTCGGCGCGTGGCGGCCGACGCCCGATTTCCTCGCCACGCTGTTGTCGAGCGAAACACTGGAGACCGACCGCCAGCAGCCGTATCCGTTCTTCCTCGCCTCGCCTTTGGAAAGCGAACCGGCCACGCTCGGCGAAGTGGCGCAGTGGCTGCTGGAGTGGAAGTGGGATGGCATTCGCCTGCAGCTGATCCGCCGCGGCGAGGACATCGCGCTGTGGTCGCGCGGCGAGGAACGGCTGGATGGCCGCTTCCCGGAGATCGAGCGCGCGGCCATCGCACTGCCGCCGGGCACGGTCATCGATGGCGAACTGCTGGCCTGGCGCCCCGGCGAAGCGCAGCCGATGCCGTTCACCGCGCTGCAGACGCGCATCGCCCGCCTGCGCCCCGGCCCCAAGACGCTGGCCGACGCCCCCGCGCGACTGGTGGCCTACGACCTGCTGGAGCTGGACGGCGAAGACCTGCGCGAACGCCCGCTGCATGCGCGGCGCTCGCTGCTCGAAAGCGTGCTGGCCACGCTGGACGACCCGCACCTGGTCGCCTCGCCGCAGGTCGCCGCGGACAGCTGGGAAGCCGCCGCCGCGCATCGCGAACAGTCGCGCGCACGCGGCGTCGAAGGCCTGATGCTCAAGCGCGCCGATTCGCCGTATCGCAGCGGCCGTCGGCGCGGCGACTGGTGGAAGTGGAAGATCGACCCGCTCACTATCGATGCCGTGCTGCTGTACGCGCAGGCCGGGCATGGCCGGCGCAGCACGCTGTATACCGACTACACCTTCGGCCTGTGGCACGAAGGTGAGCTGGTGCCGGTCGCCAAGGCGTATTCGGGGCTGGACGACCGCGAGATCCTCGACCTCGACCGCTGGATCCGCGCGCATACCACCGAGCGCTTCGGGCCGGTGCGCGCGGTGACGCACGAGCAGGTGTTCGAACTCGGTTTCGAAGCGGTAAATGCGAGCCGCCGGCACAAGTCCGGCATCGCGGTGCGCTTCCCGCGCATCCTGCGCTGGCGCCACGACAAGCCCCCCGCCGAGGCCGACGCGTTGGCCACGCTGCAGGCTTTGGCGCGATGAGCGCGGCGGAAGCGTCGCGCTGCTGGCGCGCGTGGTTCGCGCAGCGTGGCTGGCGGCCGCTGCCGTTCCAGCGCGAGGTCTGGCGGCGCTATCTCGCCGGCGAATCCGGCTTGCTGCATACGCCCACCGGCAGCGGCAAGACGCTGGCCGCGCTCGGCGGTCCGCTGCTGGAAGCGCTGGCCGGGCCCGTCGCGCCGAAGCCACGCCGCGGTGCCACGCGTTCGCTGCGGCTGCTCTGGATCACCCCGCTGCGGGCGCTGGCCAGCGATACCGTGCGCGCCCTGCGCGAGCCCTGCGACGAACTGGGCCTGGACTGGCAGGTCGGCCTGCGCACCGGCGACGCCAGCGCGCGCGAGAAGCGCATGGCACGCGCCGGGCAGGTGGATGCGCTGGTGACCACGCCCGAGTCGCTGGCGCTGCTGCTCTCCTATCCCGACAGCGCCGAGCGTCTGCGCAGCCTGCGCTGCGTGGTGGTGGACGAGTGGCACGAACTGCTGGGCAACAAGCGCGGCGTGCTGCTGCAGCTGGGGCTGGCGCGCCTGCGCGCGCTGGCGACGTCGCTGCGCGTGTGGGGGCTGTCGGCCACGCTGGGCAACCTCGAACAGGCGCGCGACGTGCTGCTGCCGTCGCAGCCGCAGGCCGCCATCGTCAGCGGCGTGAAACCGCGCCGCCTGACACTGGAAACGCTGCTGCCCGAACACGGCGAACGTTTCCCGTGGGCGGGCCATCTCGGGCTGTCGCAACTGCCGCGCGTCCTGCAGGCGCTGATGGCCGCGCGCACCAGCCTGCTGTTCACCAATACCCGCGCGCAGGCCGAACTCTGGCACCAGGCGCTGGCGGCCGTGTGGCCGGAGGACGCGGCCACGCTGGCGCTGCACCACGGCTCGCTCGACCCCGCGCTGCGCGCCGCCGCCGAACAAGGCCTGCGCGAAGGCACGCTGCGCTGCGTGGTGGCCACCTCCAGCCTCGACCTGGGCGTGGACTTCCCCGCCGTCGACCAGGTGCTGCAGCTCGGCAGCCCCAAGGGCGTCGCGCGGCTGCTGCAGCGCGGTGGCCGTGCGCGGCATCGGCCGGGCGAATCGGGCCACGTGGTCTGCGTGCCCACGCATGCGCTGGAACTGGCCGAATACGCCGCCGCGCGTCGCGCACTCGCGCACGGGGAGATCGAAGCCCGCCCGCCGCCGCGGCTGTGCCTGGACGTGCTCGCGCAGCACTGCGTGAGCTGCGCGCTGGGCGGCGGGTTCCGTGCCGATGCGTTGTTCGCCGAAGTGCGCGGCACCGACGCCTTCGCCATGCTCGATGAAACGCACTGGCAAGGCGTGCTCGATTTCATCGTGCAGGGCGGCGCGGCGCTGGCGAACTATCCGGACTTCCACAAGGTGGTACGCGACGAGGAAGGCATCTACCGCGTGGTGGATCGTCGCGTCGCGCTGCGCCACCGGCTGTCGATCGGCACGATCACCAGCGACGGCAGCGTGCGGGTGCGCTTCCTGCGCGGCGGCGACCTCGGCTCGGTGGAGGAGCAGTTCGTCGGCCGCCTGCGTCGCGGCGACCGCTTCCAGTTCGCCGGGCGCCTGCTCGAACTGGTGCGGCTGGAGGACATGACCGCCTACGTCCGCCTCGCCAAGGGCGGCGATGGCAGCGTGCCGCGCTGGATGGGCGGACGCCTGCCGCTCTCCGACACGCTGGGCCGCGAGGTGGAGGCGGTGCTCGGCACGCCCGACGACGCGCCCGAGTTGCGCGCATTGGCCCCGCTGCTGCGCCTGCAGGAACGCCTCTCCGCGCTGCCGGCGCCGGGACGCCTGCTGATCGAACACATCCGCACGCGCGAGGGCACGCACCTGTTCGTGTATCCCTTCGCCGGGCGGCAGGTGCACGAGGGGCTGGCCGCGCTGCTCGCACTGCGCTGGGGCCGGCACACGCCCAACAGTTTCGACTACGCCAGCAATGACTACGGCCTGGTGCTCTCGCCCGCGCGGGACGTCACGCCGGACGCCGCGCTGTTGCAGGCGCTGCTGTCGCCGGCCGGGTTGTTCGAGGACCTGCGCGAAAGCCTCAACCTGGCCGAACTCGCGCGCCGGCAGTTCCGCGAGATCGCCCGCGTCGCCGGCCTGCTGGTGCCCGCGCTGCCGGGACGCACGCCGCGCAGCCAGCGCCAGCTGCAGGCCTCGGCCGGCTTGCTGCACGACGTGCTGCGTCGCTTCGACCCCGACCACCTGCTGCTGCAACAGGCCGAACGCGAAGTGCTTTCCGGCCAGCTGGAACTGGGCCGGCTCGCCGCCACGCTGGAAGACTGCGCGCAACGCGCGCTCCACCTGTGCACGCCGGCCAGCCTCACGCCGCTGTCGTTCCCGCTCTGGGCCGAACGCAGCCGCGGCCAGCTCAGCACCGAGGACTGGCGCGCGCGCGTGATGCGCGCCGCCGCGCAGCTGGAGCGCCGCCATGGCGCATGAGTGGGCCACCCGCCTCGGCGATGAAGACATGCTGCTGTTGGGCGCACGCGCGATGTACTGGCCGGCCCGCGCCGCGCTGCTGGTCGCCGACCTGCACCTGGGCAAGGGCGACGTGTTCCGACGCGCCGGCATCGGCCTGCCCGCAGGTGGCACGCTGCACGACCTGACGCGGATCGACGCGCTGCTCGATCAATACCCCGCGCGCACCTTGTGGGTCCTCGGCGATCTCCTGCACGGCCCGCTGCGTGAGGCAAGCTGGCTTGCGCAATGGCAGCAGTGGCGCCTGCGCCACGGCGCGCTGGACATCGCGGTGATCCGCGGCAACCACGACCGCGCGATGCACGCCGGGCGCCTGCTGGTACGCGATGCCGGCGAACGCGCCGAGGAAGGCGGCTTCGTGCTGCGCCACGACCCCGTCGCCGAACCCGGGCGCCACGTGCTGTGCGGGCATGTGCATCCACTGTGCGAACTGCCCGGCGTCGGCCGGCGCTTCCCCGCGTTCTGGCTGCGCTCGGGGCTGACCGTGCTGCCGGCGTTTTCGCATTTCAGCGCCGGCGTGGTCGCCCCGCTGCGCAGCGGCGAACAACTCGCCGCCTGCGTGGACGATGCGATCGTCGCGCTGCCGGTGCCGCGCTGATTCAGGCTGGCGCGGGCATCACCACGGCAGGCGCGCGCGCGTCGAGCGCGCCCAGGAATTCCGGCGCCAGCGCCAGCTTGCCGAGCCAGCCGTGCTGGGTGCCGCTGAGCACGCGCAGCATGTGGCCGCGTCCGCCCGGCACGCGCCCCAGCGGGCGCAGGCCGATGTCGCGCACGCGCGCGGCGAAGTCGCGGTCAGACTGGAACAGCGGCGTCAGCCAGCGGCTCCAGAAATGGTAGATCGATACATGCGCCTGGCGTTCGTGCTGGTACAGCGGCAACGCGCGCGCCAGCGAGTCCTCCACGCGCAGCGCGTTGCACAGCGCCCAGGCGTCGAGCAGCGCCATGTTGACGCCCTGTCCCAGCTGCGGGCTCATCGCATGCGCGGCATCGCCGGCCAGCACCAGGCGGCCCCAATGCCATTCGCGCGCCACCGCATCGCGATACGCGGCGGTGGCCAGCTGCGCCGGCGCCTCGATGCCGGCCAGGCAATCGCGCGCCTGCGGCCACAGCGCGGCGATCTCCTCCAGCCACGGTGCGATGCCGTCCGCGCGCCAGCGATCGAAGTCCTCGCGCGGCAGGCTCCAGAAGAAACTCATGCGCGGCGTTCCATCGTCCGGCCGCGTGCCGACCGGCAACAGGCCGATCATCTTGCGCGCACTGCGATAGCGCTGGCGCAGTTCATCGGCATGCGCCCAGTCGCCCTGCGGCACCAGGCACCACAGCGCACCCCACGGGTAAGGGCGATCCAGGCGCGGCGGGCCGACATGGTTGCGCAACGCGGACGCCGCGCCGTCGGCGGCGACAACCAGGTCGAAGCCGCCGTGCCAGTGGCCGTCGTGCGCCTGCACGCGGCCACGCTCGGCATCGACGGCGACGATGCGCGTGCCGGCATGCAGGTGCGGGGTTTCCAACGCATCGCGCAGCAGCATGAAGAGCGCGCCGCGCTGCAGGCCCAGGCCGAACAGGCGGGGGTCGAGGTCGCGGTACTGCATCTCCATCACCGCGCGGCCGCCGGGGATATCGCCATACAGGCGATGCACCGGCGCACCATGCGCGAGCACGCCGTCAAGCAGCCCCATGCGCCAGAGCACCTGCAGGCCGCTGGGCTGGAGCAGGAAGCCCGCGCCGACCGGCCCCGGTTCGGCGGCCTGCTCGAACACTTCCACCTCATGGCCGTCGCGCTGCAACAGCACGGCCATGGCCTGCCCGGCCGTGCCGTAGCCCACTATCGCGATCCTTCGCTTGCGCCCTGCCATCGTGTTTCCGAAAGAAGCCCGTGCAATGCCTGCATCGTAGAAGAATCGCCGCGCGCCGCACACGGGCAAAAAAAAACCCCGCCTCGCGGCGGGGTTTCAAAGCACGACCGGCTGCTTAGCCGCCGACCGGCGTGATGTTGGAAGCCTGGGCACCCTTCGGGCCCTGGGTCACGTCGTACGTGACGCGCTGGCCTTCCTGCAGGCTGCGGAAGCCCTTGGAATTGATCGCGGAGAAGTGCGCGAAGACGTCAGCGCTGCCGTCCTCCGGTGAAATGAAGCCAAATCCCTTGGCGTCGTTGAACCACTTGACGGTACCGTTCGGCATGGTGATGCGAGACCTTTGCAAAATTGAATGGGTGGTGTGCGGCTACGCACTTCGCGAGTATGCAAAGCTTATGCCCCGAAGACAATCACCCTCGCGCAAGTTCTCCGACCAGTTCCGGTAGCCCGGTGGAGGCGGCCTCGACGTTGGCCAGCACCTCGGCCAGGGTGATCTCCCCGGCGTCCCCGCAACCGGCCGCCCAGTTCGCGACGATCGCCAGGCAGGCGTAATCCAGCCCCAGCTCGCGCGCCAGGCCGGCTTCCGGCATGCCGGTCATGCCCACCAGGTCGCAGCCATCGCGGCGCATCCGCGCGATTTCCGCGATGGTTTCGAGCCGCGGGCCCTGCGTGGCGCCGTAGCAACCACCATCCACAAGCTTGACGCCCGTCACACGCGCGGCCGCCAGCACCTTGCTGCGGAACAGCGGCGAATACGGATGGCCGAAGTCCACGTGCACCACCTCGCTGCCCTCCTCCTCGCAAATGGTGGAGATGCGGCCCCAGGTGTAGTCGATCAGCTGGTCCGGGCAGGCCAGCACGCGCGGGCCGTAGGCGTCGGTGATGCCGCCCACGGTGTTGAGCGCGAGCACGCGTTGCGCGCCGATTTGCTGCAGCGCGGCAAGGTTGGCGCGGTAATTGACCTTGTGCGGCGGCAGCGAATGGCCTTCGCCATGCCGCGCCAGGAAGGCCACGCGCTGGCCGAGCAGCGTGCCCACGCGCACCGGGCCCGACGGGCTGCCGAAGCGGGTAGGCACTTCATGGGTCTGCACGTCGTCGAGCTGGGCGAGCTTGTAGACGCCGGTGCCGCCGATGACGGCCAGGGAGATCGGGTGGTTCATGCGTGGGGCTTCCGCGGTGGGTTCGACGTCAGTCCTTCATCGCATAGATGGCCGGCGCGCCACGGTACAGCTCATTGACGTCCATGCCGAAGCCGAACACGTAGCGGTCCTCGACTTCCACGCCCGGGTAATCGGCGCGCACGCCCGGCACGCAGCGGTCGTGCTTCTTGATGGTCAGCGCGGCGATGCGCACGTCGGTGGCGCCCTGCTCCAGGCACCACTGGCGCACGCCCTGCAGCGTGTAGCCCTCGTCGAGGATGTCGTCGACCAGCAGCACGCGGCGGCCGAACAGCGCGGTGGCCGGGCGGTGCTTCCACACCAGCTCGCCGCCGGTGGTGGCGCCGCGGTAGCGGGTGGCGTGCAGGTAGTCGAACTGCAGGTCCTGGCCGCGCGCGCCCAGTTCCAGCGCCAGCTGGCCGGAGAACGGCAACGCGCCATGCATGATGGTCAGGTACACCGGCACTTCGCCCTGGTAGTCGCGGGCGATGGCATCGGCGATGCGGCCGATGGCGGCGTCGAGGGTCGGGCGGTCGACGAGCAGGTCGGCCTGGGCCACGGCCTGTTGGAGGGTGAGATTGGACATCAGGCGGTTTTTCCGAGTTGTTCCAGCAAACGGGATTGGGTGTGGGGATGGCGGGCATCGGCCAGCAGGCCGTCCCAGCCAAGCGCGCCGCGGCCGATCAGGCCGAGCAGCGCAGCGGTGTTGAGCGTGCGGCCGGCCACGGCCTGCAGCGATTGTTCGACCAGCTCCGGGTGGCAGACCAGCACGACATCGCAGCCGGCATCCAGGTGCGCGTCCACGCGCGCCTTGACGCCGCCGGCGCTGAACGAGGCGGCCATGCCGATGTCGTCGGAGAACACCACGCCGCGGAAGCCCAGCTCGCCGCGGAGGATCTCGCCGATCCAGCGCGCCGAGTAGCCGGCCGGTTCCGGCGCGACCTGCGGATAGACGACGTGCGCCATCATCACCGCATCGGCGCCGGCGTCGATGCCGGCGGCGAACGGCACCAGGTCTTCGGCGCGCAGCACGTCCAGCGGACGCGGGTCGATCGCCGTATCGACGTGGGTGTCTTCCAGCACGGTGCCATGGCCGGGGAAATGCTTCAGCGTGGCGGCCATGCCGGCCTCGTGCATCGCCGCGACATAGGCCCGGGTGAAAGCGGCCACCACCTGCGGGTCGGCGCTGAACGCGCGGTCGCCGATGGCGCGGTTGCCGCGCGCCAGGTCCACCACCGGGGCGAAGCTCAGGTCCACGCCGCTGGCGCGGATTTCGCTGGCCATCAGCCAGGCATGCTCGCGGGCCAGCGCCAGCGCGGCATCGGGGTCGCGCGTATACAGCTCGCCGAAACCGGCCAGCGGCGGCAGCGCGGCGTAGCCCTCGCGGAAGCGCTGCACCCGCCCGCCTTCCTGGTCCACGCAGATCAGCTGCGGGCGCGGCGCGGCGGCGCGGATGGCGGCCGACAGCTCGGCCACCTGGGTACGCGAGGCGAAGTTGCGCTTGAACAGCACCACCCCGGCGACGGCGTCATGCTGCAGCCACGCGCGCTCTTGCGCGGTGAGTTCGGTGCCGGCGACGCCGATCAGGAGCATGCGGGGTGGACCTCCGGGTGGGGGGCGCCGCGATGGCGCATCGCCGCATTGTCGCAGATGCGCGCCCCGGCTTCAGACCTCGCAGCCGTCCGGGCCGCAGCCCTCGCCCTGGGAGGCGGCCGGCGCGGCCTGTTCGGCGGCGATGCGCCCCAGGATGTCGGCGATCGCCTCCGGCGGCTGCGCGCCCTGGATCAGGTAGCGGCCGTCGATGACGAAGCTGGGCACGGCTGTGATGCCCAGCTGTCGCGCCTGCGCCAGCTGCTCGCCCACCTCGGCCAGCCCTTCGTCGGAGGCGAGGAAGGCGCGGATGCGCGCCTCATCCAGCCCGGCCTGCGTGCCGGCGGCGACCAGCGTGTCGGGGTCGGCGAGATTGCGGCCTTCGGCGAAGTGCGCGCGGAACAGCGCCTCGGCGGCGGCCTCGGCATCGCCTTCGCGCGCGGCCAGCCACATCAGGCGATGCGCCTGCAGGGTGTTGGCGCGCACCTGGCCGCGGTCGAAGTCGAACGGCAGGCCTTCGGCGCGGCCGGTCTGCTGGGTCTGGGACAGGATCTGCTCGGTGCGCGCGTCGCCGCCGAACTTCGCGCGATAGGCCTCGCGCAGCGGCACCGGGTCCGGGCCGGCGTCAGGGTCGAGCTGGAAGGCGTGGTAGTGGATGTCGACGTCGGGGGCGTCGGCGCCCATCAGGGCCACGCCGCGCTGGAAGCGGTGCTTGCCGATCCAGCACCAGGGACAGACCACGTCGGACCAGATATCGATGCGCATGGAGGCGCTCCGCGGGAAACGAGGGCTGCCACTATGCCGCGATCCACCGCGCCTGGCGCGAAGGGGTTTGCAACGATGCGTCGCGGCGGCGGCCATGCGCACCGCCGCCGACGACCCTCAGCGCGGCCAGCGGCTGTAGGGATGCGCCGCCAGCGCGAGGTTGTAGTAGCGCACGTCGTCGGTGACTTCCTCGCCCAGCCAGGCGGGTCGTTCGAATGCCTCGTCGGCGTGGTCCAGTTCGATCTCCGCCACCACCAGGCCCGCGTTCTCGCCGAGGAATTCGTCCACTTCCCACAGGTGGTTGCCCTGCCGCACCAGGTGCCGGCGCTTGTCCACCAGCCCGCCCACGCACAGCGCCAGCAGCGCGCGCGCGTCGTCCACCGGGATCGGGTAATCGAACTCCTGCCGCGTATGGCCCAGCTCGCGCGATTTCAGGTTGAGGTAGGCCGCTTCGCCCTGGATGCGCACGCGCACCGACGCCTTCTGCGCGCCGCTGTCCATCGCGGCGGCGTCGTTGATGTAGCCCTGCGCCATCGGCACGACCGCATGCGCCGCATCGCGCCAACCCTCGCCGGTGACCAGGAACTTGCGCTCGATCTCGATGCCCATGCGTATTCCTCAGCGCTCGAACAGCGCGATGCTTTCCACGTGCGCGGTGTGCGGGAACATGTCCATCGCACCGGCCGCCTTGAGCTTGAAGCCCTGCTCGTTGACCAGGAAACCGGCGTCGCGCGCCAGCGAACCCGGGTGGCAGCTGACGTACACGATGCGCTCGAACTTCTTCAGCGGCAGCTGCTTGAGCACGTCGATGGCGCCGGAGCGCGGCGGGTCGAGCAGCAGCTTGTCGAAGCCCTGGCGCATCCACGGCGCCTGGCGCTGGTCCTGGGTGAGATCGGCGGCGAAGAACTGCGCGTTGGCCAGGCCGTTGCGCTCGGCGTTCTCCTTCGCGCGCGCCACCAGCCCCGCGTCGCCTTCCACGCCCACCACCTCGCGCACGCCGCGCGCCAGCGGCAGGGTGAAGTTGCCCAGGCCGCAGAACAGGTCGAGGATGCGGTCTTCCGGCTGCGCGTCGAGCAGGCGCAGCGCGTGGTCGATCATCTTTTCATTGAGCGTGGCGTTGACCTGGATGAAGTCCAGCGGACGGAACGCCAGTTCCACGTCCCACTGCGGCAGGCGGAACGACAACGGCACGTTTTCCGGCCACAGCGGATGCACCGATTCCACGCCGCCGGGCTGCAGGAAGATGGCGAAATCCTGCGCCTGCGCGAAGGCCACCAGCGCCTGCCGGTCGGCCTCGCCCAGCGGCTGCAGGTGGCGCACGGTCAGCGCGACGGCATCGTCGCCGGCGATGAATTCGATCTGCGGGATGTCGCGCTTGCCGTCCAGGCTTTCCACCAGCGCCGACAGCGCGGTGATCTTCTCGCCGATCTGCGGGATGACGGTGTAGCAGACCGACAGGTCGGCCACGAAGCGCGGATCCTGCTCGCGGAAGCCGACCAGCGTCTTGTCCTTCTTCTCCACGCGGCGCACCGAGAACCGGCCCTTGCGGCGGTAGCCCCAGTTGGCCCCGACCAGCGCCGGCAGCACGCGCTCGGGCGTGACGTGGCCGATGCGCTGCAGGTTGTCCATCAGCACGCGCTCCTTGGCGACGATCTGCTGGCCTTCCTCCAGGTGCTGCAGCACGCAGCCGGCGCAGGTGCCGAAATGCGGGCAGCGCGGGGTCACGCGCTCCGGCGAGGCCTGCAGCACCTCCAGGGTGCGCGCCTCGTCGAAATGGCGGCTGCGCGAGGTCGGTTCGGCCACCACCACCTCGCCGGGCAGGGCGCCGGAGATGAAGGTGACCTTGCCACCCTCGCCCTCGCGGCGGGCAACGCCGCGGCCGTCATGGCTGAGGTCGAGGATGTCGGTCTGGAAGGGGGTGCGGTCGAGGCGTCTACCGGATCTGGCCACGTGGCGACAAGCTGCGGGCAAAAAGGGCGCGTATTGTGGCAGATGACACCGGCGGTGGCCGGGTTCACCCGTTCATTGTCGTTTGCTGGAAAGGCAGGCAAACTCACCCGGCCGCAGGACGTTGCTGCGGCGTGCTGACATGGAGGCAGCAAGATGATGGCGTCGCGAGAGCCCCCCCGTCCCCGCGTCCTGCTGGTCGAGGACGACCCGATCAGCCTCGGTTTCTTCCAGGCCGCCCTGGAACCCCTCGCCCTTCGGCTGGACAGTGCCGACAGCCTCGCCGCGGCCCTGGAACGTTCCCGTGACGTGCGCCACGACTTGTGGTTGATCGATGCCCATCTTCCCGATGGCAGCGGCAGCGAATTGCTCGCGCGCCTGCGTACCTTGCACCCCGGCACGCCGGCGGTGGCGCACACGGCCGATGCCGGCGCCACCGCGCGCCTGCTGGCCGACGGCTTCCTCGACGTCCTGATCAAGCCGCTGCCCGCGCTCGAGCTGCAACAGCAGGTTCGCCGGCGGCTGCCGACACGGGCCGGCAGCGAGGCGATGGGCACCATCGTGATCCAGCGCGACTGGGACGAGGATGCCGCGCTGGCCGCGCTCAACGGCCAGCAGCATCATCTCAATGCACTGCGCGAACTGTTCTTGTCCGAATTGCCGGGCACGCGCGACGCGGTGGATTCGGCGCTGCGCCAGGACGACGAACCGACCCTGCGCAACCACCTGCATCGGCTGCAGGCCAGCTGTGGTTTCGTCGGCGCGGCGCGATTGGCGCAAGCCGTGCGCGAACTGCGCGGCGACCCGCACTCTCCGATTGCGCGCCATCATTTCCACGACGCCGTCGCCGCCCTGCTCCACTGAAGGCTCAGCGCGGCGTGAGGTCGCGCAGCATGTCCCAGGCTTTCAGCCCGCGCCCGCCCAGGTGGTGCAGCAGCACCGCGCGCAGGCCCAGGCGCAGGCCGGGCAGGTCGAGCGGATCAGGCGCCTGGTCATGCGCCAACGCCAGCAGGCCGCGCCCGGTGGCGGTGGCATTGCGCTCGCCCGCGCCGCGGTCGCTGAGCAGCCGCCGCGCGCCTTCCAGCGGGTCGAGCTGGTAACGCGCGGCCGGGTCGATCGGCTGGCCATCCACGTCGTGTTCGAGGTCGAATCCCACGCCGAGGGCTTCGAGCAGGTCGCGCTCGAAACGACGCAGGCTCCACGCCAGTGGTTCGGCCGCGCGCAGGCGTTCGCGCACGCGGGCGTAGGCGGCGTGCAGTTCGGGCAGCGGGTCATGGCGCGGCGCCAGCCGCAGCACCAGCTCGTTGAGATAGAACGCGGCGAGCATGGCATCGCCCTGCAGGCGTGGCGCGGCGTCCTCGGCTTCGGCGGCGCGCAGTTGCGCCAGTTCGCCGCGCTGCACCGCGCTGAAGCGGATCGACTGCAGCGGCTGCAACGCCGCGCGCAGCGCCTGCTTGCGTTCGCCCTGCACGCCGCGCGCCAGCAAACCCACGCGGCCGTGTTGCCGGCTCAGCACCTCGACCAACAGGCTGGTCTCGCGCCAGTGCCGGGCATGCAGGACGAAGCCGGTTTCATCTTCCAGGCGCATGCGCCCGCCTCAGGCCGCGCGCGGCAGCGCGGCGGGGGTCATTCGTAGCCGAACGCCTTGAGCGCGGCTTCGTCGTCCGACCAGCCCTCGCGCACGCGCACCCAGGTTTCCAGGAAGACCTTGGCGCCGAACAGGCGTTCCATCTGCTGGCGCGCCTTGGCGCCGATTTCCTTCAGGCGGGTGCCGCCCTTGCCGATCACGATGGCCTTCTGGCCCTCGCGCTCGACCCAGATCACCGCGCCGATGCGCAGCAGCGCGCCGTCCTCGGCGAAGCGCTCGATCTCCACGGTGGTGGCGTACGGCAGTTCTTCGCCCAGTTGGCGCATCAGCTGCTCGCGGACCAGTTCACCGGCGAGGAAACGCTGGCTGCGGTCGGTGATTTCGTCCTCGCCGAACATCGGCGGTTGCTCGGGCAGCAGGCCCAGCAGGTCCTTGACCAGCGCTTCCAGGCCCTTGCGCTTGAGCGCGGACACCGGGTGCACGGCGGCGAAGCTGCGCTCCTGGCTGACTTCGGCCAGGAACGGCAACAGCGCGGACTTGTCCTTCAGGCGGTCGACCTTGTTGACGATCAGCACCACCGGGATGCCGGCGTCGCTGAGCACGTTGTAGGCCAGCGTGTCTTCTTCATCCCAGCGGCCGGCCTCGATGACCATCATCGCGGCGTCCACGTCCTCCAGCGAGCCGCGCGCGGCGCGGTTCATCACCCGGCTCATCGCCGAGGCCTTGAACTTGCCCTGCTCGCGATGCAGCCCAGGGGTGTCGACCAGCACGATCTGGCCCTGCGGGAAGCTGGCGATGCCGAGCAGGCGGTGACGGGTGGTCTGCGGGCGGTTGGAGACGATGCTCACCTTGGCGCCGACCAGCGCATTGGTCAGGGTCGACTTGCCCACGTTGGGGCGGCCAATGACGGCCACGCTGCCGCTGCGATAAGAGGTTGATTCGCTCACTTGCCTGGGTCCAGTTGGCGCAGTACCGCGGCGGCGGCCTGCTGTTCGGCCAGGCGCCGCGACCCGCCCTCGCCCTCGGCGCACAGCGCCGGCTCGGACAGGATGCAGCGTACCTGGAAATGCTTGGCGTGGTCGTCGCCACTTTCGGAAACGAGTTCATACGCCGGCAGCGGCCGCTGCCGGGCCTGCAGCCACTCCTGCAGGCGGGTCTTGGGGTCCTTCTCCGGCTTGCCGACCGGCAACGCGGCCAGCGCCGATTCGAACCACGGCAGCACCGCGGCGCGGCAGGCCTCGAAGCCGGCATCCAGGTAGATCGCCGCGACCACGGCTTCCACGGCGTCGGCGAGGATCGAATCGCGCCGATGGCCGCCGGATTTCATTTCGCCCGGGCCCAGCGTGAGCCGTTCGCCCAGTTCCAGCGCGCGGCCGATCACCGCCAGCGCCGGCTCGCGCACCAGCTCGGCGCGGGCGCGGGTCAGCGCGCCTTCGTCGGCCTTGGGCCAGCGCAGGTACAGCGCCTCGGCGATCAGCAGGTTGACCACGCCGTCGCCGAGGAATTCCAGTCGTTCGTTATGCGGGGCGCCGGCGCTGCGATGCGTCAGCGCCTGCGCCAGCAGCGACGGATCGGCGAACACATGGCCGATCCGGTCGCCGCGCTGCGGGGTTTTACTCGCTGATACCACTACGGGTCAGGTCCTGGCTGGCACTGAAGTTGCCGACCACGTCGAGGTTGCCGACCAGCGGGCGGCGCACTTCGTAGTTCACGTTCATGCGCCAACCGTTGCCCACTCGCTCGAACGACACGTCGTCCTTCTGCACGTTTTCCGAATAGTTGATGTACAGGCGGCGGAAGAACAGGTCCTTCGCCCGGCCCGGGTCCATGTCGCCACTGCCCGGCTCGTTGGCCACGCCCTTCATGGCTTCCTTCACCGAGTAGAACTCCTGGTACATCGGGAACAGCTTCATGCCGATGTACAGGCCGAAACCGACCACCGCCAACACCACGATGAATGACAGCAAGGTCATTCCGTTCTGATTGCGCTTCATCGCTACTCCCCTAGCTACGCCACGCGTATTGGATTACTGGATACCTGTCCCGATCCGCGACGGATCGAAACTCCCCTTGCAGAACCACCCCTCGCAATTGAGCCAGATCAAGAACGCCTTGCCGCGGAGATTCTGCTCCGGCAGGAAGTGCGTCTGGGTCCAGAACCGGCTGTCCTCGCTATTATCGCGATTGTCGCCCATCACGAAATACTGCCCCGCCGGCACGACCCAGTCGCCCTGGCCGGCGGCGTTGGAACGCCCGATCAGCTCCAGCACGGTGTGCGTACGGCCCGGCAGGGCCTCGCTGAGCAGGGTGGCGCCGGTCATCTCCGCGCCGCGGCCCTTGCCCACGTACTCGCCCTTGACCTCGTACTTCATCGGCTCGCCGTTGATGTACAGGGTATCGCCGTGGAAGCCGATGCGGTCGCCCGGCAGGCCGACGACGCGCTTGATCCAGTTCTCGTCCGGGGCATGCGGCGGCTTGAACACCACCACGTCGCCGCGCTTGGGCTCGCCCACCGGCACGAACTTGGTGTTGGTGATCGGCAGGCGCAGGCCGTAGGCGAACTTGTTGACCAGGATGAAATCGCCGATCAGCAGGTTGGGCATCATCGAGCTGGACGGGATCTTGTACGGCTCGGCGATGAAGCTGCGCAGGATCAGCACCACCGCCAGCACCGGGAAGAAGGCGCGCGAGTACTCGATGATCACCGGCTCGCTGTCGAGCAGGCTGGCGCGCGCGGCGCGGCGCTTGGCCAGGAAGAGCTTGTCCAGCAGCCACACCAGGCCGGAGCCCAGCGTCAGCACGACCAGCGCGATCTCAAACCATTTCATGCGTATTCCTTTGCGGTGGGAGTCGGGAGGGGCCTTCCACCGGGAGACGAGCGCGCGCGGCGCATGTGACTCCCCGTGGCAGCCCCCTTCCCCTTACTTGTTGTCCATCTGCAGCACGGCCAGGAAGGCTTCCTGCGGGATTTCCACGCGGCCGACCTGCTTCATGCGCTTCTTGCCTTCCTTCTGCTTCTCCAGCAGCTTCTTCTTGCGCGAGACGTCGCCACCATAGCACTTGGCCAGCACGTTCTTGCGCATGGCCTTGACCGTGGTGCGGGCGATGATCTGCGCGCCGATCGCGGCCTGGATGGCCACGTCGAACATCTGCCGGGGAATGAGGTCCTTCATCTTCTCGCACAGCTCGCGGCCGCGCCGGTCGGCATGGCTGCGGTGGGCGATCAGCGACAGCGCATCGACCTTGTCGCCGTTGATCAGCACGTCCACGCGCACGAACGGGCCGGCCTCGAAGCGCACGAAGCTGTAGTCCAGCGAGGCGTAGCCGCGGCTGACCGACTTGAGCTTGTCGAAGAAGTCCAGCACCACCTCGGCCATCGGCAGCTCGTAGCTGATCTGCACCTGGCTGCCCAGGTAGTTGATGCCGAGCTGGCTGCCGCGCTTTTCCTCGCACAGCTTGATGATGTTGCCGATGTATTCCTCGGGGGTGAGGATGTTGGCGCGGATGATCGGCTCGCGGATTTCATCCACGTAGTTCACCGGCGGCAGCTTGGCCGGGTTGTCCATCATCACCACGGAGCCGTCGGTCTTGAGGACTTCGTAGATCACCGTCGGCGCGGTGCTGATCAGGTCGAGGTTGTACTCGCGCTCCAGGCGCTCCTGCACGATTTCCATGTGCAGCATGCCCAGGAAGCCGCAGCGGAAGCCGAAGCCCATCGCCTCGGAGCTTTCCGGCTCGAAGCGCAGCGCCGCGTCGTTCAGGCGCAGCTTTTCCAGTGCCTCGCGCAGGTCCGGGTAGTCCTCGGCATCGACCGGGAACAGGCCGGCGAACACGCGCGGCTGCATTTCCTGGAAGCCGGGCAGCGGCTTGGGCGCCGGGTCGGCGGCCAGGGTCAGGGTGTCGCCGACCGGCGCGCCGTGCACGTCCTTGATCGACGCGGTGACCCAACCCACTTCGCCGGCGGACAGCTTCTGCAGCACCTTGCGCTTGGGGGTGAACACGCCGACCGCATCGACCTGGTGGTTGCGGCCGGTGGACATCACCTGCAGCTTGTCGCCCGGCTTGATCTCGCCTTGCATGACGCGCACCAGCGACACCACGCCGAGGTAGTTGTCGAACCAGGAGTCGATGATCAGCGCCTGCAGCTTGTCGGTGTCGCGCGGCACCGGCGGCGGGATGCGCTGCACGATCGCCTCGAGCACGTCCTGCACGTTCAGGCCCGTCTTGGCGCTGACGGCGACGGCATCGGCGGCGTCGATGCCGATGACGGCCTCGATCTCGACCTTGGCGCGCTCGGTGTCGGCGGTCGGCAGGTCGATCTTGTTGAGCACCGGCACCACTTCCAGGCCCTGCTCCACGGCGGTGTAGCAGTTGGCGACCGACTGCGCCTCCACGCCCTGGGCGGCGTCCACCACCAGCAGCGCGCCCTCGCAGGCGGCCAGCGAGCGGCTGACTTCATAGGAGAAGTCGACGTGGCCGGGGGTGTCGATGAAGTTCAGGTGGTAGACCTGCCCGTCCTTCGCCTTGTACGGCAGGGACACGGACTGGGCCTTGATCGTGATGCCGCGCTCGCGCTCGATCGGGTTGGAGTCGAGCACCTGCGCTTCCATCTCGCGGGCCTCGAGGCCGCCGCAGAGCTGGATGATGCGATCGGCCAGCGTGGACTTGCCGTGGTCGACGTGGGCGATGATGGAGAAGTTGCGGATGTTCCGCATCGAATCGATGGACATTGGAGGTGGGCGGCGGCTCTGGGCCGTCGTCAGGATAACGGCGCATTATCGCACGGCCGGGGCCCTGCCCGCCCCACGGGGCGGACGACGGGGCGCGGCGGGCCGTTCAGCTCCGCCGCGCCGGCGGTCTTACTCGCCCGCCTTGACTGCCACGTAGCTGGTGGCCTGGCCGCTGGTGACCAGCAGCATGACCACGTCGCCCTTCTTGTAGCTGGCCAGTTCGCGGTTCAACGCGGCCACGCTGCCGACCGGGGTACGGCCCACGCGCAGGATCACCAGGCCGGGGCTGAGCCGGGCCTCGCGGGCCGAGCTGCCGGTGACCGCGGTGATGCGCACGCCTTCGCCGGCCTTCAGGCCCACGCGCTCGCGCTCGGCGGCACCGAGGTCGGCGACCTGCAGGCCCAGCAGCGCGGCGCTCGCCGGGCCGCTGGGGGCGGCCTCGTCGTCATTGGCGGCGGTGGCCGGGCGCACATCGCTGTCCAGCGTGGTCAGGGTGACGCTGATGTCCTTCGGCTTGCCGTCGCGCAGCACGCCCAGGCGCACCTTGGTGCCCGGCGGCATCACGCCGATCATCGGCGGCAGGTCGCTGGCGGCGTTGATCGGCGTGCCGTTGACCGAGCGGATGACATCGCCCACCTCCAGGCCCGCCTTGCCGGCCGGGCTGCCGGCCACCAGGCTGTTGACCAGCGCGCCCTTGGTGTCGGGCAGCTTCAGGCCCTGCGCCTGCAGCGAATCGATCGGCCCGACCTGCACGCCGAGCTGGCCGCGGCTGACGTGGCCGGTCTTCTTGATCTGCTCGGCCGCGCTGACCGCCAGGTCGATCGGAATCGCGAAGCTGATGCCCATGTAGCCGCCGGAGGCGGAGAAGATCTGCGAGTTGATGCCGACGACTTCGCCGCGGGTGTTCAGCAGCGGGCCGCCGGAGTTGCCCTGGTTGATCGCCACGTCGGTCTGGATGAAGGGCACGTAGCGCTGGTCGGCATACGGATTGGCGCGGCCGGTGGCGCTGACGATGCCGGCGGTGACCGAGTGGTCCAGGCCGAACGGCGAGCCGATCGCCACTACCCACTGGCCAGGCTTGAGCGTGTTGGAATCGCCGATGCGCACGGTCGGCAGGTTGCTGGCGTTGACCTTCAGCAGGGCGACGTCGTACTGCTCGTCGCTGCCGACCACCTTGGCCTTCAGCTCGCGGCCGTCGGACAGCTTGACGGTCACGTCGCTGGCGCCGTCCACGACGTGGTGGTTGGTGAGCACGTAGCCGTCCGGCGAGATGATGAAGCCCGACCCCATCGCGCGGCCGACGATGTCGCCGTCGTTGCCGCCACCGCCGCGGCGCGGGCCCTGGCCCTGCCCCGGCATGCCGGGCATGTCGAAGAAGCGGCGGAAGAATTCGGGAATCTGCTCATCGTCCGGCATCTGCTGCCCGTCGCGATCGGAGCGCCGCATCATGTCCGCGCGGGTGACCTTGGTGTCGATGTTGACCACGCCCGGGCCGACCTGCTCGACCAGATTCGTGAAGTCCGGCAGCCCGGCGACCAGCTGCGGCGCGGGGGTCGCGCTGCGGGTGGCGATGGGGGCGGTGTCGGCGGCGGGCGCGGCGCCGGGCTGCTGCGCGCAGGCGGCCAGCGGCAGCGAGACGGCCAGCAGGCCCAACATCTGGTTGCGGATACGGGGATTCATCGGGAACACGCTCCTCAGGGACAAGGTCTGGTGCTGGAAAGGCAAAGCGGGGCCAACCCGCCCGCGGGGCGGGCGGCTGGGGGAACACTACGAAACGGGGGATGACGGCTTAGTGGCTGGGCATCGGTGGCAGGCGTTCTTCCTCGCCCGCGGCGGCCTGCGCCGGTTCGAACGGATAGAACGTGGCCGCCGGCTCGCCAGTGCTGAAACTGGCGTTGAGCGTGCTCTGGCTGCCGGCCAGCGTCGAACGCGGCCAGGGCCTGGCCTGCACGGCGGTGTCCGGGTGCGCGAAGGGGTTGGCCGGCGCCGAGGCATTGGCCACCGCGTTGGTGAGGGCATGCACGACCGGCGCGGCATTGGCGACCTGCCGCTGCGGCGCCGGGTCGCGCCGTGCGGCGCTGGCGCGCGCGGCCTGCTGCACGCGGGTGGCCGAGGCGACGTTGCGGCTGCCGGCATCGCGACGCGCGGCCGCCAATGCAGCGGCGGGCGCGGCGGCAGCCATGGTGCCGATGGCGTTGTCGCCGTCCGGATCGGCCGGCGTCGGCAGCGGCGCGGCGGGAATCTGCGCGGTGCTGGCGAATACCGGCGTCGGGACGTCGGGCGTGGGCTCGGGGATGCGGTCGCGGGTCACGAACAGGGCCAGCGCGGCGACCGAGGCGGCAATCGCCCCGCCACCCCAGCGCCAGGCACGGCCGCGCGCCGGAGCCGGCACGGCCCGCGGGGCGGGTTCGGCGGCCACGGCACTGCGCACGCGCGCGGCGAAATCCACCGGCGCCAGCGCACTGGCCATGCCGCGCAGCACGTCGCCGCACAGCTGCCAGCGCTCATGGCAGCCGGACAACTCGTCGTCGTGCTGCAGGCGGCGCAACAGGAAGCGCGCTTCATCGGCCGGCAGTTCGCCGTCGACCAGCGCCGACAGCTGCTGCCGGTAGTGGATCTCGAACTTGTCGTTGTGGGAAGAAGTGGGTTGGCTCATACACGGTCACGCTGTCGGTCACGGGTGGCGCTGTCGGTCTCCAGCAGAGGCCGCAGCTCGGCGTCGATGGCTTCGCGCGCCCGGAAGATGCGCGAGCGCACCGTTCCGATCGGGCAATCCATCTTCTGCGCGATGTCCTCGTAGCTCAGGCCCTCCACCTCGCGCAGGGTGATGGCCGCCCGGAGTTCTTCCGGCAAGGCTTGGACAGCCTTCATCACGGTTTGTTCCAGCTCCTGGCGCATCAGTTCACGCTCCGGGGTGTCGGTGTCGCGCAGACGGGTGGCCCCGTCGAACTGCTCGGCATCGGCGACGTCGATGTCGTCGGTGGGCGGGCGGCGGTTGTGCGCGACCAGGTGGTTCTTGGCGGTATTGACGGCAATGCGGTGCAACCAGGTATAGAACTGGGCGTCGCCGCGGAAATTGCCCAGCGCGCGGTATGCGCGCAGGAAAGTCTCCTGGGCCACGTCCTGGCACTCGCTCCAGTCGCTGATGTAGCGCCCGATCAACGCGACGATCCGATGCTGGTACTTGCGCACCAGGACATCGAACGCCGCGCTCTCGCCGCGCTGCACGCGCCGGACCAGTTCCAGGTCCAGATCCTGTGGTGTATCGACTTCGGCCATGTCGGGCCGCACTCCTGTCGCCCGTCATGTCCGGGCTTTATGACCAGCGCTGGTTGGAAAAGTTCGCGGGGCCACCCGGGGCGCCACGCCGCAAGGTTAACGGGCGTTGCACCAGACTGGCGACCACCGCCGGCCGGGCGTGGCCTGTCCCACCCCCTGTCTTTGGGGATTTGACGTGAAGGAAACAACCTCTGGATGATAACGACCCCTTCCATACACACGCGGATGGTCAGACCCATGCTCTCAGGCTTCGATGGGCTCCGATTCAGTCACTGGCAGACCGAGATCCGCGATGACGGCATCGTGGTGCTCAGCCTCGATCGCGCCGATGCACCGGTCAACGCCTTCTCGCAGGACGTGCTGCTGGAGCTGGCCGAGCTGATCGAGCGCATCGCGATCGATCCGCCGCGCGGCGTGGTGATTCGTTCGGCCAAGGCGAACGGCTTCATCGCCGGCGCCGATCTGAAGGAATTCCAGGAGTACGACCGCCGCGGCACGGTGAACGACGCCATCCGCCGCGGCCAGACCGTCTTCCAGAAGCTGGCCGAGCTGCCCTGCCCGACGGTGGCGGCCATCCATGGCTTCTGCATGGGCGGCGGCACCGAGATCGCGCTGGCCTGCCGCTACCGCGTGGCCTCCGACGATGCCTCCACCCGCATCGGACTGCCGGAAACCAAGCTGGGCATCTTCCCGGGCTGGGGCGGCAGCGCCCGCCTGCCCAACCTCATCGGCGCCCCCGCCGCGATGGATCTGATGCTGACCGGCCGCACCGTCTCGGCCAGCGCCGCGCGCGCGATGGGCCTGGTCGACAAGGTCGCCGCGCCCGCCGTACTGGTCGATACCGCCGCCGCGCTGGCGCTCTCGGGCACGGTGCGTCCGTTCAAGCAGCGCTTCACCGGCTGGGTCACCAACACCTGGCTGGCGCGCAAGCTGCTGGCCCCGCAGATGACCAAGCAGGTCGCGCGCAAGGCCCACAAGGAGCACTACCCGGCGCCGTATGCGCTGATCAACGTGTGGGCGCGCACCGGCGGCGCGGGCATCCAGGCGCGCCTGGACGCCGAGCGCAAGGCGGTGGTCAAGCTGGCCGGCACGCCGACCGCGCGCAACCTGATCCGCATCTTCTTCCTGACCGAACGGCTGAAAGGCCTGGGCGGGAAGGAACACAACATCAAGCACGTGCACGTGGTCGGTGCCGGCGTGATGGGCGGCGACATCGCGGCATGGTCGGCCTACAAGGGCTTCGAGGTCACGCTGCAGGACCGCGAGCAGCGCTTCATCGACACCGCGCTGGCGCGTGGCAACGAACTGTTCAACAAGCGGGTCAAGGACGCGGGCAAGCGCCCGGCGGTCGCCGCGCGGCTGAAGAGCGACCTCGCCGGCCACGGCGTGGCGCAGGCGGACCTGGTGATCGAGGCGATCATCGAGAAGCCCGAAGCCAAGCGCGACCTCTACCAGCAGGTCGAGCCGCAGATGAAGGCCGACGCGCTGCTGACCACCAACACCTCCTCCATTCCGCTCACCGAGCTGCGCGAGCACATCCAGCGCCCGGCGCAGTTCGCCGGCCTGCACTACTTCAACCCGGTGGCGATGATGCCGCTGGTGGAGATCGTGCAGCACGACGCCATGGCCGAGGAAACCCGCAAGCGCCTGGCCGCGTTCTGCAAGGCGCTGGACAAGCTGCCCGTGCCGGTGGCCGGCACGCCGGGCTTCCTGGTCAACCGCGTGCTGTTCCCGTACATGCTCGAAGCGGCCACCGCCTACGCCGAGGGCATCCCCGGCCCGGTGATCGACAAGGCCGCGGTGAAGTTCGGCATGCCGATGGGGCCGATCGAGCTGATCGACACCGTGGGCCTGGACGTGGCCGCCGGCGTGGGCGAGGAACTGGCGCCGTTCCTGGGCCTGCCGATCCCGGACGCGCTGAAGACCGTCGAGCCGGGCAAGCGCGGCAAGAAGGACGGCCAGGGCCTGTACAAGTGGGAGAACGGTCGCGCGGTGAAGCCGGAGGTGCCGAAGGATTACGAGGCGCCGGCCGACCTGGAGGATCGCCTGATCCTGCCGCTGCTCAACGAAGCGGTGGCCTGCCTGCACGACGGCGTGGTGAGCGATGCCGACCTGCTCGATGCCGGGGTGATCTTCGGCACCGGTTTCGCGCCTTTCCGCGGCGGCCCGATCCAGCACGTGCGCGCGACCGGCGCCGATGCGCTGGTCGAACGACTCAAGACGCTGCAGACGCGTTATGGCGACCGCTTCGCCCCGCGCCCGGGCTGGGACATGCCCGCGCTGCGCGAGCCGGTGGCCTGAGGGTCGCTGCCCATGCAATGAAAAACGCCGCCTTCGGGCGGCGTTTTTCTTGAGGCCTCGCAGGCGCAACCCCGCGTGCGCACCTCAGCGATGCGTATGCCCGTGATGCCCCTGCGCATCGGCGCCGTGGTCGTGGTCGTGGCCGTGGTCGTCGTCATGCGCATGCCCGGCATGGTCGTGCGCGCCATGCGCCGCATGCCCCTTCCCCGCCTGCACCGCGCACGCATCGCCGCAGTGGTCGGCTTCGACCTGCAGCGTCACATGGTCGATCTCGAACTTCGCGTGCAGCAGCGTGGCCAGCGCGCGGCGCAGGCCGTCGCTGTCCGTACCCTCCGCCGCCACGACATGCGCGGTCAACGCCGGCGTGCTCGAGGCCAGCGCCCATACGTGCAGGTCGTGCACGTCCACCACGCCGGGCTGCGCGCACAACGCCGCGCGCACCGCCGCCAGGTCCACGCCCTTGGGCACGCCTTCCAGCAATACGTTGAACGCCTCGCGCAGCAGCAACCAGGTGCGCGGCAGCACCCACAGGCCGATCAGCACCGCCAGCACCGGGTCGATCCACTGCCAGCCGGTGAAGCGGATCGCCAGCGCGCCGAGGATCACCGCCACCGAGCCGAGCATGTCGCTCCACACTTCCAGGTAGGCGCCCTTCACGTTGAGGCTCTCGCCGGCGCCGGCACGCAGCAGGCGCATGGCGATGAGGTTGACCACCAGGCCGAAAGCGGCGATCACCAGCATGCCGGTCTCGCCCACCGCCTGCGGCGTGCGGAAGCGCTGCGCGGCCTCCCACAGGATGTAGGCGCCGACGCCGAACAGCAGCGCACCGTTGGCCAGCGCGCCGAGCGCCTCCAGCCGCGCGTAGCCATAGGTGCGCTTGGCATCGGGCGGGCGGCGGCTCAGGCGCACGGCGACCAGCGCGATCATCAGGCCGAGCGTGTCGGTGGCCATGTGCGCGGCATCGGACAGTAGCGCCAGGCTGCCGGTGACGAAGGCGCCGACGATCTCGGCGACGAGGAAGCTGCCGGTGAGGGCGAGTGCCCACCACAGCGGCTTCTCGTGGCGGATCTCGCTGGGGGCGTGGTTGTGGTCGTGTCCCATCGCGCATGTTCCTTGAACTGGCCGCCACGATAGGCGGCCGGTGCGCGCGGAGACTATTACACGCGGGTGGCTCGGGTCCGTTCGTGGCTGCACGCATCGGCCGCGGGCCCTCCCCCGCGGCGCGATGCGTCGCCCTCCTCAGTTCTCGGAGACCAGCTTCACCACCGAGGAGAAATCCAGCTTGCCGTTGCCGGCGCGGCTGTTCATCGCATAGAGATTGCGTGCCAGCTCGCCCAGCGGGATCGAAGCGCCCACGCCCATCGCCGCCTCCACCGCCAGCCCCAGGTCCTTGAGCATCAGGTCGTTGCCGAAGCCGCCCGTATACCCGCGCGAGGCCGGCGCATTCTCCAGCACGCCCGGCCACGGGTTGCACACTTCGGTGGCCCAGCTGCGGCCGGTGCTCACCGCCATCATCTGCGAGAGCACCTTGGCATCCAGCCCGTGCGCCGTGCCCAGCGCGATGGCCTCGCCGGTCACCGCCATGATCACGCCCAGCGCCATGTTGTTGCACAGCTTGGCCACCTGCCCCGCGCCGCTGTCGCCGACGTGGAAGATGTTCTTGCCCATCGCCTGCAGGAACGGCCGCGCGCGTTCCAGCGCCTCGGCGCCCCCGCCCACGATGAAGGTCAGCGTGCCGGCGGCCGCGCCGGCGGTGCCGCCGGAGACCGGCGCGTCGAGCATCTGCAGGCCACGCGCGGCCGCGGCTTCGGCCACCTTGCGCGCACTGGCCGGGGCGATGGTGCTGCAGTCGATCACCAGCGCGCCGGCCGGGATCTTCTCCAGGATGCCGTGCTCGCCGAGGTAAAGGCCTTCGACGTGGCGGCTCGCCGGCAGCATCGAGATGACCACCTCGGCGTCGGCCAGCGTATCGGCAGCCGAAGTGGCGGCGCTGGCGCCGGCGGCCACGGCGGCCTCCAGCGCGGCGGGCACCAGGTCGAACACGCGCAGCACGTGACCGGCCTTGGCGAGGTTGGCGGCCATCGGCCCGCCCATGTTGCCCAGTCCGATGAAAGCGATCCGGCTCATTGCAATGTCTCCGTCAGGCGTGGCCCAGGTCGGCCAGCGGGTGCGCCGCGGCCGTCCAGGGGGATTGGAAGAAGGTTTCGGCCCACGCCGCATCGGCGTGCGCCAGCAGCGCCGGATTCCAGTGCGGCTGGCGATCCTTGTCGATCAGCAGTGCGCGGATGCCCTCGGCGAAATCGCCGTGCGCGGCGGCATGCAGCGCCACCACGTACTCGGTGCGGAACGTTCCTGCCAGGGTGCGGGTGTCATCGCTGTGCTGCAACGCCCAGGCGAGGCGCGCCGAACCGGGCGAACCGGCGGCCAGCGTGGCGCGCGCGGTCTGCAACCACGGGTCTTCGCTGGACAGCGCGCCGATCGCCGAGACCACCTGCTCCAGCGAGCCGCTGGACACCAGGTGTTCGATCAGCTCGGCGTGCATCTGCAGCGGACCGGGCGAGAGTGGCTGGGCGAGGCCTTGCAGGAATTCGCCCAGGCGGGCGCGATCCTGCGTGGCATCGCCGCGCCATGCATGCGCGGCCAGCGCATCGATGACCGCGTCGTACTGCGCGTGCTCCAGCTGGTAATCGGCCAAGCCGGCGTAGATCGCGTCGCTGGCGTTCAACGGCGCACCGGTCAGCGCGAGGAAGATGCCCGCGCCGCCCGGCACGCGCCGCATCAGCCAGCTGCCGCCGACGTCCGGGAACAGGCCCACGGTGATTTCCGGCATCGCCAGTTTCGAGCGTTCGGTGACCACGCGGTGGCTGGCGCCGGACATCAGCCCGATGCCGCCGCCCATCACGATGCCGTGGCCCCAGCACAGGATCGGCTTGGGATAGGTGTGGATGAAGTAGTCGAGGCGGTATTCCTCCTCGAAGAACTGCGCGGCATGGCGGTTGGCGGTGATGTCGCGGGCACCGGACTGGCGGTACTCGACCATGCTGCGGTACAGGCCATGCAGGTCGCCGCCGGCGCAGAACGCCTTGTCGCCGGCGCCGCGCAGCACCACGCAGGCCACCGTGTCGTCGGCCGCCCAGGCCCGCAGTTGCGCGTCGAGCAGCCGCGTCATGTCCAGCGAGAGGCCGTTGAGCGTCTTCGGCGCGTTGAGCGTGGCGATGCCGATGCGATGGCCTGCCTGGCCGTCGCGGGTTTCGAACAGCACCGGGGCTTCGTGGGCGTCGGCGATGTTCATGCGTTCGTCCACTGCGCGGCGCGCTTTTCCAGGAAGGCGTTGACGCCTTCGACCTGGTCGGCGGTATCGAACAGGTCGACGAACGCCTCGCGCTCGGCGACCAGCGCCGCGGCGTGGCTGCCATGGCGGGTGGACTGCACCAGCGTCTTGCACGCCGCCACGCTGCCCGGGCTCTGCTTGCCGGCCTTGTGCGCCCACTCCAGCGCGCGCGCCTTCGCTTCGCCCTTGCCCACCACTTCTTCGACCAGGCCGATGCGCAGCGCGGTGTCCGCATCCACGCGCTCGCCCAGCAGGATCATCCGCTTCGCCCAGCCCTCGCCCACCAGGCGCGGCAGGTTCTGCGTGCCGCCCGCGCACGGCAGCAGGCCCACGGTGGCTTCCGGCAAGGCCATCTGCGCATGCGACTCGGCGATGCGCAGGTCGCAGGCCAGCGCGCATTCCAGCCCGCCGCCCATCGCATAACCGTTGATCGCGGCAATGGACACGCCGCGGAACGCGCTCAAGGCCTCGAACGCCTCGCCGAAACGACGCGCCGCCTCGCGCGCGGCGCCCTTGTCGCCGGAGGCGAACTGCTTGAGGTCGGCGCCGGCGGAGAAGAACTTCTCGCCCTCGCCGGTCACCACCAGCGCGTAGATGCCACGGTCGGCATCGAGCGCCTTCACCAGGTCGCGCAGCGCCGCCAGGCTGTGCACGGTCCAGGTGTTGGCCGGCGGATGGCTCAGGGTCACGAGGGCGACATGCCCATCGCGCTCGACCTTCAGGCCGGTGTGCTCGCGCTGCAGCCAATCGCTCATCGCAGTTCCTCCTCGGTGCTCAGCAGGTGGCGGGCGATGATCATGCGCATCACCTCGTTGGTGCCTTCCAGGATGCGATGCACGCGGCTGTCGCGCAGCAGGCGCTCGATCGGGTACTCGCGGATGTAGCCATAGCCGCCGTGGATCTGCAGCGCCTCGTCGCAGATCGCGAAGCCCGCATCGGTGGCGAAGCGCTTGGCCATCGCGCACCACACGGTGGCGTCGCGCGCGCCGGCATCGAGCTTGCGCGCGGCGGTGTGCACCATCTGCCGGGCGGCGACCAGCTGGGTCGCCATGTCGGCCAGCTTGAACTGCAGCGCCTGGAAATCGGCCAGCTTCTTGCCGAACTGGCGGCGTTCGCCCATGTAGCGGCGCGCCGCATCCAGCGCGCCCTGCGCGGCGCCCAGCGAGCAGGCCGCGATATTGATGCGGCCGCCGTCCAGCGCCTTCATCGCCAGCTTGAAGCCCTCGCCTTCCTTGCCGAGCAGGTTGCCCGCCGGAATGCGCACGCCTTCGAAAGTGACGCCGCGGGTGGGCTGGCTGTTCCAGCCCATCTTCTCTTCCTTGCGCCCGTAGCTGATGCCCTTGGCATCGGCCGGCACCACGAAGGCGCTGATGCCGCGCGCGCCCTCTTCGCCGGTGCGCGCCATCACCACCAGCACGTCGGTGGAACCGGCGCCGGAGATGAAGGCCTTGCTGCCGTCGAGCACGTACTCATCGCCCTCGCGCACCGCGCGGGTCTTCAGCCCGGCGGCGTCGGAGCCGGCGCCCGGCTCGGTGAGGCAATATGAGGCCAGCTTCTCGCCGCTGGTCAGCAGCGGGCCCCAGTGCTGGCGCACCGGTTCCTGGGCGAAGCTGGCGATCAACCAGGTCGCCATGTTGTGGATGGAGAAAAACGCCGAGGTCGAAGGATCGACCGCCGCCATCTCCTCGAACACGATCGCCGAATCCAGGCGCTTCAGGCCCAGGCCGCCGTACGCCTCGTCGGTGTACAGGCCGCAGAAGCCCAGCTCGCCGCCCTTGGCCAGCGCCTCGCGCGGGAAGTGGCCTTCTTCGTCCCACTTGGCGGCATGCGGGGCCAGTTCCTTCTGCGCGAACTCGCGCGCGGCCTGGCGGAACGCCTCCTGCTCTTCGTTGAGGTCGGCCGTGTCGAACGGCAAATTCATCGCGGCATTCATGGCGGTCACTTCAGGTTGATGGTGGTGTTGACGCCGTGGCCCAGCGTGCTGTCGTCGAACCAGCGCGCGGTCACGGTCTTGGTCTGGGTGTAGAACATCACCACCTGCTTGCCGTACGGGCCGAGGTCGCCGAGCTTGGAAGCGCGCGAACCGGTGAAGGAGAACAGCGGCACCGGCACCGGGATCGGCACGTTGATGCCGACCTGGCCGACGTCGATGTCTTCCTGGAACTTGCGCGCGGCCGCGCCGGACTGGGTGAACAGCGCGGTGCCGTTGCCATTCGGGTTGGCGTTGACCAGGGCGACGGCGTCATCGAGCGTTTCGGCTTCGAGGATGACCAGCACCGGCCCGAAGATTTCCTCGTCGTAGATGCGCATGCCCGGCTTGACGCCGGAGAAGATCGTCGGGCCGACGAAGTTGCCCTGCTCGTAACCGGCCACGTGCGGCTTGCGGCCGTCCAGTTCGAGCGTGGCGCCCTGTTCGATGCCCGAGGCGATCAGGCCTTCGACGCGCTCGCGCGCCGCGCAGGAAATCAGCGGGCCGACATCGGTGCCGCTCTCCGTGCCGCCGTTGACCTTCAGCGTCTTCGCCTTGGCCACCAGCTCGGGAATCCAGCTGCGCGCCTCGCCCACCAGCACCAGCGTGGAGGCGGCCATGCAGCGCTGGCCCGCCGCGCCGAACGCCGCGCCGGCCATCGCGTTGAGGGTCTGTTCCTTGTTGGCGTCCGGCAGCACGACGGCGTGGTTCTTCGCGCCCATCATGCACTGCACGCGCTTGCCGGCCAGCGAGGCGCGGTGGTAGACGTGGGTGCCGACCTTGGTCGAACCGACGAACGACACCGCCTTGATGTCCGGGTGGTCGCAGATCGCGTTCACCACGTCCGGGCCACCGTGCACGACGTTGAGCACGCCCTTCGGAATGCCGGCTTCCAGGGCCAGTTCGACCAGCCGCATGGTGACCATCGGGTCCTGCTCGGACGGCTTGAGCACGAACGTGTTGCCGGTGGCGATCGCCATCGGGAACATCCACAGCGGGATCATCGCCGGGAAGTTGAAGGGGGTGATGCCGGCGCACACGCCCAGCGGCTGCATCAGCGTGTAGGTGTCCACGCCGGTGGCGACGTTGTTGGCCAGCTCGCCCAGCTGCAGGTTGCCGATGGCCGCGGCGTGCTCCACCACTTCCAGCCCACGGAACACGTCGCCCTCGGCGTCGGGCAGGGTCTTGCCCTGCTCGGCGGTGAGCAGCGCGGCCAGCTCGCCCATGTGCTCGCGGATCAGCTGCTGGTACTTCAGGAAGATGCGCGCGCGGGTGCCGATGGGGGTCTTGCGCCAGGTCTTGAAGGCCTCCCTGGCGGCGGCGACGGCGGCATCGACCTCGGCGCTGGTGCAGAACGGCACCTTCGCCAGCACGGCCTGGGTGGCGGGGTTGACCACGTCCTTCCAGTCGGTGGAGGCCGATTCGACGAATTCGCCGTCGATCAGCAGGGAGACGCGGGAGATGGACTCGCTCATGGGGATGACACCGGCAGCGGAAGAATGTTCGCATTGTTCGCAAACGCCCACCGGGATTCAGCCCATCCGGCGCTTAATCGCGCTAAGCTGCGAACAACATTCTGCGAAGTTTGCGAAGATGCCTGTCTCCCAACGCCAGCTGGGGCTGCGCCTGCAGCGCCTGCGCCAGCGCCATGGCCTGACCCAGGCCGAGCTGGCGCGGCGGCTCGGGCTCTCGCCGAGCTACCTGAACCAGATCGAGCGCAACCAGCGCCCGCTCACCCTGGCGGTGCAGCAGCGGCTGAAGGACACGCTCGGGGAGATCGGCGGCCTGCTGGATCGCGACGACCCGGCCGCCCTGGTCGACCCGCTCGAGGACACCCTGCGCGCGCTCGGCCATACCGCCGTCAGCCCGACCGAGCTGCGCGCCCTGGCCGGCAACCTGCCGCAGGTGGCCAACGCCCTGCTCGACCTGCACCGTGAGCACCGCCACCTGCAGGAACGCGCCGCCGCGCTGGAACTGCAGCTGGGCGGCAGCCACGGCGCCACGCCGCTGCTGTCCCCCGGCGACCACGTGCGCGACCACTTCAACCGCGAGCGCAACTACATCCCCGAGCTGGATGAGCGCGCCGAAGCGCTCTACGCCGAGCACGGCCTCACGCCGGACACCCTCGCCCCGCGCCTGCGCCAGCTGCTCGCCGACCGCCACGGCCTGCGCGTGCGCGTGGACGGACAGGCCGGCGACAAGCGGATGTACGACGCCGCCACCCGCACGTTGTGGCTGCCGGCCTGGCTGCAGCCGGGCCAGCAGGCGTTCCAGATGGCCGCGCAGCTGGCGCTGCTGGAACACGGCACGCTGATCGACCTGCTGATCGCCCGCGCCGGCTTCGACGATGCCGAACGCATCGCGCTGGCACGCATCGGCTTCTCCAACTACTACGCCGGCGCGCTGGTGATGCCCTACGGCGAATTCCTGCGCAGCGCCGAGGACAGCCGCTACGACATCGAATGGCTGGCGCAGCGCTTCGCGGTCGGCTTCGAGGCGGTATGCCATCGCCTGAGCACGCTGCAGCGACGCAACGCCCCGGGGCTGCCGGTGTTCTTCATGCGCGTAGACCGCGCGGGCAACGTCTCCAAGCGGCATTCGTCCACCGATTTCCACTTCTCGCAGGTCGGCGGCACCTGCCCGCTGTGGATCGTGTACGAGGCGTTCAACCAGCCCGGCCGCATCCTTACCCAGGTCGCGCGGATGCCCGATGGTCGCCAGCATTTCTGGCTGGCGCGGCAGGTCAGCAGCGGGCCGCCGGGCTTCGGGCAGCCGCGCAAGACCTTCGCGCTGGCGCTGGGTTGCGACCTGCGCCATGCCGGGCGCTGGGTGTATTCGCGCGGGCTGGATCTGCAAGGCGGCAGCGCGGTGCCGATCGGCCCGGGTTGCCTGACCTGCGAACGCATGGATTGCCTACAGCGCGCCTTCCCGCCGCTGCGCCGTTTGGGCCCTGGCTGAGGCGAAAGCGGCGGCTCGGCGGCGGGCGCATCCACTACACTTGCCTGCTCGCTGGCCACGCGCCGCGCCGTCCCCCTGCAGCAGGTTCCATGAAGTCGGAAAAAGCCCAAGAACACACCCCGCTGATGAAGCAGTTCTTCGCAGCCAAGGTCGAGTACCCCGACCTGCTGCTGTTCTTCCGCATGGGCGACTTCTACGAGCTGTTCTACGACGACGCGCGCAAGGCCGCGCGGCTGCTGGACATCACCCTCACCCAGCGCGGCAGTTCGGGCGGCGCGCCGATCCCGATGGCCGGCGTGCCGGTGCACGCCTACGAAGGCTACCTGGCACGGCTGGTGGCGCTGGGCGAATCGGTCGCCATCTGCGAGCAGATCGGCGACCCGGCACTGGCCAAGGGACTGGTCGAACGCAAGGTGGTGCGCATCGTCACTCCCGGCACCGTCACCGACGAGGCGCTGCTGGACGAGCGCCGCGACACCCTGCTGATGGCGCTCTCGCGCAGCAAGGCCGGCTACGGCCTGGCGTGGGCGGACCTGGCCGGCGGCCGCTTTCTGGTCAACGAGGTCGACAGCGAGGACGCGCTGGAAGCCGAACTGGCGCGGCTCGAACCCGCCGAACTGCTGATTCCCGACGAGGAAGGCTGGCCGGAATTCCTGCGCCAGCGCACCGGCCTGCGCCGCCGCGCGCCGTGGCTGTTCGACAGCGACAGCGGCCGCCGCCAGCTGCTGGCCTTCTTCAAGCTGCACGACCTCACCGGTTTCGGCATCGAGGAACGCCCGCGCGCGATCGCCGCGGCCGGTGCGCTGCTCGGCTACGTCGAAGAAACCCAGAAGCAGCGCCTGCCGCACCTCACCGCCATCGCGATGGAGAACGCCGGCGAGGCGATCGCGATGAACGCCGCCACGCGCCGCCACCTGGAACTGGACACGCGCGTGGATGGCGATACCCGCCACACCCTGCTCGGCGTGCTCGACAGCACGGTCTCGCCGATGGGTGGGCGCCTGCTGCGGCGCTGGCTGCATCGCCCGCTGCGCCTGCGCGAGGTGCTGGTGCAGCGCCACCACGCGGTGGGCACGCTGATCGACCGCGGCACCGATGCCGACCTGCGCGAGCGCTTCCGCGCGCTCGGCGACATCGAACGCATCCTCACCCGCGTGGCGCTGCGCTCGGCGCGCCCGCGCGACATGTCCACGCTGCGCGACGGCCTGGGCATGCTGCCGGATATCGCCGCCCTGCTCTCGCCGCTGGATTCGCCGCGCCTGCAGGCGCTGGCCGCCGAACTCGGCGAGCATGCGCAGGTCGCGCACCTGCTCGCCAGCGCGGTGGCGCCGCAGCCGCCGCTCAAGCTCAGCGACGGCGGCGTGATCGCCAGCGACTACGACGCCGAACTCGACGAATTGCGCCGGCTGTCCACGAACGCCGACCAGTTCCTGATCGACCTGGAACTGCGCGAGCGCGAGACCAGCGGCATCCCGACGCTGAAGGTCGGCTACAACCGCGTGCATGGCTATTACATCGAGGTCAGCAAGGGCCAGGCCGACAAGGCGCCGCTGCACTACAGCCGCCGCCAGACGCTGGCCAACGCCGAGCGTTACATCACCGAGGAACTGAAGTCCTTCGAGGACAAGGTGCTCTCGGCGCGCGAGCGCTCGCTCTCGCGCGAGAAACTGCTGTACGAAGGCCTGCTCGATGCGCTGGGCGAACACCTGGAGCCGCTCAAGCGCTGCGCCGCCGCGCTGAGCGAGCTGGACGTGCTGGCCGCCTTCGCCGAACGCGCGCAGGCGCTGGACTGGGCGCAGCCGGAACTGGATACCGCGCCTTGCCTGCGCATCGAACGCGGCCGCCACCCGGTGGTGGAGGCGGTGCGCGAGCAGCCGTTCGAGCCCAACGACCTGGACCTGCACCCGGACCGTCGCATGCTGGTGATCACCGGCCCGAACATGGGCGGCAAATCGACCTACATGCGGCAGAACGCTTTGATCGTGCTGCTGGCGCACATCGGCAGCTACGTGCCGGCGAGCCGCGCGGTGATCGGGCCGATCGACCGCATCCTCACCCGCATCGGCGCCGGCGACGACCTCGCCAAGGGCCAGTCGACCTTCATGGTCGAGATGGCCGAGACCAGCTACATCCTGCATCACGCCACCGCGCAATCGCTGGTGCTGATGGACGAGATCGGCCGCGGCACCTCCACTTACGACGGCCTGGCGCTGGCCGATGCGGTCGCGCGCCACCTGGCGCATCGCAACCGCTGCTACACGCTGTTCGCCACGCATTACTTCGAACTCACCGCGCTGGCGGACGAATCGGTCGAGGGCGGCCCGAGCGGCATCGCCAACGTGCACCTGGATGCGGTGGAGCATGGCGAATCGCTGGTGTTCATGCATGCGGTGAAGGAAGGCCCGGCCAACCGCAGCTTCGGCCTGCAGGTGGCCGCGCTGGCGGGCCTGCCCCGCGACACGGTGGCGCAGGCACGCCGGCGCCTGGCGGAGCTGGAGCAGCGCGGCGGCGAAACGCATGCGGCGCAGATGGCGCCGCAATCGCTGGACGCGCCGCAGCAGTTCGGATTGTTCACGCCGAACTCGGCCGCGCTCGACGCCCTGCAGGCGCTGGACCCGGACGAGCTGACGCCCAAGCAGGCGATGGAAGCGCTCTACCGGATCAAGGCGTTGCTCTGACGCCAACGCGCACGGGCAGGCATCGTCCGTCGCGATACCTGGGAAAGATCGCACCGATCCATTTTTTTCATCGAAGCAGTGCCGGAATTCGATTTCCCGGCATCCGGCATGGACGTAGCCTGCGGACTCTTTCCTGCAGGACACTCCCGATGAGCAAGCCCGCTTCCGGCAGCCAACCCGGACAATGCCCGCTGACCACCGCCTTCGGCGCGCCGGTCGTCGACAACGAAAACAGCCTGACCGCCGGCCCGCGCGGTCCCTTGCTGATGCAGGACGTGTGGCTGATAGAAAAACTCGCCAACCTCAATCGCGAGGTCATTCCCGAGCGCCGCATGCATGCCAAGGGGTCCGGCGCCTTTGGCCACTTCACCGTGACCCATGATCTTTCCCGGCACACGCGCGCCAGGCTGTTCGGCGAGGCCGGCAAGCGCACCGACGTGTTCGTGCGCTTCTCCTCGGTGGCCGGTGAACGCGGCGCCGCCGACGGCGAGCGCGACATCCATGGCTTCGCGGTGAAGTTCTACACCGAGGAAGGCAACTGGGACTTGGTGGGCAACAACACGCCGGTCTTCTTCGTGCGCGACCCGCGCAAGTTCGCCGACCTCAACAAGGCGGTGAAGCGCGACCCGCGCAGCAACCTGCGCTCGGCCGCGCACAACTGGGATTTCTGGACCCTGCTCCCCGAGGCGCTGCACCAGATCACCATCGTGATGAGCGAACGCGGCATTCCCGCCGGCTATCGCCACATGCATGGCTTCGGCTCGCACACCTACAGCCTGGTCGATGCGCAGGGCCAGCGCAGCTGGGTGAAGTTCCACTGGCGCACCCAGCAGGGCGTGCGCAACCTCACCGACGCCGAGGCGGCCGCCATGATCGGCCGGGATCGCGAGAGCTACCAGCGCGACCTGTACGAGGCGATCGAGCGCGGCGAGTTCCCGCGCTGGACGCTGTACGTGCAGGTCATGCCGGAGGCCGACGCGCACAAGGTGCCCTACCACCCGTTCGACCTCACGAAGATCTGGCCGCATGCGGACTATCCGCTGATCGAGGTCGGCGAGATGGAACTGAACCGGAATCCGGACAACTACTTCGCCGACGTCGAGCAATGCGCGATGGCACCGAACAACCTGGTACCGGGGATCGGCATCTCGCCCGACAAGATGCTGCAGGCGCGCATGTTCGCCTACTCCGACGCGCAGCGTTACCGCCTGGGCGTGAACCACCACCAGGTGCCGGTGAACGCGGCACGCTGCCCGGTGCACAGCAACCATCGCGATGGCGCCATGCGCGTGGACGGCAACTACGGCGGCACGCGGCATTACACGCCCAACAGCTACGGGCTGTGGTCCGAGCAGCCGGCCTACCGCGACCCGCCGCTGCCGATCGACGCCGGCGGTGGCGACTTCTGGAATTTCCGCGACGACGACAATGACTGGTATACCCAGCCCGGCAACCTGTTCCGCCTGATGTCCGACGCGCAGCGACAAGTGCTGTTCGAGAACACCGCGCGGGCGATGGGCGATGCGCCCGAGTTCATCAAACGCCGGCATATCGGCAACTGCGAGCGCGCCGATCCCGCGTATGGCGCGGGCGTGGCGAAGGCGCTCGGGCTCTAGCCACCGCGCCCGGCGGGCCGCAGGGGCGGCAGAGGTGCGGTGCCGTAGACACTGCGGTAATGCGCCTCTGCTAGCCTCGGTGGCCCGCCACCCCCGGCCTCGCCAGGACGCTGCCATGAGCACCACGCCGCTCGCCAACAACCTCCTCCAACAGCTGCAGGGAGGGGGTATCGAACAGATCGCCTCGCAGCTCGGCGTGCAGCCCGCGCAGGCGCAATCCGCGGTCGCCACCGCCCTGCCGCTGTTGATGGGCGCGCTCGGCCGCAACGCGCAGCAACCCGAAGGCGCCGATGCCCTGCTCGGCGCGCTGCAGCGCGACCACGCGCCGCCGCAGGGCGGGCTGGATCTCGGCGGCCTGCTCGGCTCGGTGCTGGGCGGCGGCGGCGCCAGTCCGCAGACCGACGGCGCCGGCATCCTCGGTCACATCTTCGGCGGCAGCGCACCGCAGGCCGCCAGTGGGCTCGGCCAAGTCACCGGCCTGGACAGTGGCCGCTCGGGCCAGCTCCTGCAGATCCTCGCGCCGATCGTGCTGTCCTTCCTCGCGCAGCGTTTCCTCGGTGGCGGCAGCGGCGATGCCACGCAGCTGAGCCAGGCGCTCGGCGCCGAACACCAACAGGCGCGCGCCGAGCCCGGCCTCTCCGGCCTGCTCGGCAACGTGCTCGACCAGGACGGCGATGGCCAGCTCGGCGTCGGCGATCTCCTCAAGCTCGGCACCGGCCTGTTCGGCAACAAGGGGTAAGCCCCCGACGTGCGATGCGTTGCATGACGCATCGCACCATAGCTGACGGCTATCAGGCCGTTCGGTTTATTCGAATTCACCTAGTGATCGGCGTTACTTATCGTCTTCAGACCCCGTGAGGAGGAGCTCGCCATGCATCACCCGCGCGTCGCAGTGCCCCCGTCGTTGATTCCCGGTCGCCCCACGCGACAAGGCTAGCGCCCTCCGCCGAGTGACCTCGGCATGCACGTCCAATACCCAGGTATCCGGTCCGGGAAGGATCGGATGTTGCTCAGTGCCCAAGAACCAAGGTGGACATTCCATGACCAGCGAAGCGAAGTGCCCGTTCAACCATGCCGCCGGTGGCGGTACCCACAACAAGGACTGGTGGCCGAACCAGCTGCGCGTCGACCTGCTGCACCAGCATTCGACCAAATCCAATCCACTCGGTGAAGCCTTCGATTACGCCGAAGCCTTCAAGCAACTCGACTACGCCGCACTGAAGGCCGACCTCAAGGCACTGATGACCGACTCGCAGGACTGGTGGCCTGCCGACTTCGGCCACTACGGCCCGTTGTTCATCCGCATGGCGTGGCATGCCGCCGGCACCTACCGCATCGGCGACGGCCGCGGCGGCGGCGGCCGCGGCCAGCAGCGCTTCGCGCCCCTCAACAGCTGGCCGGACAACGTGAGCCTGGACAAGGCGCGTCGGCTGCTGTGGCCGATCAAGCAGAAATACGGCCAGGCGATTTCCTGGGCCGACCTGATGATCCTCACCGGCAACGTCGCGCTGGAATCGATGGGCTTCAAGACCTTCGGCTTCGGTGGCGGCCGTCCCGACACCTGGGAGCCGGACCAGGACGTGTACTGGGGCAACGAGAAGACCTGGCTGGGCGGCGACATCCGCTACGCCAAGAGCGAGCCGGGCGACGAGGAAGGCCAGCTGGTGGCCGATGCCGAACTGCACGGCCACGAACACGACCGCACCGACGACAAGGGCCGCAACCTGGAAAACCCGCTGGCCGCGGTGCAGATGGGCCTGATTTACGTGAACCCGGAAGGCCCGGACGGCAACCCCGACCCCCTCGCCGCCGCGCACGACATCCGCACCACGTTCGGGCGCATGGCGATGAACGATGAGGAGACCGTCGCGCTGATCGCCGGCGGCCATACCTTCGGCAAGACGCATGGCGCCGGCCCGGCGGACAACGTCGGCCGCGAGCCGGAAGGCGGCGAGCTGGAGGAGCAGGGCCTGGGCTGGAGCAACAGCTTCGGCAGCGGCAAGGGCGGCGACACCATCACCAGCGGCCTGGAGGTCACCTGGACCAGCACCCCCACCCGATGGACCCAGAACTTCTTCTGGAACCTGTTCGGCTTCGAGTGGGAATTGACCAAGAGCCCGGCCGGTGCGCACCAGTGGACGCCGAAGGGCGGCATGGGCGCGGGCACCGTGCCGCATGCGCATGACAAGGACAAGCGCATCGCGCCGGCCATGCTGACCACCGATCTCTCGCTGCGCTTCGACCCGGTGTACGAAAAGATCTCGCGCCGTTTCATGGAAGACCCGGAAGCGTTCGCCGATGCGTTCGCGCGCGCGTGGTTCAAACTCACGCACCGCGACATGGGCCCGCGCGCGCGCTACCTCGGCCCGGAAGTGCCGGCAGAGGAACTGATCTGGCAGGATCCGCTGCCCGCCGCCACGCAGCCGTCGCTCGACGAAGCAGACATCACCACGCTGAAGGACAAGATCGCCGGCGCCGGGTTGAGTGTCGCCGAGCTGGTCTCCACCGCGTGGGCGTCGGCGTCGACCTTCCGAGGCTCGGACAAGCGCGGCGGCGCCAATGGCGCGCGCATCCGGCTTGCACCGCAGAAGGACTGGGCGGTGAACAATCCGCCCGCGCTGGCCAAGGTGCTCAAGACGCTGGAAGGCATCCAGTCCGGCTTCGGCAAGGGCGTCTCGCTGGCCGACCTCATCGTGCTGGCCGGCAATGTCGGCGTCGAGCAGGCGGCCAAACAGGCCGGGGTGAACGTCAGCGTGCCGTTCGCGCCAGGCCGCGTGGATGCGAGCCAGGACCAGACCGACGTCGAGTCCTTCGAGCCGCTGGAACCGCGGGCCGATGGCTTCCGCAACTACACCAAGGCGCGCTTCGCGGTGCCCGCCGAACACCTGCTGATCGACCGCGCGCAGCTGCTCACGCTTACCGCGCCGGAAATGACAGTATTGATCGGCGGCCTGCGCGTGCTCGGCGCGAACGCCGACGGCAGCAACACCGGCGTGTTCACCGACAAGCCGGGCACGCTGAGCAACGACTTCTTCGTCAACCTGCTCGACATGGGCACCCAGTGGAAGCCGACCTCGAAGCATCGCGACACGTTCGAAGGCCGCGACCGCAACAGCGGCGAGGTGAAGTGGACGGCCTCGCGGGTGGACCTGGTGTTCGGTTCGAACTCCATCCTGCGCGCCAACGCCGAGGTCTATGCCAGCGCGGATGCCAAGCCGAAGTTCGTGCAGGACTTCGTCGCCGCATGGACCAAGGTGATGAACCTGGACCGCTTCGACCTGGCCTGATCTTTCTCGCTTGCGAAAACGCGAACGCCCCGGCCTGGCCGGGGCGTTTCGTTTTGCGTGGCGTCACAGGGCGTCGATATCACCGAGTGCGCGGATCAACCGCCGCGCGCGCTTGTCGGGGCGATGCTCCGGTGCCTGGTAGCCATCGCGGCGGGCGACGAGTTCGGCCCGCTGCTCGGCGCGCCGCTGCCGCGAGGCGTCGCTTTCTGCATATAGCTGCTGCGCCACCGGCGCGGGCCCGCGCTGTTCGCTCAGGCCCAACACCTGCACCTCGAAGACTTCCTCGCCGCGGACCACCCGCAGGGCCTGGCCCGGCCGCACGCTGCGCGAGGGCTTGGGCCGCTGCCCGTCCACGTCGACCTTGCCCGTCTCCACCGCCTGCTTGGCCAGGCTGCGGGTCTTGTAGAACCGCGCCGCCCACAACCAGATGTCCAGGCGGACGCCCTCCAGGGGAACTACCGTTTCAGTCATTCTTCTTGCCGAAATCCACCTTCATGGGGTCCTTGTTGCCCTGCCCGCTCGTCCAGTTCAAGCTGCGGTCGGTGCCGCAGTTGCGATCGCGCGCGGAGGTGCCGCTATCGCGCGAGGTAGTGAGCGGGTCGTCGCCCACCAGGCATTCGGGGCGCCGCGAGGCGATCGAATCGCCCTGCAGGCCGTTGTCGCTCGCGCAGCCGCCCAACAGCAGCATCGCGCCCATCACACCCAATCGCCAGCCCTTACGCATGGAATTCCTCGTCCGTGATCCGCGTGTCGCGGGGTCGGGCTGATCTTAGGCCCGCCTGCCGGCCGGCCACAAATGCCGGCGGTCACGTTTCCGAACTGGCATCCAGTGTAGGTCGAAAACGACCCGCGCCCCAGTGCCATCGGCAACCTGCCAGGCGCGGCAAGGCGGTGGTAGTGTGCGCCACTTCCCCACGGCATCCCGCGCGCATGGCCAAACCGACCCAGCTCACCGAAGGCCCCATCGGACGCAACCTGCTGCTGTTCGCGATGCCGATCCTGGCCGGCAACATGGCGCAGTCACTGAACGGTTCGGTGAATGCGATCTGGGTGGGGCGCTTCCTCGGCGAGTCCGCGCTGACGGCCACCGCGAACGCCAACAACATCATGTTCTTCCTGATCGGCTCGGTGTTCGGCATCGGCATGGCCGCCACCATCCTGATCGCCCAGGCCATCGGCGCCGGAAACACGCGCCAGGCGCGGCAGGTGATGGGCACCAGTGCGACGTTCTTCTTCGGGCTGTCGGTGGTGATCGCCGCGGTCGGCTGGGCGCTGTCCGGGCGCATGCTCGGCGCGATGGGCACCCCCGCCGACGCGTTGCCGCTGGCGGAGGCTTACCTGCGGGTGATCTTCCTGGCGATGCCGCTGCTGTACATGTTCGCCTTCCTGTCGGCGGCGCTGCGCGGCGCGGGCGATTCGCGCACGCCGTTCCGCTTCCTGCTGCTGTCCGTCGCGCTGGACATCGTGCTCAACCCGGTGCTGATCTTCGGCCTCGGGCCGGCGCCGAAACTGGGCATCGCCGGCGCGGCGTGGTCCACCCTGTTCGCGCAGGCCATCGCGCTGGCCGGCCTGCTGCTGTACATGCGCCACAAGCGCCACCTGCTGTGGCTCGGCCGCCACGACATGGCGATGTTCCGCATCGACATGGACATCCTGCGCGCGCTCATCGTCAAGGGCGTGCCGATGGGCCTGCAGATGGTGCTGATCTCGCTGGCGATGATCGCGATGATGACGATGGTCAACGGCTTCGGTACCGATACCGCGGCCGCGTACGGCGCGGCGATGCAGCTGTGGACGTATGTGCAGATGCCGGCGATGGCGATCGGCGCGGCATGTTCGTCGATGGCCGCGCAGAACGTCGGCGCCGGGCGCTGGGATCGCGTGGATGCGACCGCGCGCGACGGCGTGGCGATCAACTTCCTGATGACCGGCGTGCTGATCCTGCCGCTGATCCTGCTCGACCGCTGGACACTGGCGCTGTTCCTGCCGGCCGATGGCACGGCGCTGGAGATCGCGCGGCACCTCAACCACATCTCGATCTGGTCGTTCCTGCTGTTCGGCGTGACCTTCGTCGTCTCCGGCGTGGTGCGTTCGACTGGCGCGGTGATTCCGCCGCTGGTGATCCTCGGCCTGTCGCTGTGGGGCATCCGCGTGCCGTTCGCCAAGGGACTGATGCCGACGCTGGGCGCCGACGCGATCTGGTGGAGCTTCCCGACCAGCGCGGCGTGCGCGATGGTGATGTCGCTGGCGTATTACCGCTGGGGCCGCTGGCGCAAGGCGCACATGCTCACGCCGCACGCCAAGCCGCATCCGGAAGAAGTGGCGGTCCCGGCGGAAGTGCCGGCGCAACCGCCCTCGCCGGTCGCCGACAACGCGCCATAACCCAACAAAAAAGCCGCCCCGAAGGGCGGCTTTCCGTTTCGACGCGGCGGGCGAACCCGCGGTCGGAATTACTCGGCCTTGGCAGCGGCCTGGCGGGCAGCCTTGGCCTGCGCAGCGGCGGCCAGGTCTTCCTTGATGCGGGCAGCCTTGCCTTCCAGGCCACGCAGGTAGTACAGCTTGCCGGCGCGAACCTTGCCGCGGCGCTTCACTTCGACCGAGTCGATGGTGGCGCTGTGGGTCTGGAACACGCGCTCGACGCCGTAGCCGTGCGAGATCTTGCGGACGGTGAACGAGGAGTTCAGGCCGGCGTTCTTCGTGCCGATGACCACGCCTTCATAGGCCTGGACGCGCTCACGGTTGCCTTCCTTCACCTTCACGTTCACCACGACGGTGTCGCCCTGGCTGAACTTCGGCAGTTCACGGGTGATCTGGGCGGATTCGAATTCCGCGACGATGGACTTGTTCAGCTTGCTCATGGGGACACCGATATCTGTATTCGGGTGGTCGTGTCGTTTATCGACAGCGTGGGCTCATGCAGTCGCAGGATTGCGCCGCACGTTTGTTATGAGTGGGTCTTGCGGGGGTCTTGCAAATTCCGCCATCCGGGCCAAAGCCGGCCGATGGGAACGCGGCATGATAGCCGAACCGCCTGCCACGCGCTAGGGGCAAGCCCCGCGCGGGGATCAGCCGCCGGCGGGCTCCTCGCCCGGCCGGCCCTGCTGGCGGAACGCCTCCAGCAGTTTGCGGTCGGCCTTGTCCAGGCTGGCCTCGTCGAACAGGTCCGGCCGGCGCAGCCAGGTCCGCCCCAGCGACTGCTGGCGGCGCCAGCGCGCGATGGCGGCGTGGTTGCCCGAACGCAGCACCTCCGGCACGTCGCCCCACTCGTGGCTGGACGGGTGGGTGTAGTGCGGGCAATCCAGCAGGCCTTGCGGGCCCTCGAAACTGTCCTGGTCGGCGGATTCGGCGTCGTTGAGCGCGCCCTCCTGCAGCCGGGTCACCACGTCGATCAGCACCGCCGCGCCGAGCTCGCCGCCGGACAACACGTAGTCGCCGATGGAGATTTCCTCGTCGACTTCATGGTCCAGGAAGCGCTCGTCCACCCCCTCGTAGCGGCCGCACAGCAGGATCAGGCGCGGCAGCTTCGCCAGTTCGCGCGCACGCGGCTGGGTCAGCGGGCGGCCCTGCGGGCTGAGGTAGACCACCGGCGCCGGACGCTCGTCGGCCGCGCGCGCCGCCGCCAGGCAGTCACGCAGCGGCTCGATCATCATCACCATGCCCGGGCCGCCGCCGAACGGGCGATCATCCACGCGGCGATAGTTGCCACTGGCGTAATCGCGCGGATTCCAGCCCTGCAGTTCAAGCAAGCCACGCTCCTGCGCCCGCCCGACCACGCCGAACGCGGCGCACTGCTGGATGAACTCGGGAAACAGGCTGAGGACGTCGATGCGCATGGGCGGGTCGATCCGTGGCGGTGCCGGCGCGTGCCGGCGGGAAGATCAGAACTCCGGATCCCAGTCGACCACGATCCGGTTGGCCTCGAAATCGACCGACTGCACGAAATCCGGCTGGACGAAGGGAATCAGCCGCTCGCGGTCGCCGCGCACGGCCATCACGTCGTTGGCGCCGGTGGAGAACAGGTGCGACACCGTGCCCAGCTCGACACCCTCCACCGTGGAAACGGCGAGGCCTTCGAGATCGACCCAGTAATACTCGTCCGGCTTGGGCGGCGGCAAGGCGCTGCGCGGGACGAAGATCTCCGTGCCGCGCATGGCCTCGACCACGTCGCGGTCGGTAACCCCCGGCAGCTGGGCGGTCAGGTGCTTGCCCGACTCACGGCCACGCGCCCCGGTCATCTCGCGCTCGTCCCCGTTCGGGGCGCGCAGGATCCAGGGCTGGTAGCGGAAGATGGACAGTCGCGGCTCGGTCCAGGACTCGAGCTTGGCTTCACCGCGAATGCCAAAAGCGCCGACAATCCTGCCCAGCAGGATGCGGCGCCCGGTGTCTTTCATCATGCTGCTGATGGGGCCGCGCGAGGCGGCCCCTCCAGGATCAGGCCGCGACGGCCTGGGCCTTGGTCGCTTCCTTCACCAGGTTGCGGACCTTGTCGGTCAGCTGGGCGCCGTTCTTGACCCAATGGTCAACGCGGGCCAGGTCCAGCACGACGCGCTGCTCGGCGCCCTGCGCCACCGGGTTGTAGTAACCCAGGCGCTCGATGTTGCGGCCGTCGCGCGCAGCGCGCACGTCGGAAACGATGATGTGGTAGAACGGACGCTTCTTGGCGCCGCCACGGGTCAGGCGAATCTTGACCATTTTCTGTAGTTCCTGTGTTGCCCAGTCGCCAGGATGGCGAGGTAAGCCGGCGATTATAGCGGCGGCCAGGCGCCAAGCCAACCCGCCCCGGCCGCCGAGGTCATAACGGCTGCCACGCGCATGCCGCAAGCGCTTGATCCAGCAGGGTCCGCGCTTCGGGCGCCCCCGCGAAGACCTGCCCACCCACCGCCCTGATCGCCCGCAGCCCTCGGGCGTTGCAGGCGAACGCAGCCGTGAAGGCCGCCAATTCAGGCAGCGCTACCGCACGCACCTGCTGGCTCACGCCTAGCGTGTCCAGCCCTTGCTGCAACAAGCGCTCCTGGGTGCCCCGCAGCGCCGGACCGGCCGGCCAGGTAAACCCCTGCCCGTCCCACAGGCACAGGTTCCAGGTGCTGCCTTCGATGAGCTGCCGGGCATCGTCCACGAATACCGCGTCGTCCCAGCCGTCGGCCATGGCTTGCCGTCGCAGGTCGAACAACGCGAACGTGCCGACGTGCTTGATCTCCGGCCGGTGGCGGCGGAACACCACCGGCTGCACCCGCATCGGTTGGCCGGTCCAATCGGACGCCGGCGACACCGAGACCAGCACATCCGGCGCCACGCTGCGCAACGGTGCGCGGAAATCGAACGCGCGCGAGAACACGGTCAGGCGCAGCCAGGCATCGCGATGCCCCGCGGCTTCCCACGCCTGCCGCGCCTCGAACCGCACGCGGGCCGGATCCAGCTCGCTAGCGAACAGCGCGCGCGTGCCCTCCTGGAGCCGCGCCAGGTGCAGATCCAGCCCCTGCACCGCGCCATCGACACAACGCAATGAGGTGAAATGCCCGTAGTTGACCAGCGCGGCAGCGGCGAGTGCATCCGCCCCGGCGGGCTGGCCGTTGCACCAGACCGCGCTCATGGCAACAGCGCCTGCGCGTGGTTCCACCATTCGTGCAGCGCCTCGGCCGCCGGCCGCGAAGGCGCCATCCAGGCCGATTGACCGGCCCACGCCTGCATGCCGTCGATCCGGTTCTCGCGTACCGCCTGCGCGCGCATGGCCGCGGTGAGGCCGCGCTGCACCGGATACGGTGCCGGCGCCACACCTGATTCCGCCAGCGCCCGCACGTAGGGCGTGGCGAGGCCGCGCCCGAGCCGCCCACTGAAACCCCGCGTCGGTGCGGTGTCTTCCGGTTCGGCCGTGGCGAGCACGTCGGCCCAGGCCGAAGGCAGCGCCGCTTCCGGCGTGCGCAGGAACGCGGTGCCGATCTGCACGGCGCTGGCGCCCAGCATCAGCGCCGCGGCGATGCCCCGCCCGTCGGCGATACCACCGGCGGCGATCACCGGCACGGAAAGATGGTCCACCAGCCGCGGCAGCAGCGAGAACAGCCCGACCAGCTGCCGGTCGGCCGCCCGCGGATCAAAGGCACCGCGGTGACCGCCGGCCTCGAACCCTTGCGCCACCACCGCATCGGCGCCCGCCGCTTCGGCGCTGCGCGCCTCTTCCAGTGTCGTGGCGCAGGCGAACCAGGCGATGCCGGCCGCCTTCAATCGCGCGACCTGCGCCGGCGCGAGCACGCCCATGATGGTCGACGCCACCGCCGGACGTGCGGCGATGAGCGCATCGAACTGTGCATCGAAATCTGCCGGGGTCGCATCTCCGGCTTGCGCCGGGACTTCGGGGCCCCACTGGCCCAGGAACGCGCGCATCGTGGCTTCGGCGGCGGCGTCGCGGCGCGGCGGTGCATCCGGCAACCAGAGATTGACCTGCGCCGGTCCGCCACTCGCCTCGCGAAAGCGCGCCATCCACTCGCCGATCTCCTCCGGCCTGGACAGCACAGCGCCCATCGCGCCCATGCTGCCGGCATTGGCCAGCGCCGCGGACAGCGGCACCGGGCAGGCGCCGGCCATCGGCGCCAGCAGGACGGGCATCGCCAGCCCGAAGCGCCGTGCGAAACCCGCTGCCCGCTCGCGCGCCGAAGCGTCCATCAGCGGAACGGCAACCCGCCGCGGCCACCCATGCCGCCCATGCCGCCCATGCCCCCCATCATGCCGCGCATGCTGCGCATCATGCCCTTCATGCCGCCGCCGGCCAGCTTGCCCATCATCTTTTCCATCTGCTGGTACTGCTTCATCAGCTTGTTGACGTCGGACGGCTGCATGCCCGAGCCACGCGCGATGCGCGCGCGGCGCGAACCGTTGAGCAACGCCGGGTTGCGGCGCTCCTTCTTGGTCATCGAATTGATGATGGCGATCATCCGCGGCACTTCCTTGCCGGTGACCTGGTCCTTGACGTTGTCCGGGATCTTGCCAATGCCCGGCAGCTTGTCCATCAGCCCGCCGATGCCGCCCATGTTCTGCATCTGCTCGAGCTGGTCCTTCATGTCGTTGAGGTCGAACTTCTTGCCCTTGGCGACCTTGGCAGCCAGCTTGGCGGCCTTCTCCTGGTCCACGCTCTGCTCGACCTGCTCGACCAGCGAGAGCACATCGCCCATGTCCAGGATGCGGCTGGCGACGCGGTCGGGGTGGAACACGTCCAGGCCGTCGACCTTCTCGCCGGTACCGACGAACTTGATCGGCTTGCCGGTGATGTAGCGCACCGACAGCGCGGCGCCGCCACGGGCGTCACCATCGGTCTTGGTCAGCACCACGCCGGTGAGCGGCAGCGCCTCGCCGAAGGCCTTGGCGGTGTTGGCCGCGTCCTGGCCGGTCATCGAGTCGACCACGAACAGCGTCTCGGCCGGATTGACCGCCGCGTGCAGCGCCTTGATCTCGGCCATCATCGCCTCGTCGATGGCGAGGCGGCCGGCGGTATCGACCAGCAGCACGTCGACGAAGGACTTCTTCGCATCGTCGATGGCCGCGCGCACGATCGCTTCGGGCTTCTGGTCGGCGCTCGACGGGAAGAACAGCACGCCAACCTGCTCGGCCAGCGTCTTGAGCTGCTCGATGGCCGCCGGACGGTAGACGTCGGCACTGACCACCATCACCTTCTTCTTGCGCTTTTCCTTCAGGTGCTTGGCGAGCTTGCCCACCGTGGTGGTCTTGCCCGCGCCCTGCAGGCCGGCCATCAGGATGACCGCCGGCGCCGGCACGTTGAGGTTGAGGTCGCTGGCGGCCGCGCCCATCACCGCGGTCAGCTCGTCGCGCACGACCTTGATCAGCGCCTGGCCCGGGGTGAGCGACTTCAGCACTTCCTGGCCGACCGCGCGCACCTTGATGCGCTCCACCAGCGCCTGCACCACCGGCAGGGCGACGTCGGCCTCCAGCAGGGCGATGCGCACTTCGCGGGTGGCCTCGCGGATGTTTTCCTCGGTCAGGCGGCCCCGGCCGCGCAGGCGCTCGATGGTGCCGGAGAGACGTTGGGTAAGGGACTCGAACATGCGCGCTGTGCCAGGGGAAACGGACCGCGATTATAGCGGCAGCGCCCGGCCCGGCCGGGAGCGCCCGCCGGGCGCGACATCGGGGCCTGCGGCGGCGGCCCGCGGTATGCGAAACTGCCGCGATGACGCCCCTCGTATTCATCGCCACCGTGCTCTACCTGGTCGCCACCGGCCTGCTCGTGGGCAGCGTGGCGCGGCAGGGGCGCCCGGCGCACGGCTGGCTGCTGCCGGCCGGCGGGGCCGTGGCGGCGCACGCGATGTACCACGTGCTGGTCGCCACCCGCACCGCCGGCGGGCCGGACATGCATTTCTTCGCCGCGCTCTCGCTGGTGGGCCTGGGCATGGCCGCGCTGACCACCCTGGTGGGCGGGCGCGGGCGCATGGCGGCACTGGGCGTGGTGGTGTTCCCGCTGGCCACGCTGCTGCTGCTGGCCTACCACGGGCACGGCCACGAGCCGAGCGCGGCACTGGGTTGGCGCCTCGAAGTGCACGCCTGGCTGGCCCTGCTCGCCTACGCCACGCTGGCCATCGCCGCGCTGCTGGCGATGATGCTGTGGCTGCAGGAGCGGGCGCTGCGTCGCCGCGATTTCCACCGCTGGCTGCGCGCACTGCCGCCGCTCACCGAACTGGAAACGCTGCTGTTCCGCACGATCGCCGTCGGCTTCGCGCTGCTGAGCCTCACGCTGCTGACCGGCCTGCTGTTCGTCGAGGACTTCTTCGCCCAGCGCCTGATGCAGAAAACCGTGCTGAGCGTGCTCTCGTGGCTGGCCTTCGGTGCACTGCTGGTGGGCCGCTGGCGCTACGGCTGGCGCGGCACCAAGGCGGTGCACTGGACGCTCGCCGCGATGGGCCTGCTGCTGCTGGCGTTCTTCGGCAGCAAGTTCGTGCTGGAACTGATCCGCGGCGTGCAGCCCGCCTGACCCGGCGGCTCAGGCCGCGCCGCCACCGGAACGCATCGCGCTGCCCTCGCGCAGGAAGGTCATGCGGTTCACCCGTTCGACGAAGCGGCGGATCTCGCCGGCCAGCGCACGCTGCGGCGCCTGCGCCAGGAACACCTGCACCTGGTCGCCCTCGATGCGCGGGGGCTCGCGCAGCAGGCTGGGCGACAACTCTTCCACGCAGAGCTGGAACACCGCGCGCCACTCCTCGCCCGGCACCTTGTCCAGCATCACCAGCATCGGCTCGCGCGCGAACGCGGCGCCGACCGGCACCTGGAACCCGACGACATGGACGAAATGACGCAGCGGCATGGCGCGATGATAGCCATGCCCGCCCGTGCCAGCTAGCGATTGGCCCGCAGCTGCATCGGCGGCACGCCCTCCTTGTGCCCGGCCGAGGGGTGCACGAAGCGCTTGCGCTCGGCCACGACCTCGCTGGCGACGTCCACGCGGCGCCCCACCACCATCTCGGTCAGCCAGTCGATCAGGTAACGCGTGTAGGCCTGCTGGTGCTCCTTGACCGTCAGCGCGTGGTCGGCCCCGCGCAGCAGCCGCGAGGTCACCGAGCGGGCGCGGGAGAACGCATTGGCGTAATTGCGCATGACCTGGTGCGGCACGATCGTGTCGCACTCGGCCTCCACCAGCAGCACGTCGCCCTCGTATTGCGCGCAGGCGGCCAGCGCGCGGTTCTCGCTCGCGGCCACCTCGCTGCGCCGGTAGTCCATCAGGTCCGGCTCGCGGTTGAGCGCGACCTTCGGCGCATCCCAATGCGCGTCGCGGTACAGCGCCGGGGAGCGCAGCGCCAGCCACGCCACGTGGCGCTCGCGCGTCAGCAAGGCGGAGAGGTAACCGCCATAGCTGAGTCCGACCACGGCAATGGCCCCCGGGTCCACGTAAGGCAGCGACGCCAGGTGGTCGTAGGCGGCGATGATGTCGGCCAGGTTCTGCGGCCGGGTGACGGTCTCGCGCATCGACACCCAGCCCTCGTGGCCACGCAGGTCGAAGGTCAGGCATACGCAGCCCAGGCCCACGGCCTCGCGCGCGCGCACGAGGTTGTGCTGCTGCTTGCCGCCCCAGCCGTGCACGAACAGCACGCCGGGAATGCCCGTGGGCGTGAGCAGGGTCGCGCCGACTTCGGCGTCCTGGACGGGAATCTGCAAGGTGGAAAGCTTGACCTCCACGGGTCCTCCTCATGCATCGGAAACGGTGACGTATTTCACCAGCGGGCCGAGTTCCGGATCCTCGGCGTCGTAATACACCTCCGCGCCAGACGGCGCGCGCTGGCCGTGCAACTCACGCGTGGCGGCGCGCACGCGTGCCAGCGCCGGGTCCCGCGCGAAGGCGGTCATCGCCGCCAGTTCGGCCGGGGTGGCGCCGCCAACCCGCCAGGACTGCTCCAGCACGCCGCATCGCGGCCGCCCGTGCACGTCCTCGCCGCAGGCGACATCGTAGTTGCGCCGCGACAGGTGCAACTGCGGCCAGGCCTGGCGCAGCGCCCGGTCGAAGGCATGCGCGGCCACCACGGCCTGCCGCTGCAGCGGAGGCAGCGGCGCTTCCAGCAACGCCTCCAGTGTCCCGCGAACCACCTCCAGGTCCGAGCCGCCGTATACCTCGTGCCCGTCGCGCGCGCGCGTCGTCGACTGGGTGCCGTGGTAGGCGATGGACTGCCCGCCGAATTCGACCTCGCCCACGCTGAAGGTGGCCAGCCGCGCCAGATGCATTTCCAGCACCACGCCATGGCGCGCGAGATAGCCTTCGGGCAACTGCGCCAACAGGACATCGAGCATCGGCGCGTCCTCGATCAGCCACTGCCCGCGTCCGCCGACGCCGGTGGGAAGCTTGAGCCTTACCCCGCCCTCGCGCGCCAGCAGCTCATGCGCGCGGCGCGCGTCGGCGGCGGAGAACGCGGTGTAACCCGGCAAGGCGTGCGCGGCCAGCACGCGCGCCGCCGCGGCATTCCATCCCGCGATGGTCGCGGCAGGTGAATCCACCAGCGCGTGCGCGATGACCTTGGTGGCGAGGAACGCATGCGGCACGACGCCGCCGAGCAGGTCACCCCGGTCGGCGATACCCAAGCGCGACGCGGTGGGCGCATCGAGCGTGTCATCCGGCACGAAGTAGGCGCCTTCGGCGACACCTTGCGCATCGCGCGCCACGCCGGCGTAAGGCAGGCGCAGCAGCTGCGCCACGCGTCGCGCCACCCAGTCGTGCGTGGCGCGCTCGTGCCCGCCTTCAGGGGTATCGCGGATGCGCAAGGCATGCACCCTTACTAGCGCGCGGCCACCCGCGCTCAATGCCATAACCATGCCGCCAGCCCCACCGCCACCACCAGCAGGGCCCATGCAAGCGGATGCAGCGATTTCCACCACGCCCTGGCCACGCCGGTGCCGGCGCTTTCATGCGGTGTGTTCGAACCTGCCTGCGAGGAAGAACGTGGGCGCATGGAACGACTCCGCGTCGGAAAGCCACAGCGTCCGATCGTCGCGGTGATCGTGGCGTGCAGCACGCATCGCGTGATCGGCATTGACGCCCTGCACGCGAAACTGAGCTGTTCATCGCGCGCGATGATGCGATGCCTGTATACGCCTTGCTGATCGAGCGTTGACATACCTCGCGTTAGGGTGGCGTCACTCCTCCATCCATGCGATGCGACTGAAGCCAATGAGCAGGGATCCTTCCGTCATCGATGTGCAGGCCGAAATCGCGCACTGGCAGCAACGCCATGCGCACGAGCAGTTGGGCATCAGCAAGTTCAGCGTTCTCTCGCCGGTGGTCAAGCTGGCCTGCGACATCTATCTGCAAGCACCGCGCTCTTCGCTGGAGCAGCGAATGGACATGTTCCGTGACCGGCTGCAGACCCACTTCCTTCCCCCCGGGTCGCAGCCGCACCTGGAACGTCTGGCGACAGACTGCTGGCGACGCCTCGGCGACGCCTCGTAAAAAATGGAGACGTCATGAAAACCCCCTATGAAGTACAGCAGGAAATCGCCCGCATCGAGCGCCTCCTCCCGCACCTGATCAGCGACCAGGGCGAACGTGCCGAGGAAATCCTCGGCTTCCATGTCGCCGGCCTCTATGCCAGCGCACCGGTGAGCGAGCATGGGCTGATCGGCGAACGCGTCCTCCACATGCAGGGCCTTTGCCGCGAAGCGGCCAACGCCCCCGATCCCGCCGCCCTGCCCCTGCTGGCCGCCGCGCAGCCGCAATGGGCCTGAACCGCATGCGCCTGCGCAGCGGCCCTGTATTGTTCGCCGCGCTCGTGGCCGCCGGCTGCGGCGGCCCGGGAAGCGAAGCCTCGCGCACCGCACCCGAAGTGGCGCCCGCGCCCCGCCCTGCCGTCATCACCGGCAGCGGCTTGGGCACTCCCCTGCAGGGTGACGGCCAGGTGCTGGGCATGCTGGCTGCCTTTGAACAGAACGAGATCGACCTGGCCCGGCAAGCCATTTCGCGCGGCGTGGGCGGCAAGTCGGAAGATTTCGCGCACGGCATGGTGCGCGACCATGAGCGGGCCTTGGCCGACGTGCGGCAGCGCGGCGCGGAAGAGAGCGAGCGCTCGCGCGCCTGGCGCGCGCGCGGCCAGGCCACCACGGCCTCCACCGGCATGGAAGACGAACCCAACAGCTACCGCAATGCCTTCCTCAAGGCCGCCACCGCCGACTACGGCGATGCGCTCAAGGCGATGGATGCGGAATGGCTTCCCTCCGCCAAGGGCGCGGACACGCGCGCCTATCTGGTAGCCAGCCGCACACGGCTGGCGGAAGCGTTCGAGCGCGCGCAGGCCGCCGTGTCGACCCGTTGATCCCCATCCGCTTTCTGGAGCGTCCCATGAATACCCCAGCAGACGACCGCCGCCCGCAGGACATGGCGAACGTCAACATCAACGAGGAATGGGAGTTGCGCTGGTGGGCCCGCGAACTGGGCCTGAGCGAGAGCCAGCTCAAGGAAGCAGTGCGCGAAGTCGGCACCACGACCACCAAGCTGCGCGACTACAAGCCACCGAATCCATGATGAAAAAGGGCGGCCCGAGGGCCGCCCTTTTCGTATCGCATTGCGACGGGCCTCAGCCCGCGCGCTTGGGATCGGCGCCCCAGGCGTTGTCGCCCGATTCGCCTTCCAGGCACATGAAGACCAGCACGACCAGACCGCCCACGTAGGGGATCAGGTTGAGCAGCCAGAACCAGCCCGAACGACCCTGGTCATGGAAACGACGCACCTGCACGGCGATCGACGGCACCAGCAGCGCCAGCGACACCAGCACGTACAGCGTCAGCGCGATGAAGAAGCCCGCGCCCGGACCATCGTCGCTACGGCCGACGAAGGCGCCGACCAGCATCAGCGTGCCGAACACCGCCAGCAGCAACAGGTTGAACAGCACGTACATCCAGTATTCCTTGCGCCGCGAGCGACCCGAGAAATCGGCATAACGCTTGATCGGCAACAGCATCCACTCCATGTTTCCCCTACTCCTTGTCTGGTTTTATTCGGACCGCGTCTCGCGCGGCGCGCGCATCTTGTCACAGCAGCGCATCGATTCCCACCCGCCGCGACGGGCTCAGGCCGCCTCGATGGCCTCGGCGAGCCGCTCCACCGCGATCACCTCCATGCCCTTGACCGCACCGCTCTTGGGCGCATTGGCCTTGGAGACGATCGCGCGCTTGAAGCCGTGCGTGGCCGCTTCGCGCAGGCGTTCCTCGCCGTTGGGCACCGGGCGGATCTCGCCGGACAGGCCGACCTCGCCGAAGGCGATCGTCTTCTCGGCCAGCGGCTGGTCGCGCAGCGAGGACAGCACGGCGAGCAGCACCGGCAGGTCGGCCGCGGTTTCCTGCACGCGGATGCCGCCGACCACGTTGACGAACACGTCCTGGTCGCCCACCAGCACGCCACCATGGCGATGCAGCACCGCCAGCAGCATCGCCAGGCGGTTCTGTTCCAGACCCACGGCGACACGGCGCGGATTGGACAGCGGCGAACTGTCCACCAGCGCCTGCACTTCCACCAGCAACGGGCGCGTGCCCTCGCGCGTCACCATGACGCAACTGCCGGGCTGGTGCGTGCTGCCCCCGGACAGGAAGATCGCCGAAGGATTGGCGACTTCCTTCAAGCCCTTCTCGCCCATCGCGAACACGCCCAGTTCGTTGACCGCGCCGAAGCGGTTCTTGAACGCGCGCAGGATGCGGAAGCGGCTGCCGCCATCGCCTTCGAAATAGAGCACGGCGTCGACCATGTGCTCGAGCACGCGCGGGCCGGCGATGCCACCCTCCTTGGTGACGTGGCCGACGAGGAACACGGCTGTGCCGGTCTCCTTGGCATAGCGCACCAGCCGCGCCGCGCTCTCGCGCACCTGGCTCACCGAGCCGGGCGCGGCGGTGAGCGACTCGCTCCACAGCGTCTGCACCGAATCGGCGACGATCAGCTTCGGCCGGGCGACGCTGGCATGCTGCAGGATCTGCTCGATGCCGGTTTCCGACAGCGCGTTGAGCCCCTCCAGCGGCAGGTCCAGGCGCACCGCGCGGCCGGCGACCTGCGCCAGTGATTCCTCGCCGGTGACATAGAGCACCGGCAGCTGCGCGGCCATCTTCGCCAGCGCCTGCAGCAGCAGCGTGGACTTGCCGATGCCCGGGTCGCCACCGACCAGCACCACCGCGCCCTCGACCAGCCCGCCACCGAGCACGCGATCGAACTCGCCGATGCCGGTGGACACGCGCGCGTGCTCGCTGTGCCGCACATCCTTGAGCGCGGTGATCTTCGGCGGCTCGACCGCGCCGGCCCAGCCGCTGCGACGCGCGGCGGCCGGCGCCTTGGCCGTGGCGCCCGCGCTCTCGAGCACGATCTCGCTGAGCGTGTTCCAGGCGCCGCATTCGCCGCACTGGCCCTGCCATTTGTTGAATTCGGCGCCGCACTCGGTGCAGACGTAGGCGATCTTCGCCTTGGCCATCGCTGTTCGTATCCGCTGGGAAGGAAGACAGGATAGCCGGGCGGGTCTCAGCAGGCGCGACGAAGCGGCTGCGGTGCACCGCCGGTGGGCGCTTCAGCGGCGAGCCGACACGCCATCGAGGAATGCACTGGCCTCCCCGCGAGAGACCAGGCGATGCACGGCCACCCGATCCTCCCATTGCGCGAGCAACCGCATGACCCCTGGCCGCGAACGCCTGCGGTAGCCCCAGGTAAATCCCAGGAAGGCCGGGTCCAGCTTCTCCGGACAACCCGCCGCCATGTCCGCGCGCACCCGTCCCCGTTCCAGCCATGCCCGTCGCAGCACGCCCCACAGGCATTGCCAGCGTGGCAAGTCGAGGAACACGACGGTGTCGCAGGCCGCCAGCCGTTGCGGCAGCGTGCGCGAATAGTTGCCGTCCATGATCCAGGCCGGACGCGCCAGCAACGCGGGCAGGCGTGCCGCCCATTCGGCCGGCGTGGGCTCGACCCAGCCAGGCGACCAGTAATGCGCGTCGAGGTGGATCACCGGCAGCCCGAGCCGCTCGCCCAGTTGGCGGGCGAAGTGGCTCTTGCCGGCCCCCGGCGGGCCGATCACCAGAACACGTCGCCTGGCGGCCCGCCCTGTCATCGTTCCGCTGCCTGCGGGCGGGGGCTGGATGTGGCGATCAGCCACTGCGCGGCGTAGTACGTCGCCAGCACGCCGGCGATGGCCCCGGGCAGCGGGCCGGCGAAGCGATCCCACGCCAGCAGCGAATCGCTCGCCACGAACAGCACCGCGCCGAGCGCCGCGCGCCGGGCGTGCGTGCCGTCGGCAGGCGGACGCCAGCCGCGGGCCAGCGCCAGCGCGGCCATCGTCGCCAGCACCGCCGTATAGGCGATGACCGCCCCCCGCAGCGCAGCCGGGAGGTGCGGCCACAGGCCGACGAGATTGAAGACCGCGTAGGCGGCGAGCACCGGCGCGGTCAGCGCCAATGCCCCGGCCCGCACGCCACGGGCGAACGCGACGATGTAGGCGATATGCGCAAGCAGGAAAGCCGCCAGGCCGGCGACGAACGCATCGACCGGCCACATCAGGCAGACGTCGCCGACCAGCGAAAACCCCAGGCCGACCCGCACCCAACGCCGATACACGCCGGGCACGGCCGCCGTCGCACGCAGGAGGATCAACACGGTGGCCGCCGGCTTGCACAGGTAGTGCAGCCAGCGCAGGCCCTCGACACTGGCGCCGGCGATCGCGCCGGCCGCCAGCACCACCAGCAGCGGAACCCACCACGCCTCGAAGCGATGGCGGGTTCCGGTGGACATCAGCGCGCCTTGTACAGGTCGGCCAGGCGATCCGGCTTGCCGGCGATGCGCTCCAGGTTCGGGTACAGCAGGCCGCCGTGGTAATCGATGCGCACGGTTTCATAGCGATCGGACTGCTTGACCAGCAGCTCGATCGGCGCCTTGTCGGTCTTCGCCGCGGCGACCGCGTCCTTCAGGCCATCGTTGCTGTACTCGCGCCCGTTGACCGCCACGATGGTCATGCCCGGCGCCAGGCCGGCGTTGAACGCCGGGCCATCCCACAGCACGTCGGCGAGCACGCCCTGCCCGTTGGTGGCCAGGCCGATCGAATAGGTCAGGTTGGCGCCCTTGCTGCGCGCCTCCAGCGCCTTGAACGCATCGTTGGGCTTGTCGTTGTAGACCAGCTTCCAGCCGGCCGCCTCGATGCCGCCCACCAGCGGGCCGTGGCCCTCGATGCGGGTCTTCAGCAAGCTCGCCCAGTCATACGGCGCGATGCCGTTGAGCGTGGCGACGATGTCCTCCACGGTGTACGGGTTGACGTTCCAGTCGCCGTTGTCCATGCCGAAGAACGCATGAGCGAAATCGTCGATCGAGCGCTTGTTGCCGCTCAGCTCGCGCAGCTTGTTGTCCACCTCCAGCCACACCATCTGGCCGCCGGAGTAGTAGTCCTCGCTCATCTGGTAGTTGCGGAACGCCAGCGGGCGGCGCTGCGCGATGGTCGGGTCGTTGGTGGTGTCCAGGACCGTGCGCCATGCCAGGCCCGGGCGGCCGCGATCATAGGTGGCGGCGACGTTGGCGAGCATGTCGCGCGCCTGGTCCTGGGTCCACAGGCCAGAGCGCGCGGCCACGACCTGGCCGAAGAACTGGGTCTGGCCTTCATACAGCCACAGCAGGCTGTCGCCCATCGGCACGTTGAAGTTCGGCGTGGCGAGGTCGGCGCCGCGGCGGTACTTGCCGTTCCAGGAGTGATTGAACTCGTGGGACAGCAGGTCGCGCATCCACCAGCTCTTGTCCCAATCAGTGAAGTAGCCGACCGGGCCGCTGTTCTCGCTGGAGCGATGGTGTTCCAGGCCGATGCCGCCAAGCTTGTCGGTCAGGGCCAGCAGGAACTCGTAATGGTCGAAGTGGCGCGCGCCGTACAGCTTGTCCATCTGCGCCACGAGCTGCTGGTGGATCTTGACCTGCGCGGGCGTGGACTTGAGGTACTTGGCGTCATCGGCGAACACGTTCAGCGCCACCGGCTGCCTGCCTTCGGCCAGCACGACGCGCTGGTGGTATTTGCCGGCGAACAGCGGGGAGTCGACGAGGTCGTCGTAATCGATCGGCTTGAAGGTGACGGTGTCGCCGACGCGGCTTTCGGTTTCCAGCGCGGTGGCGTAGTCCCAGCCCTTGGGCAGGGTGACGCTGGCCTGCGCCTTGATGTTGCGGGCGTAGTAGCCGGCCGGATACAGCGAGTTGCTGTTCCACTGCAGGTTGAGCATTTCCGGGGTCATGACCACGCGGCCCTGCCCCGCGCCCTGCGAGGACAGGAACTGGAACTCGGCGCTGATCTGGGTGACGCCTTCGGGCACGTCCACCTGGAAGGCGTAGACGTCGTACTTGTCGCGCGTCCACGGCAGCACCTTGCCGTCGGCGGACTTCACCACCAGGCCGGCGAGCTTGTCGATGGTGCCGCTCGGCGAGTGGTGGCCGGGGATCCACTGCGGATACAGCAGGGTCATGCGGCCGGCGGTGGCCGGCATCGTGGTGCGGACGCGGAAGATGCGGCGCTCGATGTCGGTGGCGTCGACGTCGATGCGCAGCAGGCCCTCATAGGGGACATCGCGCGGCGGGGCGGTCTGGGCCAGCGCGTTGGCGGCGGGAAGGGACATGGCGGCCAACAGCGGCAACGACAGCACGGCGCGGATCTTCATGAGGCTCCTGACAAGGGACTTGGCGATTTGGCGAACCGCCGATCCTACGCCCGGGGCCAGAGGCCGTCGATTGCCATAAGTGGCGGTTCACCATGCCGTCAATCACAGTTCTCCATCTCGATGATGGCGAAGCCGGTCCGGTGGATTTCCGTCTCGATCGGCGCGGAAGCCGATTCCACGCGGCAGAAGCGGCACTCGCGCGTGCCGAGCGATTCGGCCGCCACGCCCTTGGCCGCCAGGTAACGGCGGCCATGCGCCAGCACCGTGGCCGGTTCGTTGTCGGGTGGCTGGTCGCGAACCAGGATGTCGAAGTGCATCCGGCGGCCGTCCGGCCGCAGGATATGGGTATCGAAAACCGCGATTTTCATGGGGTGTTTTCCACGGATGCGTGCAGCGTGCCGGCCCGGCCCATCCCGGGGCCGGGCCGGCCGCCGATCACTTGAAGGAGACCGCCGGGAAGTCCACCGGCACGTCCAGGGCCACGTTGATGTAGTTGGTGAAAACGTTCAGGGCGACGTGGGCGATGATTTCGACCACCTGCTCGTCGGCGAAGCCGGCCTGCCGCAGCTGGGCGACATCGGCGTCGGTGACCTGCGCGCGCTGCTCGACCACCTTCAGCGCGAAGGCCAGCGCGGCGGCGGTGCGCGGGTCACTGGATTCACCGACCTGGGCGGCGGACATTTCGCCAGCGGTGGCGCCCGCGTTCTGGCCCAGCACGGTGTGGGCCGCCAGGCAATATTCGCAGCGGTTGCGGTTGGCCACGGCCACGGCGATCTGCTCGCCGAGCTTGGCCCCCAGAGTGCCCTTGCTGCCCAACGCGCCGAAGGCAGCCCACATGCTCTGCAGGGCAGCCGGCGAATGGGCCACCGCCTTGAACATGTTGGGGGTCGCGCCGAAAGCATGATGGACCTGGGCCAGCAGCGGCTGGCTGGCGGCGGGGGCGTTTTCCAAGGTGATGCGGGACATGTCGATTTCCTGAGGGGGGTGATGGCGAGAGCCCGCAGTATGTCGACGCCAGACGTATGATTGGATCCGCAAGATCCACAAAACATATCCATTCGTACACATGTCCGCCGCCCCGCCCCTTGATCGCCTTTCCGGCATCCTCGAACACTTCCGCATTCGCGCCGCGCTTCACCACTCCGGCGCGCTGTGCGGGATCACCCATTTCGATGCGGGCGAGGGATACGGCTACCTGCACGTGCTGCGCCGCGGAGAACTCGAGGTAAGCCACCCGGGCGCGCGGACCGTCCCGCGGTCACTGCGGCTCGATGCACCGACGCTGCTGTTCTATCCCCGCCCGCTCACCCATCACTTCCACAATCCGCCGGTGGAAGGTTCGGACTTCGCCTGTGCGCGGCTGACGTTCGAAGGCGGCGCCGGCAACCCGCTGGCGCGTTCCCTGCCACCCCTGCTGGTGCTGCCGCTGGCGCGCGTGCCGGGCCTGGAGCAGGCACTGGAATTGCTGTTCTCGGAAATCGATCGCGTGCGCTGCGGGCAACGGCTACTTGTCGACCGGCTGTTCGAGGTCGTGGTGATCCAGCTGCTGCGCTGGATGCTGGATCACCCGCAAGAAGCAGGCATGCACCCTGGCCTGGTCAACGGGCTGTCGGACACGCGATTGGCGCGGACCCTGGTGGCCATGCACGGCGGACCCGGCGAGGCGTGGACGCTGGAGCGCATGGCCGGATGCGCGGGGATGTCGCGCACGGCATTCGCCAACACGTTCCGCGAGCGGGTCGGCCAGACCCCGGCCGACTACCTGACAGGCTGGCGCATCGCCCTGGCCCAGCACCGGCTGCGCGAAGGCCAGCCGATCAAGCGGCTGGCGGAAGAACTCGGGTACGCGAACCCTTCGGCGCTGTCGCGCGCCTTCGCGGCCAAGGTCGGGATGTCGCCGCGTGCCTGGCTCGCCATGGCCACCGAGGCCGAAGCCGCGCCGCCCGCGGGCTGATGCCGGCGCAAAAAAAAGGCCGCCCGAAGGCGGCCTTTGCGAAGCAGGCAGACGCCCTGCCTCAAGGCATCATGTTGATGTTCATGTTGTGCATCACCCACAACGAGCCCACCACCACGATGCCGATGATCAGCACCGAGAACAGGCCCACCTGCACGTTCGAACGCTGCTCGGGCGAGCGGTCCATGTGCAGGAAGTAGACGATGTGCACCAGCATCTGCACCGCCGCCATGATCGAGATGATCGCCACCGTCACGCCGCGCGAGAAGGTGTGGTTCATCACGATGGCGAACGGGATCACGGTCAGCACGACCGCCATCACGAAGCCGATCAGGTAGGACTTCACCCCACCGCCATGGCTGGCGTGGGCGTCGGAGTGGTTGTCATGGCCGGCCATTACAGCGCTCCCAGCAGGTAGACGATGGTGAAGACACCGATCCAGATGATGTCCAGGAAGTGCCAGAACAGGCTCAGGCACGCCAGGCGCGTGGTGTTGCGCGCGGTCAGGCCGTTCCTGGCGATCTGGATCACCAGCACCAGCATCCACAGCAGGCCCGAGGTCACGTGCAGGCCGTGCGTGCCGACCAGCGTGAAGAACGCCGACAGGAACGCGCTGCGGCCGGGGCCGGCGCCTTCATGGATCAGGTGGTTGAACTCGTACAGCTCCATGGCCAGGAAGCCCAGGCCGAACAGCGCCGTCACCGCCAGCCAGCCATAGAAGGCAGTCATGTTGCGCTTGCCCGCCGAGATCATGGCGAAGCCGAACGTCAGGCTGCTGAACAACAGCAGGAAGGTTTCCACCAGCACGAAGCGCAGGTCGAACAGCTCCCTGGCCGTCGGGCCATCGACCGTCGCGCCGGCCAGCACCGCATAGGTGGCAAACAGGCCGGCGAAGATGAGGCAGTCGCTCATCAGGTACACCCAGAAGCCGAGCAGCGTGTTGCCGCCGGCGTCGTGGTGACCGTGGTCGTGGTCATGCTCGTGGCCGCCCGCGTGGGCGGCGTGGGTGTCGAGGGTAGTAGCCGTGGACATGCTCAGACCGCCTTCTTTGCCTGCGCCTGGTCAAGCAGGGCGAAACGCTCGTTCTCGATGCGCTCCACTTCCGCTGCCGGCACGTAGTAGTCGATGTCGTTGTCGAAGGTGCGCGCGATGAAGCTGCCGATCATGCCGACCAGGCCCACCACCGCCAGCCACCAGATGTGCCAGGTCAGCGCGAAGCCCAGGACGATGCCGAACGCGCCGATCCAGAAGCCAGCCGCCGTGTTGCGCGGCATGTGGATGTCTTCGTACTTGGCCGGACGCACCCAGCCCTTGCCCTGCTGCTTGTCTTCCCAGAACTGGTCCAGGGCGTCGACGTGCGGCAGGTGGGCGAAGTTGTAGAACGGCGGCGGCGAGGAGGTGGCCCACTCCAGCGTGCGGCCATCCCACGGGTCGCCGGTGAGGTCCATGTTCTCCTTGCGCTTCCACACGCTGTAGACCAGCTGCAGCAGGTTCAGCGCGATGCCGCAGGCGATGATCGCCGCACCCACCGCGGCCACGATCAGCCACGGGCCCCACTCGGGGTGGTTGTAGGTGTTCAGGCGACGGGTCATGCCCAGGAAGCCCAGCACGTACAGCGGCATGAAGGCCACGAAGAAGCCGATGATCCAGCACCAGAACGAGGCCTTGCCCAGCTTCTCGTTGAGCTTGAAGCCGAACGCCTTCGGGAACCAGTAGGTCAGGCCGGCCAGGTAGCCGAACACGACGCCGCCGATGATCACGTTATGGAAGTGCGCGATCAGGAACAGGCTGTTGTGCAGCACGAAGTCCACCGCCGGGATGGCCAGCATCACGCCGGTCATGCCGCCGATCACGAAGGTGATGATGAAGCCGATCATCCACAGCACCGGCGAGGTGAAGTGCACGCGGCCGCGGAACATGGTGAACAGCCAGTTGAAGATCTTCACGCCGGTCGGGATCGAGATGATCATCGTCGTGATGCCGAAGAAGGCATTGACGTTGGCACCCGAACCCATGGTGAAGAAGTGGTGCAGCCACACGATGAAGGACAGCACGCCGATGCACGCGGTGGCGTAGACCATCGAGGTGTACCCGAACAGCTTCTTGCGGCAGTACGTGGCGACCAGCTCGGAATAGATGCCGAACGCCGGCAGGATCAGGATGTAAACCTCCGGGTGGCCCCAGATCCAGATCAGGTTGACGTACATCATGGCGTTGCCGCCGCCGTCATTGGTGAAGAAGTGCGTGCCCAGGTAGCGGTCCGCACCCAGCAGCGCCAGGGCGACGGTCAGGATCGGGAAGGCGGCGATGATCAGGATGTTGGTGATCAGCGCGGTCCAGGTGAAGATCGGCATGCGCATCAGGGTCATGCCCGGCGCGCGCATGCGCATGATCGTCACGAAGAAGTTGATGCCGGTCAGCAATGTACCCAGGCCGGATATCTGCAATGCCCAGATGTAGTAATCCACGCCGACGCCTGGACTGTATTCCAGGCCCGACAGCGGCGGGTACGCCAGCCAGCCGGTCTGCGCGAATTCACCCACGCCCAGCGAGATGTTGACCAGGGCCACGCCCGCCACGAACAGCCAGAAGCTGAGCGAGTTGAGGAACGGGAACGCGACGTCGCGCGCGCCGATCTGCAGCGGCACCACCAGGTTGACCAGGCCGGTCATGAACGGCATGGCCATGAAGAAGATCATGATCACGCCGTGCGCGGTGAAGATCTGGTCGTAGTGGTGCGGCGGCAGCACGCCTTCACCGCCGCCGGCGGCCAGCGCCTGCTGGGTGCGCATCATCGCCGCGTCGGCGAAGCCGCGCAGCAGCATGACCAGCGCCACGACGATGTACATCACGCCGATCTTCTTGTGGTCGACCGAGGTGAACCATTCGCGCCAGAGATAACCCCAGAGCTTGAACTTGGTGAGCGCGGCCACGAGGACCAGGCCGAGCAGTGCGGCGCCACCGAGGGCGACCATGATGATCGGCTCGTGGTACGGAACCGCCTCGAGCGTGAGTTTGCCTAGCATCAGTTGTCTCCGGAGGTGCACATGGCGACCGGTTCGGCGCCGGTGGCCGCATGGTCATGGCCCTCGTGCTTGTGGCCACCCATCATGTGTTTGTCGAGCAAGGCCTTGAACAGGCCGTCCTGCACCGACGCGAAGTAGGTGACCGGGTACTGCTCCTTGTCATTGCGGTTGGCCGCCAGCGCCTGGAACGCGGCGTCGTCCATCTTCTGCGGCGAGGCCTTCACCTTCTGCAGCCAGGCCTGGTAGCCGGCGTTGTCGGTGGCATGCACCGCGAAGCCCATCTTCGAGAAGCCGTGGCCGCTGTAGTTCGCGGAGATGCCGAAGTACTCACCCGGCTCGTTGGCGATCAGGTGCACCTTGGTCTGCATGCCGGCCATCGCATAGATCTGCGTGCCCAGGTGCGGGATGAAGAAGGAGTTCATCACCGTGTCGGAGGTGATGCGGAAGTTCAGCGGGGTGTCCACCGGCACCGTGATCTCGTTGACCGTCGCCACGCCTTCCTGCGGGTAGATGAACAGCCACTTCCAGTCCATCGACACCGCTTCGATTTCCACCGGCGGCACGTCCGACTGCAACGGCCGGTACGGGTCCAGCGCGTGCGAGGAGCGCCAGGTCAGCACCGCCAGCACCAGGATGATCAGGCAGGGGATCGACCAGACGACGACCTCGATGGCGGTCGAATGCGACCACTCGGGCTCATAGCGGGCCTTGGTGTTGGAAGCGCGGTACTTCCAGGCGAAGGCGATCGTCATCACGATCACGGGGATCACGACCAGCAGCATCAGCACCACGGAGGTGATCAGCAGGGTCTTCTGGTCCTGGCCGATCTGACCTTTGGGGTCGAGAAGGGCCGACTGGCAACCCGCCAGCAGCGCCATGGACAGCAGCGCCAGACCGGGCCGCAGCGCGCGCCCGAGGGTTTTCAACGGAATCATCGGTAGATCCAATTGCGAGGGGGCGCCAACCACCGCCACCCGCCGGAAAGGCGTTCCAGGCCCGCGGGCGCCGGTGGACGACGCGGACCTGAACAGGGGGCGCAAGTTAGCCCCGCAATTTTAAGCCTAACGACGTTTTCACGAAAGGCGGCGGGCAATGATCCGGCGCAAATGGCCGCGCGCGAGTGTGCGACACGTTGTCGCAGAACTCGCGCGCACGCCGGGATGCAAGGGGCATGCCCGACGTGCATACGGGAATACCCAGACGCGATTACATCGGTTGCGGCTCGGGGAATTTCCAGCTGCCGTCGAGGATCGAGGCCTGCGGGCGATACAGCCGCACGGTGTAGTTCCAACCTGGCGGCGTGGGGATGCAGTTGGGGATTTGCCCGTCGCAGCCGCCGAACTGGATGCGCACGCTGCCGTCGGCTTCCTTGTGGCCCGTGATGCTGTTGATGGAGTAGGCGTTGCGGTCGTTCTTGGCGAAGTAGCCGTCCGGCCCATAGACGCTCACCGACCAGAACGCATCCACCGGCACCTTGCCCACCGCGAGCTGGTAGACGGTGGCGCCGTCGTTGCGGGGCGGCGTGAAGCCCAGGTAGGTGGCGTCCTTGTCCGGGTTGCCGCCCCACCCCGCCGCCGTGCCGATGAGGTGGTTGACCGGATCGACCTGGCCCTTCTGGCCGAAGGCGCCCTTGAAGCCCGCCTGCGTGGCGCCGAGCGCGAGCAGCGCATCGCGCACCTTTTTCTGGCTGGCCGGGTCCCAGGAAGGCAGCTCCAGCGTGCCCGGGCCGCCCGGCTGCGCGACGGTGATCGCGTCCTGCAATGCGTGGACCTGCCCGACGTCTGCGGCGTCATTCGGATCGACCAGCGTACGGACGCCGACCACCACGTAGCGCGTGCCGGCCTTGTCTCGGGTGATGCGGTGCGGGCCGGCGCCGTACTCCGTCCAGGCGTAGTGGTCCTGGTTGATGACCTGCAGCGACTGGAAGCGCGTGCCGGCATCGGGGAGCGTCACCGTGACCGGGCCGGCATCCAGGTCGAATACCGCCGAGCTGTAGAGCGTGTCGCGGTTGAGGCGGATCACGGTCTGGTGGTCGACGGAGGCCGGCTCGCGATGATGGAACAGCTTGCCGATGCCACCGGCTTCCTTGGCGAGGTTGGCCATGTAGGTATCGGATTCGGCGCGGATGAAGTTGTCCGGGGTCACCACGGTGGCGCCGGGGACGGGCGTCGGGGGGGCGGCCGGGGCTGCGGC
>NZ_LLXU01000051.1 GCF_001431645.1 Stenotrophomonas panacihumi | reverse complement strand
TGGGGGGATCGCCTATACGCAGGGGTTGCCGGGGTTGCAGGGGGCGGTGGCGCGGATTGCGCGGGGGTTGGGTTCGCTTCCTGTGCGGTGATTTTTCCGCGATCTGGGGCTGGCTGGTTTCGATCGGCTACGGCTGCCTGGGTGCGTCGCCCGGCCACCCCATACATCCCCGACAACGGAACGAAGGTCAAAACCACGACCCGCCAATCGGAGTGGCTTTTGACTTTGTCGCCGGTCGAGGGGATTTGTGGGGCATTCGGGGGGCAGGCCCTGTCGGGGGCGTGAGGCGACAGGATGTCGCCGACCGAGCCCCGAGGCCATGGATGGCCGCTTTCGGGCGTCCCCCGACATGGCCTGCCCCCCGGATGCCGCGCGACGAACCCCGAACAGCCGCGCTTCAAGCAAGCCACGAAGCCGGAACCTACTCCCCGCACCCAGTCAGATCGAAGAACTGCCGCGCAGCAGCCTCCCGACGACCCGCCTCCTCCCGATACCAAAGTGCTTCGCGAAGATCGGGCAGCAGGAAGTGCACAGGCGCATCCCCACCCCGCCGTGGAATTTCATCCAGCAGGCGATAGGACGCATCGGCGCCGATGTACTCCACATCCCCCAGCGGACGCGGACCGTCCGGCGAAGGCAACTGCCACTGCGTCGAAGTGACCGGCCCGGTCGACGCCAGATGCTGGCGGGCGGCGCTCCCTCCGCCAAACGGCAGGAAATCCACCTCTCGCCCACTGCCCGCGAAATGCAGCCGCAGTGCCAGGCCCGAAGGCCAGTCGGAGGTAGCGGCCACTGGCAGGAAGCGCGCGGTGACCCGCGGGTCGTCGCGCAACGTGTAGTGCGCGCGTTCGGGCGGGCAGGCGGCGACGGCCAAGGCAAGCAACGGGAACAGCATGGAACTCTCCAATGAAAACGGCCGGCGAATGCCGGCCGTCTGCAAACAGCGCGAATCAGCAGGTCACTGCCCGCCCAGCCGCTCCCACAGGAAGCTGTACGCCAGCGCCGACATGTGCGCCTGCTGCGCATTGTTCGCCGCGCCGCCGTGGCCGCCTTCGATGTTCTCGTAGTAGGTCACGTCCTTCTTCGCGTCGATCATCTTGGCCGCCATCTTGCGGGCATGGCCCGGGTGCACCCGGTCATCGCGCGTGGAGGTCAGGAAGATGACCGGCGGATACTGCTTCTTCGCGTCGAACAGGTGGTACGGCGAGAACGTCTGGATGAACTTCCAGTCGTCCGTGTCCGGGTTGCCGTACTCGGCCATCCACGAGGCGCCCGCCAGCAGGTGGTTGTAGCGCTTCATGTCCAGCAGCGGCACCTGCACCACCACCGCGCCGAACAGCTGCGGGTACTGGGTCAGCATGTTGCCCGTCATCAGGCCGCCATTGCTGCCGCCCTGCACGCCCAGGTGCCGCGGCGAGGTGATCTTGCGCGTGACCAGGTCCTGCGCCACCGCCGCCATGTCCTCGTATGCCTTGTGACGGTTCTGCTTCAGCGCCGCCTGGTGCCAGCGCGGACCGTACTCGCCGCCGCCGCGGATGTTGGCAACGACATACACGCCGCCCTTCTCCAGCCACGCACGGCCCAGGCCACCGGAATAACCCGGCGTCATCGAGATCTCGAAACCACCGTAGCCGTACAGCAGCGTCGGCGCCTGGCCGTTGAACGCCAGGTCCTTCGGGCGCACCAGGAAGTACGGCACGCGCGTGCCGTCCAGGCTGGTGGCGAAGTGCTGCTCGATGGTGTCGCGGCTGGCGTCGAAGAACGCCGGCATCGTCTTCAGCGTCTCCGGCTTCTGGCCCAGTTCGACCAGCGAGAGCGTGGTCGGGGTGAGGTAGTCGGTGGCGGTCAGCCACACCGCATCGCTGTCGTCGCTGTCCACCGCTTCCACGCCCAGCGTGCCGAAGGCCGGCGCGCCGACGAATTCGCTCTTCTTCCACTGGCCATTCGCCGGCGTCAACACGCTCAGACGGTTCTTGACGTCATCGAGCACGTTGAGCACGAGGTGGTGGCGCGTCCAGGAGAAGCCCGCCAGCGAGGTGGTCTCGGTCGGGGCGAACAGCACCTCGAACTCGCGCTTGCCCGCCATGAAATCGTCGAACTTCGTCGCCAGCAGCGAACCGGCGGCATAGGTCTTGCCACCCACCGTCCACGGCTCACGCAACTCCAGCGTGAGCCACTCGCGCTTGACGCTCTTGCTCGCCGAGTTCGGCACATCGATCCTGGTGAGCTTGCCGGCGGCATCGCGCAGGTACAGCTCGTCGTTGTAGAAGGCCAGCGTGCGGCTGACGAAATCACGCGCGAAGCCCGGCGTGTCGTCGTGCATCGCGGCGATGTACATGTCGTCCGGCTTGCCTTCGTAGACCGTCTCGGCCTGTTCCAGCGGCGTGCCACGCTTCCAGCGCTTTACGATGCGCGGATAGCCCGAGCTGGTCTGCGTGCCTTCGCCGAAATCGGTGAACACGTAGACGGTGTCGGCGTCGATCCAGCCCAGCGCGCCCTTGGCCTCCGGGCGGAAGAAACCGTCCTTGACGAACTGCTTGGTGCCCAGGTCGAACTCGCGGGTGACGTCGGCGTCCGAGCCGCCGCGCGACAGCGCGATCAGGCAGCGCGTGTAGTCCGGGCGCAGGCAGTCGGCGCCATGCCACACCCACTGCGCGTTCTCGGCCTGGTTCAGCGCGTCCAGGTCCAGCACCGTCTCCCACTGCGGGTTCGGCTTGCGGTATTCGGCCAGCGTGGTGCGGCGCCACACGCCGCGCTCGTGCTGGCGGTCCTTCCAGAAGTTGTAATAGAACGCGCCGATCTTCTGCACGCCGGGAATCTTCGCGTCCGAGTCCAGCACCTCGCGGATGCTCGATTCCATCTGCTTGAACTGCGGCGTGCCGGCCAGCCGTGCCTCGGTCTTCGCGTTCTGCGCCTTCACCCAGTCCAGCGGCTTGGCGCCTTCCACGTCTTCCAGCCAGGCGTACGGGTCGGGGGTCATGGCGGCCTCCTTGGCGGACGCGATAAAGGGAGAGGCGGTGGCGAGACCCGCCACGAGGCAGGCAACGGCGAGCTTGGACATCAATCCTCCAGGATGGACATAACCGCGCCAACCTAGCACAGGGCCCGCAGCCCGCTCCCCTGCCAGAAGGCGCGTGCGCTCAGGCCGCCCGCGCCAGCAAGCCGGCGATGCCGCGGCGGGGGGCGGTCCGCCGGCGCGCCTGCGGCCCGCGGCGCATCGCACGCGCGCCCGGCACGCGACGCACGCGCCACCGCGGCAGGCGGAAGCGGTACAGCGCCCACCAGGCGGTCATCGGCATGCCCAGCAGCCACAGCGGGCCCCAGCCCAGCCATTGGCTGTAGCCGCGCGCGGCCGGCCACACCAGTACCAGCGCCAGCCCGGCCAGGGCGACCTGCCGCACGGCGCGCAGCACGCGCGGATCGGGGGAATGCGAGGGCGAGGGAGCGTGACGCTGCATGGGTTTTCTCCAATCCGGTCGGGAAGCGCAAATTCCCCCATCGCCATCTCACGGATTGCGACCTACCATTGACGCGAAGTTCGCCCCTGCCCGTTTACCGTGCAGGCCAGCCAAGCCAAGACGAGCCACGATGCGCCTGACCGCCACCCTTGCCCTAGCGTTCCTGATCGGTCTGGCCGCCCCGGCCGCGGCGCGCGAAACCCCATCCACCGAACGCCCGGCGCTGGAGCTGCCGCGCCTGGCCGGCACCTGGTACGTCATCGCGCGCATCCCCAACCCGGTCGAGCGCGGGCACGTCGCCAGCCGCGACGAGTACACGCTGCGCGACAACAATTCGCTGGGCATCCGCTACGTCTACCGCGAAGGCTTCAACGAGCCGGAGCAGGAGAAGACCGCGCGCGCCTCGGTGGACGAGGACAGCGGCAACTACGACTGGCGCGTGTGGTTCTACAAGATCATCCCGACCAGGCAGCGCATCCTGGAAGTGGCGCCGGATTACTCCTGGATGCTGATCTCCTGGCCGGGCCGCGACCTGGCGTGGATCTTCGCCCGCTCGCCGGACATGGACAACGAGCAGTACCGCACGCTGGTGGCCAAGCTGCGCGACGACTACGGCGTGTACACCGACAAGCTCAAGCGCGTGCCGCAGAAGCGCGAGCAGGTGGACAAGCTCGGCTTCGAAGTCCCCAACAAGCGCTGAGGCGCCGCGTCGGCGCCCCGGGCGGGCGCCGGATCAATCCTCGTAGTTGCTCAGGGCCAGCGCGAGCAGCGCCTTGGCTTGTTCGCGCAGCGATTTCGGCTCGATGATTTCCGCGTCCGAGCCGTAGTGCAGCACGTCCATCAGCAGCTCGCGCGAGACGCTGTACGGCAGCTTCAGCTCGTAGCGCCCGTCGGGCAGGAAACGGCCCTGCTGCTTGGAATGCCAGTGCTCGTCGGCGACCCAGCGCGCGGCCTTGGCGCTGAAGACGATGGTCGCCCAGCCCTTCGGCGCGCCGGAGAAGATGCCATAGGAGGCGGCGAGCTGGTCGTCCAGGTCGCTGTCGGGCACGTCGCGCGCCGGCTCGTCGAGCACGCGCGCATGATTGATGCGGTCGACCGCGAAGCTGCGCACGCCTTCGCGGCCATGGTCCCAGGCATCGAGGTACCAGTTGTCGCGGTAGTGGGTGATGCGCTGCGGCGAGACGGTGCGGCGCGTGGCCTCGTCGGTGGAGCGGGCGCGGTATTCGAAGCTCAGCTGCTTGCGCTCCAGCACCGCCGAGGCGACGCTGCGGAAGCTGGCTTCGTCCAGCTTGCGGCCGCGGTGCGGGATGACCCGCACGCGGTCCACCGGCCACTGCGAGACACCCGCCTGCGCGGCCAGCAGGCCTTCGATGCGCTGCTGCAGCGGCGCCAGCACCGAGGACAGCACGCCGCCGCCGGTCCGCGCGAGCAGCTGCTGCGACGCCAGCAGGGCATGCAGTTCTTCGGAGCTGAGCCACAGGCCCGGCAGTTCGAAGCGGTCGCTCTCCCCGGCCAGGTAGCGGAAGCCCGCCTCGCCGTCGCCTTCCACCGGCGCCATCAGCGCATCGCGCAGGAACGCCAGGTCGCGGTACACGGTGGCGCGGGAACAACCCAGCTCATCCTGCAGCCGCGCCACCGTCACCGGATAGCGGGCCGCCTTGAGCAGGCGATGCAGGGCATTGATGCGTTCATAGCGGTCCATGCCCCGATTATGTCCGACTCGCGGGTGACAGCGCGCGCGTGCCGGGGTGGGCTATCGTGACGCCCCCCACATCCCGGTGCCGGCCATGACCCGTCTCCCCCGCCCCGCTCCCGCCGTGCTGCTCGGCATCGCCCTGCTGGCGACCGGTTGCACGCGCACGCCGCAGGCCACGCCGGCCGCGGCCCCGGCCGTGCCGCAGGCCCCGGCCAGCACGGCGCACGCCCCGGCGCAGATGGTGCTCGAGGCGATGGCGCGGTTCCGCGCGGCGCGCGCCTTCGAGGCGCGGATGCAGCTGGAAGGCACGCGCTCGCAGGACAGCCGGCTCGAATACGTCGCACCGGATCGCTACCGCCTGCAGCTGCCGATGGGCACGCAGGTCGTGATCGGCGACACGCTTTACCTGCAGGCCGAAGGGCGCAGCGAGCGCGTGCCGCTGCCGGCGGGCCTGCTGGCGCAGTGGCGCGATCCGTTGCAGCTGCAGGCCGGCGAAGCGCTGCGGGTGGAGGATCTTGGCGCCGATCCGCTCGATGGCCAGCCCACCCACCTGTATCGCGTGATCCACCCGGACCCGGCACGCCCGGCGATGCGGCTGTGGATCGACGCCGACGGCCGCCCGCGCCGCATCGAACAAAGCGGCCGCGATGCCGGCGGCGCCGATTACCGCCTGCAGATCGACTACAGCCGCTTCGACGACCCGGCCCTGCGCATCGACGCGCCCTGAACCGGCGGTCGCGTCGTGCGACGGGCGGCGCGCCGCGCGCGGCGGCGGGATGGCAGAATCCGCTCGGGGATCCGCTACAACCAGATGCATCGGGGAGATGCCGTGTTCCATCGAATTCCGCGGCCGTGGCCGCTTGGGGGATACCCGTTCGCCTGCGCGGAGGTGTGCCCGTGCTGAAGTCGCTTCCCGCCGGCTGGCCCGTCCTGTTGACGCGCACGCTCGGCCTGCTCGGCCTGGGCATGCTCGTCTGGGCCTGCGTGAGCACCGCGCTGCTGCAGGGCCGCGGCGATGCCTTCCTGAGCCTGCGCCCGCTGCAGGACCGCAGCCTGGGCATGGGCTTCGTGCTCTCGGCGCTGCTGCTGGCGCCGCTGTGGCCGAAGACCGCCCACGCCGACCAGCGCATCTGGCGCCCGCGCGCGCTGGCCGCCCTCGGCGTGGCGCTGGTGGGTGACCTGGCGCTGATCGTGCTGCTGCACTTGCCCGCGTACTCGCCGGGCCTGATCGCCATCGCCGGCGCCATCGCCTGCATGGGCGCGCTGGCGGCGATCTGCATGGCCACCCTCGCCCTGGAACAACCGCGCTCGCAGTGGCTGCTGCCGGCGCAGTGCGCGCTGGCGCTGCTCTCCGGCGCGGTGCTGTTCTTCGCCTTCATGGCGTGGCTGTGGCCGGGGCAGATGGCCGCCGGCGGCGTGCCGTCGCTGGTGCTGCTCGGCGCCATTTCTGCCGCGCTGCTGCTGGCCACCTGGCTGGGCGAAGGGCGCGATGCGCTGCTGCCGCTGCCGGCGCGCTGGCCGCGCTGGTCGCTGCTGCTGGCCTTGCTGGTGGTGCCGCTGCTGCTGGTGGCCGTGCTGGCGATCAAGCCGGGCCTGCAGAAGCCGGTATGGGTGTTGGCGGTGCTGGCGATGGGCGTGGTGATCGCCCTGGATGCGCGCGAGCGTGGCGAAAATGTCGGCGCGGGACGCAACGGGGCATGAAGCGCGGCGGCCGGGCAGCCCCGGCCGCGTGAAGGCTTCCGTTATCATGAAAGCGTTTTCCCCACCGTGTGCCTGCTGGCCGCCTGATCGAGAGTCGACCATGTCCCGCCGTGTCCTGCTGACTGCTTCCGTCCTGCTTTCCTGTTCCAGCGCCGCCTTCGCGCAGACTGTTACCCCAGCCGTATCCAATGGCCCCACCGATCCCGCGCTGGCGGTGATCCCCTCGCCCTGGAGCGGTTCCAGCGGTGAACTGGGCTTCGCTTCCGCCCACGGCAACAGCTCCACCGAGAGCTTCAACGGCCGCCTGAAGGGCCGCTACACCGACGGCGACTGGATCCACTCGCTGGACCTGTTCGGCATGCGTTCCAGCGCCGAATACACCAACACCGCCGACGACGGCACCACCACGCGCGAGCGCCAGACCACCGCCGAGCGCTACACCGCCGCGGCCGGCAGCGCGCTGCAGCTCGGCGAGCATCGCCAGCTCACCGCCACCGGCCGTTACGAAACCGACGACTTCGCCACCTACGATCGCCTGGCGACCTTCGGCATCGGCTACGGCACGCGCCTGCTGGACTGGCAGAACTTCTACCTCGACGCGCAGATCGGCCCCGGCGTGCGCCGCGCGCACGATGCGGTGGAGGATCGCGAGGAGACCGGCCTGATCGGCCGCGGCCTGTTCGACCTGAAGTACACCATCACCCCGACCACCGACCTGGTGAACACGCTGCTGATCGAATCGGGCAGCTACAACACCTACGCGCAGAACGATTTCGGCGTGCAGGTGGCGATGAACCAGCGTTTCGCGCTGAAGGCGGCGTGGCAGATGCGCCACAACAGCGACGTCAGCGACGACAGCAAGAAGACCGACACGCTGACCACGGTGAACCTGGTCTACACCTTCAAGTAAGCGCGGCCTGAGCCGTGACGCGGGATCCCCGGGATCCCGCGTCAGCCCGCCTCGCGCGCATACGGCCCCAGCAGCACGTCGCCGCCGGCCGCCATCAACTGCCGCGCCACCTCGCGCCCGAGCGCCTCGCGGTCAGCCACCGCACCGCTGGCCTGCGCGCGCACCAGCCGCCCGTCGCCGGCGTCGCCCACCAACCCCTGCAGCTCCAGCGCGTCACCACGATGCGTGGTATACGCGGCCACCGGCACATGGCAGCTGCCGTGCAACGCGCGATTCATCGCCCGCTCGGCCTCCACGCATTCGCGCGTGGCGCCATGGTCCAGCGCTTCGAGCAGCGCCATCACCTGCGGATCGTCGCCGCGACATTCCACCGCGATGGCGCCCTGCGCCGGGGCCGGCAACCACTGCGGCGCATCCAGGCGCCCGGCGATGCGATCGCCCAGGCCCAGCCGCTGCAGGCCGGCACAGGCCAGCACGATGGCGTCGTATTCGCCGGCATCGAGCTTGGCCAGGCGCGTGTTGACGTTGCCGCGCAGGTCGCGCAGTTCCAGATCCGGGCGCAGCGCGCGCAACTGGGCCTGGCGGCGCAACGAGGAAGTGCCCACGCGCGCGCCATGCGGCAGGTTCGCCAGCGAGGCGTAGCGGCCGACCAGCGCATCGGCCGGGTCGGCACGCTCCAGCACGGCGGGCAGCACGAACGGCGCGTCCAGGTCCATCGGCACGTCCTTCATCGAATGCACCGCGCAATCGGCCTCGCCGCGCAGCATCGCCAGCTCCAGTTCCTTCAGGAACAGGCCCTTGCCGCCGATGGCGGCCAGCGAGCGGTCCAGCACTTCATCGCCCTTGGTGCTCAGCGGCACCAGCAGGACTTCCAGGTGGCGGTGGCACTGCTGCAGCCGGGCGGCGACGTGTTCGCTCTGCCACAGGGCGAGCGGGCTCTTGCGGGTGGCGATGCGCAGGGTCTTCATGCGCGGATTATCGCCCGCCGCGGCGGTGCGCGTATTGCGCGCGATCAACCGCCCTGGCGCAGTTCGCCGCGCAGGTTGGCCACGCAGCGCCGGCTCACTTCCAGCGGCTGGGCGACGTCGCGCAGCACCGCGTGCACCTGGCCGTCGCCGCTGCGGCGCAATTCGGCCAGCTGGCCGCGCGCGACCAGGCAGTTGCGATGGATGCGCACCAGCCGCTCGGCGAACTCCTCCTCCAGCGACTTGAGCGATTCCTCGATCAGGTCCTCGCCACGCGCGTGGTGGACGATGACGTACTTCTCCTCGGCCTGCAGGTAGTGGATCTCCTCGACCGGGATCAGCCGCAGGCTGCCGCGCAGCCGCGCGCACAGGTGGGTGCGCTGGCGGGTGGGCTCTTCGACCGGCGGCGCCGGCACGCGGCCGGCGATGAAGGTAGCCGCGCGTTCCAGCGCGGCGGCCAGGCGCTCCGGGCGCACCGGCTTCATCAGGTAATCGATGGCGGCCGCATCGAAGGCGGACAGCGCGTGCTGGTCGTAGGCGGTGCAGAACACCACCGCCGGACGCGGGGCGAAATCGCGCAGGTGGCGCGCGGCCTCCAGGCCATCGACGCCGGGCATGGAGATGTCCAGCAGCACCACGTCCGGCTGGCGGGCGGCCGCCAGCTGCAGGGCCTGCTCGCCGTTCTCGGCCTCGCCCACCAGCTCCACGCGGGCGTGGGCGGCCAGCAGCGAGCGCAGGCGTTCGCGCGCCAGCGGCTCGTCGTCGGCGATCAACACTTTCACGGCAGCCGCTCCCCGGCCGGTGACCCCATGCACATGCAGCAACTTCCCCGTTTCCCCCGCCCGGCTAGCTCAGTGGCAGGGCGATCTCGCAGGCATAGTAGCCTCCGCTCCAGCCGGCCGTCATCCGCGCGCCCGGGCCGAAGCGGTAGGCCAGGCGGTGGGCGATGCTGGCCTGGGCATGGCCGGCGCCGCGCCCGAGGGGGTCCACGGCCGCCGCCGGGTCCGGCGCGGGGTTGAGGATGCGGATGCGCAGCAAGGGGCCCTCGCGTTGCAGCGACAGGGTGATCACCCCGCCCGCCGGCAGCCGCGAGATGCCATGCAGCACGGCGTTCTCCACCAGGGGCTGCAGCACCAGGCGCGGCATCGGCAGCGCCCACGGCAGGTCTTCCCCGCGTTCCCACTGCACCGCCAGCCGCTCGCCCAGGCGCAGCGTCTCGATGGACAGGTAGCGCTCGGCCAGCTCGCATTCGTTGCGCAGGGTGGAATCGCCCTCGCCGGCGCCGAGCGCGGCGCGGAACAGGTCCGAGAGGTCCAGCACCGCCTGCTCGGCGACCAGCGGGTCGCGGCGCAGCAGGCTGGCGATGAGGTTCATGCTGTTGAACAGGAAGTGCGGGCGGATGCGCGCCTGCAGCGCGTCGGCCTCGGCGCGGGCATTGGCCTGGGTCTGCGCGGCCCAGCGGTCGCTGACATAGAAATAGCGCAAGGCCAGCGCGCAGATCAGCGCCACCGTGGTGGCGCAGCCGAGGCTGAAGCGCCAGAAGCCGATGCCCTGCCCCAGCGGCCCGCTGTTGGTGGCCGCATACAGCGCATGCACCACGCCGCTGCCGATCAACGCCGCCAGCCACGCCAGCAGCAGCGCCAGCCACGCGCCCTCTCGCGGCTGGAAGCGCGCCAGCGGCTCGCGCAGCACGCACAGCAGCGCGGTGACACCCAGGGCCAGCCACAGCGCCAGGCCGGAGGCGGACAGGAAACGCCCCGGCGTCACCGGCGTGGAGGCATCGGGCACCAGCATCACGATCACCACCACCAGCTCGGCCAGGCCGACCATCGCGCCCACGCGCGGCAGCCGGCACAGTTCGGGCATCCACGGCTGCGCGGCGCGGGGATCGCTCACGTCGGCGTCAGGCCGCGGCGGCGAAGCGGCGGTCCAGCCACGCGGCGAGCGCGTCGATTTCCTCGGCGCAGACCTGGTGGGCCATCGGGTAGGCGTGCCACTCGATGTCGAAGCCCAGCGACTGCAACGCCTGCGCGCTCTGCTGGGCGTGCACGATGGGGATCACCGGGTCGCCTTGGCCGTGGGCCATGAACAGCGGCTGGCGCTGGGCACCGGCGACGAGGTGGTCGGCGGCGTGCGCCATGTCCGGCAGATAGGTGGACAGGCCGATCAGCCCGGCCAGCGGCACCTGCCGGCGCAGGCCGGCAGCCAGCGTGATGGCGCCGCCCTGCGAGAAGCCTGCCAGCAGGATGCGCTCGGGCGGAATGCCGCGGGCCTGTTCGCGTTCGATCAGTGCTTCGACCTGCGCCACCGATTCGAGCACGCCGGTGCGATCTGCGCGATCGGCGAAGTCGAAGCTGGCGATGTCGTACCAGCCGCGCATGCGCACGCCGTTGTTGATGGTGATCGCGCGCACCGGTGCATGCGGGAACACGAAGCGCAGCGCCGGCCAATGCGGGCGCACCAGCTCCGGCACGATGGGCGCGAAGTCGTGGCCATCGGCACCCAGGCCGTGCAGCCAGATCACGCTCCACTGCGGCGAGGGCCGGGTTTCGAGCTCCAGTGCATCCAGCGTGTCGGACATCGTGCGGCTTCCCTCGTGCGAAAGCCGCATTATGCCTGCCCGCCGGCGCGGCTTACTCGGCCGCGGCGGCCTGCGCGGCGGCGCGGCGCAGTTCGGCCGCGCGCACCATCACCGCGGGCGGGGCGATCTCTTCGGGAATGGCGAAGATGCCCAGGCGCTGCAGTCCTTCGCCGGCACGGCGCAGCGAGGTCAGCGCGACCACCGGGATCGCCAGCACCATGCCGATCACCACCGGCGCCATCCACGCCGCCAGCGACGGCGAGACCATGTAGGCCATCACGCCGGCCAGCAGGCCGAACAGGCTCAGGCCGCCGTAACCCTTGATCAGCGCGATCCAGGAAATCTTGCCGTCGTCGCGCTGCTGCGCGTCCCAGCCCGAATCCTTGCCGGCCAGCACCTCGGCCACGCCGCGCGACTGCAGGTACATCACCACCGGGGCCATCAGCGCGGCCAGCACGGTTTCCAGCAGGATGCTGAGCAGCGCGCGCAGCGCACCGCCGCAGCCGCGCCGTTCGACCGGGTTGAACAGCAGCGCCAGGTAGCCGAGCACCTTCGGCGCCAGCAGCACGCCCATGGTGAGCGCGAACACCCACAGCACGCCGTTGTCGCCCTGCGCATGCCAGTAGCGCGCCGGGGAGAACGGAATCTCGGCGGCGAGGTCGATGCCGTTGCCGGCCAGCGGGATGCCGATGCCGATCAGCATCAGCATCGCCCACATCGGCGCGGTGAAGTAATGGCCGATGCCGATCATCATGTGCATCCGGCTGACCCAGTGCAGGCCGCGGGCGGTGACCACCTTGGCGTGCTGCAGGTTGCCCTGGCACCAGCGGCGGTCGCGGATCAGCAGGTCGGTCAGCGTCGGCGGGCCTTCCTCGTAGCTGCCCTGCAGGTACGGCACCATGTGGGTGGCCCAGCCGGCCCGGCGCATCAGCGCGGCCTCGACGAAATCGTGGCTCAGCACGTGGCCGCCGAACGGCTTGCGCCCCGGCAGCGCCGGCAGCCCGGCGTGCGCGGCGAACGCGCGGGTGCGGATCACCGCGTTGTGGCCCCAGTAGTTGCTCTCGGCGCCATGCCACCAGGCCACGCCGTAGGCGATGATCGGGCCGTACACGCGGCCGCCGAACTGCTGCATGCGCGCGAACAGCGTATGGCCGTTCACCACCGCCGGCAGGCTCTGGATCAGGCCGACGTCCGGGTTGAGCTCCATGCCGGCGACCAGGCGCACGATGGTGTCGCCGGCCATCAGGCTGTCGGCGTCGAGGATGAGCATCTGCGGGTAGTCGCCGCCGAAGCGCTGCACCCAGTCGGCGATGTTGCCGGCCTTGCGCCCGGCGTTGTCGGCGCGGCGGCGGTAGAAGATGCGCCCGGCGCCGCCGGTGCGTTCGCACAGCGCCGCGTACTCGCGCTCCTCGGCCAGGCCGATGGCCGGGCGGGTGGTGTCGCTGAGGATGAAGAAGTCGAAGCGGTCCAGCTGGCCGGTGGCGGCGACCGATTCGTAGATCGCCTGCAGGCCGGCGAGCAGGCGCCGCGGGTCTTCGTTGTAGGTGGGCATCAGCAGCGCGGTACGGCTGTGCAGGGTGGGCAGCGGCGCGTCGGGGTCGATGCCCAGCTTGCGGCCGCGCCCGAACACCACGCTGATGAAGCCGGCCACGGCGCTGGCGAAGGACATGGCGACCCAGGCGAACAGCAGCACGAACAGCACCAGCAGGCAGGCCTCCAACACGCTGATGCCGTCGGCCCACATCACCGAGGCCATCATCCAGGTGGCGCCCAGCGTCATCGCGGCGGTGCCGCCGATCAGGTAGAAGCGGCGCAGGCCGATGCCCAGCGGCGAGGTGCGCTGGCGCGGCACCTGCAGGTGGCCGGCGCGCAGGGATTGCTCGGGCATCTCCAGCGGGGATTCGGCGGGCAGCACGGCCAGGCCGGCGTCGCGCACGGGGGCGACGGCTTCGATCACGGTGGCGCTCATGTCAGACGACGGCGCCCCGCACCGGCTGGATTTGCACGGCGCTGCCGGCGCGGCGCGTCCGCTGGACGCCACGCATCGCTTTCCCAACTACGAACACAAGCACTCCTCGGCCGCGACGGTCATCGCCGCCCATGTTAGGTCATCACCATGGGGGAGCCCGTGCCCTCCCCGTTCAGGCGGCTTCCCCGGGCGGCAGACTACGCCGGTTTTGCCCAACGGGGGCCCAACGTGAATAGGCACCTGCGGGTCCGCCCGGGTCAATGGACGAATGGCCACAGCGGGCCGCCCAGCCAGAGCCAGCGGGCGGTCCAGGCCGCCGCCAGCCCGATCAGCGCGGTCAGCGGCACCCCCACCTTGAGGAAATCGGCGAAGCGGTACTGGCCCGGGTTGAGGATCAACAGGTTGCCGTGGTGGCCGATGGGCGTGAGGAAGGAGGCCACCGCCCCCATCGCGGTGCAGATCACGAACGGCACCGGCGGCAGGTGCAGGCCCTCGGCCACCGCCAGGGCAATCGGGGTGAGCAGCACGGTGGTCGCCGCGTCCGAGAGGATCTGGGTGAGCAGCGCGGCGGCGCTGAACATCACCAGCAGCAGGGTGAGGGGCGAGAGGCCGTCCACATGCGCCAGCAGCAGGTCGGCCAGGCGCTGCGCGGTGCCGGTCTGGTCCATGGCGATGCCCAGCGGGATTACGCCGGCGATCATCACGTAGATGCGCACGTCGATCTCCTCGTAGGCACGTTCGAGGGTGACGCAGCGCGAGAGCACCATTGCCACCGCGCCGGCCAGGAAGGCGATCTGCGGCGGCAGCCATTCGGTGGCCGCGGCCACCACCGAGGCCAGCATGATGCCCAGCGCCACCGGCCATCGCCGGCGGCGGCTGCGCTGGGCGTCGAACGGCATCAGCATCAGGAAGCCGCGGTGGTCGGAAAGCTGCTGGAACTTGTGCTGGCTGCCCCACAGCACCAGCAGGTCGCCCTCCTCCAGGCGCACCTCGGACAGCTCGCCGTGCAGCCAGCCCTGCTTGCGCCACAGGCCGACCACCACCACGCCGAGGTTGTGCAGGAAATCGATGCCCGACACGCTGCGGCCGACGAACTCCGAATGCGGCGCCACCACCGCCTGCACCAGCTGCTCCTCGCCGAAGGACTCGGGCGCATGGCCATCGGCCGGCTTCTCGCCGTACTTGGCCACCGCGTGCAGGGTCAGGCCCGGCTCGTCGCGCACCGAGGCGATTTCATCCGGCGAGGCGCGCACCAGCAGCACGTCGCCGGCGCGCAGGAAGCCGCCGGTATCGTTGCGGCGGCGGCGCAGGCCGTGGCGCAGCCAGTCGGCGACCTGCAGGCGCTCGCTGAAGGCCTCCTCGAACTCGCCAAGCGTGCGGCCGGCCCACGGCGAATCCTCCTCCACCAGCAATTCCGTGTAATAGCGCTCCAGGCGCAGGTAGTCGCCGCTGTCCTCTTCGCCCTGGCGCTTGGGCAGCAGCCAGCGTCCGGCGAGCATGTAGAGCATGCCCACCAGCACCAGCACGATGCCGATCGGGGTGATGGCGAACAGGTCCAGGCGCGGCTGGCCCGCGCGCGACAGCAGGTCGTTGGCCAGCAGGAACGCCGGCGCGCTGATCAGCGTGAGCGTGGTGCCCAGCGAGGCGGCCAGCGACATCGGCATCAGCAACCGCGAGGCCGCCAGCTGTTGCTCGCGCGCCAGGCGCATCATCACCGGCAGCATCATCGCGGTGATCATCAGGTGGTGGGAGAACGCCGCCATCGCCGCGGTGGCCGGCATGGTGACGGCGATGGCCCGCCATTCGCGCCCGCCGGCCGCGCGGCCGATCGCCGCGCCGATGCGGTCGGTGATGCCGGTGGCCGACAGCCCCGCCGAGAGCACGAACACCGCCGCCACGATGATCGCCGGTTCGCTGGCGAAGCCCGACAGCGCCTGCGCCGGCTTGAGGATGCCGGCCAGCGTGAGCGCCAGCGTCGCCAGCAGGGCGACCAGGTCCACGCGTAGCCGCCCGCTGATGAACAACACCAGCGTCACCGCGAGGATGACGAGGAAAACGATCTGTTGCGACTCCATGCCCTGTCCGGTTCAAGCCCCGCGGGCACCTTAGCCCATCGGGTGCAGCGCCTGCGTGCACGAGCGCCTACAGCGATTGTCCCAACTCGATGAACACCACCCGGTCGCCGCCTTCGCGCAGGCCCATGCCGAAGATCAGCGGGCCGATCCACGAATCGAAGCCGATGAAGAGGCTGCCGTTGACGATGCCATCGGCCAGGCTCATGTCGCTGCGCTTCTGCCAGGCATTGCCATACTCGAGCGTGCCGCCCACCTGCGCGGAGCGCCCGAGCACGCGGCCCAGCTCGTAGGTATAGCCGGCGAAGCCCAGCGCGTAGTCCTGCCCGGTGAGTTCGTTGTGCTGGAAGCCCGCCAGCCGCCAGCGCCCGCCGAGGCGGTACAGGCTTTCCGGCGGCGCCTGGCCGGAGATGGTGGCGTGGTAGCGCAGGCCCAGCTGCACCGCATGCCGGCCGAAACTGCGCGCGCCGACAAGATCGAAGTCCAGCTGGTCGAAATCCTCGTCGGCGCCGAGCCAGCCCTGCGAGCTGCGCACGCCCAGCCGGCCGAGGGTGCCGTCGCGCGGGAAGAACACGCTGTCGATGTCATCCCAGTTGAGTTGCGCGGTCAGCGCGCCCTGCTGGAAGTAGCGCTTGTCCTGCGGCGGCGTGCCGATGACCGCGCGCGCATCGCCGGCATAGCGCTCCACGCCGATGCCCAGGCTGGCCACCTCGCCGAAGTTGCGCGCGATGCCCACCGCGGCGCCGTAGCGTTGAACGCGGTCACGCTCGATGCGGTAGCCGGCGTCGTCGAAGATATTGAAGCTGCTGGTCTGGAAGCCGCCCACGGCATTGAAGGCATAGCGGTTGGCCGGATCCAGTGGCGCGTAGTACTCCCCGGTGAGGCCCGGTTCGCTGCCGATCTGCAGGGTGACGCGCGCCTCCGCCCCGTTCGGCGAGATCGGCGAGAAGCGCAGGCCCGCGCGCAGGTTGGCCTCGTGGTCGCCTTCCAGGTCGTTGCTGAGGGTCATGCCGGCCTCGAAGTACGCCGGACCATTGGGCTTGGGATGCGCGGTGACCACCACGCCGGTGCGTTCGTCCTCGCGCACGACGTCGTAGGTGATGCTCGACATCGTGCCCATTCCATAGGCGTGCAGGATGCCCTGCTGCAGCGCCTTCGCATCCAGCGGCTCGCCGACCTTCAGCGGCAGGTAGCCCATCAGCACTTCGTCCGAATAGCCGGTGTCGTTGACCAGGCGCACGAATTCCACGGTCGGCGCGGGCGGCAGATGCGTGCGCTGGTGCTGCTGGAACGCGGCGTACGTCGCTTCGTCGACGCTGTAGCGGCGCAGCTGCGGCGCGGCCGCGTCGGCCGCGACCTGGCCGATCTCCAGCGCCAGCGCGGCCTTGTCGAACTCGCCGGTGGCCACGCGGCCGGTGAGGTCCGGCCGGATGACCATGTCCTGCGGGCCGAGCGTGGCAAGCTGGCGCTGCGCGCTGCCGACGGTGAGGAAGCCGCTCATCTGGTCCACCACGTCGAGCACGCTGGCATCGCTGCCGAGCACGCGCAGCGGCGTGCCGACATCGACGGCGATGATCCGCTCGGCGCCCATCGCGCGCACCACGTCGATGGGGATCTGGTTGGCGATGCCGCCGTCGAGCAGCACGCGGTCGTCCAGGTTCACCGGATGCATGATGCCCGGCAGCGACATGCTCGCGCGCATCGCCATCGCCAGGCTGCCTTGACCGATCGCGACCGCCTGTCCGGTGTTGATGTCGGTGGCCACGGCGCGGAACGGAATCGGCAGGCGGTTGAAATCGCCGGCCACGCGGCCGCCACCGGTAGCGTTCTCGAACACGGCGATCAGCCGCTGCCCCTGGCTGATACCGGCGGCCAGGCGCACGCCGCCACTGTCGCCGCCGAAGCCCACGCCGATGGGCGCCAGCCGCGTGTAGTCGTCGCTCTTGCGGCGCAGCGTGCGGTCGCGGCGCGGCAGCGTATCGGAGAACGTGGCCTTCCAGTCGGTGGAAAGCACCACGTCCTCGATCTGCTGCGGGCTGCGTCCGGCCGCATACAGCGCGCCGACCAGCGCGCCGGCGCTGGTGCCGGCGATGCAGTCCACCGGGATGTGCAGCTCCTCCAGCTTCTTGAGCACGCGCACGTGCGCAATGCCGCGCGCGCCCCCACCGCCCAGCGCCAGGCCGATGCGCGGCCGCGTGTCGCCGGGCGCGCGCTCGCCGCACTGGTGGCCATCCAGGCCGGGGAAGGTTTCCGGCGGCGGCCCAGGCGTGGACGGCTGCGCGAACGCAGGCAAAGCCACGCACGGCAGGAGCCCGAGCCAATGCCAGGGGAATGCAGTCGCCGACCGCGTGCGCATCGCCAATCTCCGGGGGAGTTATCGCCAGGCACTGCCCATCTGGATGTAGAACGTGTGGTCGTCCGGCCCCCACGCGTAGTCGAGGCCGCCGTACAGGCCCAGCTTGCGGGCCAGCAGGTAGCGGAAGCCGCCGCCCTTGGCCACGGCGGTGGTGGCGTCGCCGAAGTCGTCCTTGCGGCCCCACGCGCGCCCGGCGCCGACGAAGCCGATCAACGCCCAGCGCGGGGTGAGGTTCCAACGCAGCTCGGTTTCCACCATGGCCGCGCGACGATCCTGGTAGCGGCCGGCGGCGATGCCGCGCATGTCCACGTAGGGCAGGCGGTAGAACGGCACATCGCCACCGACGGCGCGCAGGTCCAGGCGACCACCCACCACCAGCCGTTTGTCGAACATCGGCCAGTACGCGAACGTGTGCGCGCGATAGCTGTCGAAATCGACTTCGCCGCCGAAGCCTTCGCGGTAGAAATTGGCGTCCAGCGCGGCGGTCCAGCCGCTGGACGGGGTGAACGGGTTGTCGCGCGTGTCGTATTCGAGCATCAGGCCCAGGCCGGAGCTCTTCTGCGCCAGCTCCTTGTCTTCGAAGAACTGGCTGTCGGACGCGGTATCGAAGGACACGTCGAGGTCCATGTAGATCCAGGTCAGGCCGACATAGAAATCGTCGTCGCCGATGCGCCGCGCCACCTGCTGGAACGAAGCCAGGCCGTCGACGTTGTAGCCGATCTCCTGCACCGGGAAGAAGCGGCCCTGCGTGTAGAAGTCGAGGTTGAACGAGGCCTTGGCCACGCCGCCCTTGTAGCGCCAGCGGTCTTCGTCGAAATGCAGCATGGCGCCGCCGCCATACGCGTTGCTGCCGTTCTCCGTCTTCATGCCCATCACGCCGTAGATGTTGGGCGAGATGAAGCGGGTCTGGCCGCTGGCGGTGGTACGCGTGGCGGCGCTGCCTTCGGGGCGATGGAAGAACATCAACGCCACGCCACCGCCGTAGCCGAGGGCCGGCTCGGTGATGACGATCGGCACCGGCAGCACGCCGCGGTGGTTGAGCAGCCATTCGGACATGTCCAGCTTGCCGTCCTGCGGGTCGTGCATCAGCTGCCAGAAGCCGGGTTTGGCCGGCGCGGCATCGGATGCCTGCGCGCCCGCCAGCAGCGGCCACGCGGCCAGCCCAAGCAGGCATCGCGCCAAGCAACGCCCGCGGCGACCACGGTCGCGCGACGGGCAGTGCCTGGCAGCGTTGCCGAAGCTCACTTGGCCGGCGCCGGACCCGGTGGGAAGCCGGTGAACATCTTGGTCAACCCGGCCTCGACGGCGGCGTTCACCCTTTCAGGCGAACTGGGCACCGTGCCACTGGCCGTGCCACGCCAGATGGCCTGCTGGGTGGAGGTGTCGAACATGTCCACCACCAGCGTGCCGACATCGTAGGTGCGCACCGTGGTCTGCGCGGTCCCCATGCCCATGCCGCCGCCCCAACCACCGCGCCACCCCCAGCCGCCCATGCCGGTGCCGGTATAGAACGTATCGAGGGTCTGCCGCTGCTGGGTGATGATGTGGGCGGCCAGCGTGACCTGCCCGTCCGGCGCCTGCCGCCAGCCGAGCGCCTGCAGGCGCGCGTCGATGCCGTCGGTGATGCGCTGCTGCACCAGCGGAGACCCGGCTTGCGGCCGCATGCCCCAGG